>JAFMBH010000014.1 GCA_017858735.1 Bacteroidota bacterium
TGACGTAATAGCAGGCGCTGGTGTTGCTGTTATAAAGGTAAATCCAGCTCTGCTGCCAATACCATTTGATGTGGTTACGCTAACACTACCTGTAGCACCTGCACCAACTACTGCGGTAATACTTGTTGCACTAACCACAGTGAATGAGGTGGCTGGGGTACCGCCAAAACTTACAATTGTTGCTCCCGTAAAATTAGTTCCTGATATAGTTACCGTCTGACCCGTTCCAGCCGAAGTTGGACTGAAGGAACTTATAGTTGGAGGAGCCAGATAAGTGAAACCGCTTTTAGTTATTGCTCCATTTGCCGTTACAACCCGAACATTTCCAGTTTTACCCGTTCCAACTACTGCCGTAATAGACGTTGCACTAACCACAGTAAATGAAGATGCTGCGGTATTCCCAAATCGAACCGCCGTGACTCCTGTAAAGTTAGTACCCGTTATAGTTACCGTCTGTCCTGTTCCAGCCGAGGTAGGACTAAATGACGTAATCGTCGGAGGAGGTAAATAGGTGAATCCCGCACGCGTACCCGTTCCTGCTGCTGTCGTTACTGATACAGAGCCAGACGCTCCTGCACCAACGGTCGCATTGATGCTCGTTGCACTAACCACAGTAAACGATCTGGCAGCCGTCCCACCAAAGCTCACTGCTGTTGCTCCCGTTAAATTCGTTCCTATAATGTTGACCACCTGACCCGTCTTACCCGATGTTGGGGTAAATGACGTAATAGCAGGCGCTGGTGTTGCTGTTATAAAGGTAAATCCAGCTCTGCTGGCTATGCCATTTGATGTGGTTACACTCACGGCACCCGTTGTACCTGAAGCAACCACCGCGGTGATGCTAGTTGCACTTACCACGGTAAACGTCGTTGCAGCGGACCCACCAAAGCTAACCGCCGACGCTCCAGTAAAATTTGTTCCTGTTATGTTAACTACCTGACCCGTCTTACCCGATGTTGGAGTAAATGACGTAATCGTTGGTGTTGGTGTTGCTGTTATAAAGGTAAATCCAGCTCTGCTGGCTATGCCATTTGATGTGGTTACGCTCACTGCACCCGTTGTACCTGAAGCAACTACTGCGGTGATGCTCGTTGCACTCACTACGGTAAATGAGGTGGCTGCAGTACCACCAAAGCTTACCGCGGTCGCTCCCGTAAAGTTCGTTCCCGTTATAGTGACGGTCTGACCCGTACCTGCCGAGGTGGGACTAAATGATGTAATCGTTGGTGGAGGTAAATAGGTGAAACCTGCCAATGTTCCCGTTCCCGATGCTGTCGTTACTGATACAGAGCCTGACGCTCCTGCACCAACGGTCGCATTGATGCTCGTTGCACTAACTACGTTAAACGTAGTGGCTGCCCTTCCACCAAAGCTGACAGCCGTCGTTCTCGTGAAATTTGTTCCCGTTATGTTAACCACCTGACCTGTCTTACCCGATGTTGGAGTAAATGACGTAATCGTAGGTGCTGGTGTTGATGTTATAAAGGTAAATCCAGCTCTGCTGCTAATGCCATTTGAGGTAGTTACACTCACTGCACCCGTTGTACCTGAAGCAACTACTGCGGTGATGCTCGTTGCACTCACTACGGTAAATGAGGTGGCTGCAGTACCACCAAAGCTTACCGCGGTCGCTCCCGTAAAGTTCGTTCCCGTTATAGTGACGGTCTGACCCGTACCTGCCGAGGTGGGACTAAATGATGTAATCGTTGGTGGAGGTAAATAGGTGAAACCTGCCAATGTTCCCGTTCCCGATGCTGTCGTTACTGATACAGAGCCTGACGCTCCTGCACCAACGGTCGCATTGATGCTCGTTGCACTAACTACGGTAAACGTAGTTGCAGCGGTCCCACCAAAGCTCACTGCCGTTGCTCCCGTAAAATTCGTTCCTGTTATGTTGACTACCTGACCCGTCTTACCCGACGTTGGACTAAATGACGTAATCGTCGGTACTGTATTTATGTAAGTAAATCCTGAAAGAGTTCCCGTTCCTGCAGCATTTGAAATAGAGACATTACCTGAATTTCCATTTCCAACTATGGCGGTTATACTGGTAGGATTAACGACTGTAAAAGAGCTTGCTGCGGTACCACCAAAGCTGACCGATGTTATACCATTAAAATTACTACCGGTTATAGTAACTGTATTGCCCTTCGTTGCCGACGTTGGAGAAAAAGAGGATACAGCAGGAACTGCAAGTGGCGTTCCAACATATAGAGGGCTTTCCCACAGTCCTCTTCCATAAGTGGCAGCAATTAATTTCTTATCACTATATCGGATTTCCAAATCAAAAATCTCTACATTGGGCAATCCACTATTATATAGAGACCAATCTGTCTGTGTATTATCCTTGTAATAAATACCCACATCCATACCCAGATACAAGGCTCCATTACTGCCTGTTTGATAAATTATTTTATTCGCTGGAATATTCGGTAAGGTACCTGAGATATTTGTCCAGGATGTTCCCCCATTATTTGAATAATATACCTTTGCGCCTGCCGTAAAATTGGAATAGGTGGCATAAAGATTATTTGGATTCGTTGGATCAACCATTAAGGATGAAATTTGAGACGATATCGGTGCAGTTACGGTTGTCCAACTAATACCCCCATTAATAGTTTTTGCCATGGCTGTGCCCCAGCTAATATAAATCACTAAAGAATTTGAAGGAGCCACCGCAATATTAGAGATAAATTTACCTGCCGTTTGTCCTGCTGAAATTTTACTCCAGGTAGTTCCCCTATCGGTTGATTTCATTAAATCTGTATATCCCATATAGATGATCGATGGATTAACAGGATCCAACAGTACGGGAGTTACCCAGGCACCATCTGTTCCTGTTGAGGGAGTAATGGACGTCCAGCTACTTCCACCATTTGTAGATCGTTGAATATCTCCATAATATAAAGTCCCATACATGTAGGAAGCATTGGTTGGATCTATGGCACAATCCATTCCATCGCCCCCTATCTCGTCACTCCAGGTTCCTGTAGTACTTCTCAATTTGGTGCCATTATCTTGTAAACCCGCTATGACTCTGGTATCAGTTTGTGCGGCACTAGCTCGGTATAATTGACTAATAGCCATTCCGTTGGTTAAATCTGTCCAGGATACTCCACTATTTGTGGACCTATAAATACCTCCATCATTCGCTGCGTAAATGGTTGTACTATTCAGAAAAATCAAATCATGATGATCAGCATGCATAGCGGGCACGGTGGAAGTCTGATACCAATTGGTCATAATTGACCAGGAAGTACCTCCATTAGTTGATTTCCAAGTATTTACACCTCCAACTATAATTTGATTTATATCTGTGGGAGATACGGCGATACATATATCATACCATGCTTGTCCACCTGAATCACTGCCATTTGTCTCCCATCCCATTACATTGGGAGTTGAAGAACGAAGCGTATATGTCAAACCGCCGTCAACAGATGCATAAAAACCTTTAAAACCATTGCTTGTATTTGAAACCAGGGCGGCAACGAAATTTGGATTTGAGGCACTAACAGCCAAAGCAATTCTTCCTGTACTGCTTATAGTTGTCACCAAAACCCAGGTGGCACCTCCATCAGTTGATCGATAGAAACCTCCTTTAGTTACTGCCACCATATTGGAAGCTGACAATGCCTCTATATCATAAAATTGACCACTTGCTACTACTTTTGTCCAGCTTGTACCTCCATTCGCCGTTCTATATAACCCGCCATTGGTACCAGCGAGTAATATATTCGGATCAGTCGCATGAGGTTGCAACTTATAAATAACAGTACCTGGAGTAAAAGTAAGACCTGTTGTATTCCAGGAAATTCCACCATCTATACTTTTTAAAACCCCGTAAGAGTAGGTATCCGATCCATCGCCATCACCAGTTGCCAGATACATTATATTGGTGTTTGTAGGATTAATTACCAGACCAGAGGTACCTATCGAAGCCAAATTATCTGTCAAGGGAATCCAGGAACTACCTCCGTTAGACGTTTTCCAGAGTCCTCCTCCAGCAGTACAAGCGAAAATTATATTTGTATTTGTGGGATGAAAAGTTAATCTGTTGATTCTTCCAATACCTGCATAGCCGCCTGTAGAAGAATTAGGACCAAGACTCGTCCATGAAGAACCTGGAACCACCACTGAAAGAGATTTTTCAGTTTGATAAAGTTCCCAGTTTTTTTGAACTAAATTCGCTGGTGGAAAGGATCCATCCGGAAAAACACGTTGATCCCAATATTTTTCCCATCTTTTAAATGCCTTGAAACCTTTTCCTTTTTGGGTTTTAACTGCATTCAAAACAGCATCTCCCGACGTTTTCATCCTGTAAAAATTAGGAGCTACCGTACTGGAAACCTCCGCCCAGGGTTGAGCAACAACTGAATATACATTCAAGAAAAGAATATTTAAAACAATTGTGCAGACGTAAAATAAATTCTTCATTAATTTAATTTAGCTGGGTTAAAAAGAGGGAAAATGCAGAATGCTAAAGTTAACAAATTCTGCGTAAAAAGTTCAATTTCAATCACTTTTAATTTGAATACCCTTCATTAAAAACTTACCAAATATTTTGCTGGATAGTTTAAAAATGATTTTGCTAAGGATAACGATAATTTTTTCGAATGTATTATTATTTGAAAATTTAAAATATAAATTTAGCCATACAGAGTTACATTCCAAATTATTAATAGCCAGCTGTCTTTTATCTTTAATATTAGCAAAATGGCAGATACGAACCAGCTTAGCGCCAATTAAAGTATCAAGCCAAAATGGAAATAATTTGGGCATTAATTTTTTAATGTATAACAATTCATTTATTTCAACATCTGGCTTATTAAAGTAAAGATTCGTAAGATTATGTTCGCCGGCATTTCTCCAAATCAAAGGTTTATCATAATATTCAAAAAAACCAATATCATGAATAAGATTCAAATAATAGGCGACATCTACCAACCAGATTAAATTTTTATCATAAGGTTTACTACATTCCCTTTTAATCAAAGTAACACTTGGAACCCCTAAGCAATTACCAAAGGCTAAAATTCCCGGATATTTTTCCAGCAACCAAAGGCCCCTTGGAAGCAAAATGGTACAAAATCTATCTACAGGAGGTGACGGATGCACTGGCGCTCCCGCAATCCAGTTTTTATTTGTTTTTAAGGCTAAGACGTATAAATTTTGCAAAGTAAATTCATCAAAAAGAGCATCGTCATGATGGAGTATTTTTATCCATTTACCACGGGATTGATTAAGCGTAAAATTCCAATTTTCAGGACTACCCAGGGAAGGGATTTGCCGAAAATACTTTAATTTTCCATGAAAGTCATAAGAATGAACCAGCTTATAAACCTCCTCAGATGTTGAATCATCTGAAAATATAATTTCATAATCGGTAAAAAGCTGCTTTTGGATAGAATCCAAGGTTTGTTTTAGAAAAAAAACTTGTTCATAAGCAGGTAAACAAATGGAAAAAAAAGGAGTAGATTCCATTTAAATAAAATTTAATAAATAACCTCTCATTAAGCCAGCTTTTCTATTATAGATATGATTCTTGATCCTGTTTGACCATCCCATAGCGGAGGAATAGCTCCTTTTTTCCAATGTCCACTTAAAAGTTTTTCCATAGCCGGAGCTATTGATTCAGGATTAGTCCCCAGCAAAACATTGGTGCCAATAGATATGGTTTCTGGTCGTTCTGTATTTGCTCTGAGGGTCATACATGGAATACCAAAAACAGTTGTTTCTTCTGTAATTCCACCAGAATCGGTGATCACTGCTTTAGCATGTTGCACCAGATAATTGAATCTCAGATAGGATTGAGGTTCAATCAGTATCAAATTATCAGCATCGATAGTTAGCTTATTTAATACTTGTCTGGTTCTGGGATGAACAGGAAAAATAATTTTAAGACCTTTTGCAGTTTTAATAAGTTCTTCAATTAAAAACTTCAAATTTTCCTCCTGATCTACATTTGCTGGTCTGTGCAAAGTCATGACGAGATATTCACCAGACATCAAATTTGCAACATCCCAAACTTCCGGTTTTACGAATCTCGATGTATTAGCTAACAGGGTATCAATCATAGTATTACCAACAAAATGTATTTTATCATCTTCGATGCCAGCCTTCCTAAGATTTTCATTTGCTATTTCAGAAGTGGTGAAATAATAATCTGTAATACTATCTGTCACTAATCTATTAATTTCCTCAGGCATAGATAAATCACCAGATCGAATACCGCCTTCGACATGAGCTACTTTTATATTCATTTTTTTCGCTACAATAGCACAAGCCATTGTAGAGGTAACGTCACCTACAACCAAACATAAATCAGAAGGGGATGACATTAATAATTTTTCATATCCAATCATTATTTTGGCCGTTTGCTCCGCCTGCGTTCCACCACCTGCCCCCAGATTAACATCAGGTTCAGGCAACCCCAATTCCTCAAAAAAGGAATCGCTCATATTTTTATCAAAATGCTGACCTGTATGAACAAGTCTGAAGGAAATAATATATTCTTCTGATTTTCTATCATTTATGGCCTTAATGATAGGAGCAATTTTCATGAAATTAGGTCTGGCGCCTGCGATTAAATCAATTAACATGATAAAATTAATTTAGTATTTTAAAAAATCAATTTGGTTTATGGATTAAATCTTTGAGAAATCTTTTACGTTTATAAATCTTTTTAAAACTATCGATGAGCCAATTTTGCCAATGATAGTCTTTAAAAAATACAAATTTATAGGTACTTTTAATTAAATCTGCCAGTGTAACTAACCAAATCTCCATGAAAGTCTTAATAATCAATAGGTATAAAGGAAAACCAGTGAGATCTCTTTTAAACACAGCCTGACTTTTTCCCAATGCGTCTGCGGCATCAAAGTACCATTTAAGGTTAAGCTTATGTGGCAACATGTGGTGATAAAGCTTAAGTTCGGGATCATACCCAACGGGGATGCCCCTTTCATGTAACTGATATTGAAGGTAGGTTTCCTCACCGTAACCAACCACATCACCTTTCATTCCGACACGAGGATCAAAACCACCCATATCAAAAAGCAATTTTTTTTCAATAATAAAAGAAAAACCTGTAACACACTCTTTTTTCTTAGCATTAACTTGTTGAATAGAAACATAAGACAAGCGAAATTGAAGATAAGAATCCTTTACCCAATGAGGCTTTTCTGTTTCATAATGCGGAATATCAATACCTCCCCAACATTTGAATCCGTATTTATTTTTTACATAAAAAACTCTATCCAAATAGGTAGGAGGAATGATTACATCATCATCCAGGAATATCAGAAATTCGCCATTTGCAAATTTACTTCCCGTGTTTCTTGCATTACTTAGCCATCGATCATTTTCTGTTACATATATAAAAAAAGGCCAGATGGATGCATAGGATTGCGCAACTTCCTCCGTATTATCCGTTGAATTATTATTAACAATAATAACTTCATAATTCTCTATTGGGAACGACTGTTCTGCCAACGAAGTCAAACATTGTGCTAAGATTTTTGCGCGATTATAAGTGCAAATAATAATGGAAAATTCCAATAGAAACAATTAAAAATGAATAAAAACCAAATCTACCCTAATTCTTTAGCAGTGTGAATGGAATTTTGATAATTATTGGGTGATGAAACATCCAATAGCAGAGATATTGAAGTAAATTTATCTCTGGCAATATATCTTTTCCCAATTTGCCAAAGGTCACCTATCATCAATAGGACCAAAAGGGCAATAACCAAATTACTTTTTAATGTCTTATTCACAGAAAACCAAAGTAACAATGCAGCCAAACTGACAAGCAGTAAGGTTCTGAGAGCATCCAACCTCTGCAGTATTTTTCGGGCATCAAACAACTCCTCCTGCATGTAACCCATTTGAACCATTTCAGGATCCCTGCTTCCATAAAATTCAAAAAAGAAGCCTCCAATAAGAAGAAAAAAAAGCGCAATACCACCACAGAAATAGAAAGCATTTTTAAGTGCTTTTAATTTAACCTCCTTTCCAATTTCACCAAAGAGAAATTGAGATACACTATAAATAGCCAGGACATTTATAAAAATAGTCGTTACTCCCCATATTGAATTAGGCGCCCGAAATTTATTATAAAAAGGAAGATAATCGAATAAAAATTCATTTATAAAACCTAAATACTTACCAAAGGACAAAATTATGGTGAGAAGAATAGCAAAAGCTAACGATTTCGTTAGCATATCTTTAGGTAAAAACAAGCCCAGGTTAGCCAGAAAAACGATGATTGCTCCAACGTAAACAGGGCCATTTGTTGATTTTAAGGTTCCCCAATATAGATTGAACCGTAAGTCTGGAATAATATTAATTTTTGCTAATTTAGAAGAGGAAGGTAAAAATTCTTTTTCACTACCCCCGACAAAACCAGGAATATAGGCTGAAATAATATCTTTCCAACCGAAACTCCAAAGCATAGCATTATCATAACTCAAACCTCCTTTATCACTGCTTTGCTCCGAGGCATCAGGAAATTTCAACGCTGACATATTGGGGTTAGACAAACTTGCCGCAATCTCTTTTACTTTTTCAGGATTATTAATAACTGTGGTTCCCCTCACCGTTTCCTTACTCATTTCATATACCGGCCACATTATGTTTAAGTTAGATAATATACTAATTAACAATCCAACAAACAATCCCAAACTTGCTTTACCAAAAGGCAACATGGTTCGATTTTTAAAACTTTTAAAGCCTTCCATCACATAAATAATGAGGAGGGCCAAAAAGAGATAATAAGTCATTTGAATATGATTCATAGCAAGCATTAAGCTCAATCCAACAGAAAAAAGAGTTACTCCGACGATGAATCTATTTTTAAACACAGCAATAAATCCCATGATAACAAGAGGCGCATAACTTAGCACAGCAAGTTTAGTCATGTGACCGCTCTCTAATAGAATTAAATTATTGGTTGAAAAAGCCATAGTAAATGCGCCTACAAAAGAGAGAAAGGTTGGAATGGACAGGAAAAGAAAGAAAGCGTAAGCTATCGCTGAAAAAATAAACATACGCCCAATGGGAGTCCATTTATTAGGAATAAGATCATTTAAAATATTACCCTTATCATCATTATGAATCAAATAAATGGGCATTCCACCTAACATATTATCTGTCCAAAGAGATTGATCAATAGTCCCATTAAAATTATCTGAATATTTACTCACAATAGACTGATTGTCCGTATTTTCATTAAACCGGGTAATATATTCAAACTGATTTATATCCTCTTGTTTGAGTTTTTTGCCATTAACCAATGGAGAGAAAAAAAGTACATTTAATGCAAATAAACCCAATAGCGCAACCAAGTGCGGTTGGAAAATTCTGGTTAACTTTTTAATGTCCATATTTAAAAATTTAAAAGATATTAATCTGAAGAACTGGCCAGGCCTAAAGCTATTTTATTTCTTGATTCACGAAAGCCAATAATGAGAAATTTCAAGAAACTAATATTAAAAGATTTACAAACTTCATAAGGCCATTTCCAATTGGCGTAAGCTAATTGGGTAAGCCCCTGCACCATAACCAAGCCCACTAATCCTAAGGTTGTCCATTTCAAAATCATAAAACTACCTGCAACAATGATGGTTCCAGCCACTAAAGAAGAGGGTACAAATGGAATATCATTATTTGTAATTATAAAAGTAGCAAAATTTGCATGATTCCCCTCTAAAAATACCACTAATCCATAAATGGCCAAGACATACATGGGAGGTAAAACGGCATTTGAACCTATCAATGATAATAGCCAGGTGCCTGAAATTACTAAGGTAATGGCACCAATCAAAAAAAACAGGTAATAAATCTGCATACTAAAGGCAAAATCTTTTAACATGCCCCATTTACTATCCTCCACTCTAAGTGCGGCTAATCTTGGCTGATAAATACCAAAAAGAGTACCTGAAAGGGTATTTATTATACTAAATAGTTGAACCATCAAGCCATAAGCAGCCGTTTCGGGAAGGGTAAGATATAACCCAGATAAAAACAAACTAAATCGGGTAACGGCAAAAGCACCAATTAATACCAGTCCTAACTTACTGGCATTATAGCCCAGTATTTTAAATAGTTGAAATTTTTCTTGAAATGAAATCTGAAATAAATTTAACTGGTCCGTAATTTCTTTCTTAAAAAAGTAAGAATGGGCAATAAACCTTTGCACAAATGGCATGATCAAACCTGCAAAAGTCACCCCCAAAAGGCCAAAATCTAAAAACAAGAAAATAAAAGCCAATATAATATAAACTAATTTAGAATACAAAATCGCCTTCTTTGATTCCATAATTAAGCCCTGACCTGTCAATAATGCGGTATAGTAGGCGAAATTCAAATTAAAAAAGGTAGCGAATGAGAAAATGATCCAGATAATTAAGGTATTCTCCACTTTCACAAAGCCATCGGTCACCTGATACATGTAGAGCGTGCCAAAAACCAGCATAACCAACAAGACAATTAAGGCTAAAAACCTATAAAACAGCCGGGCAGTTTGAATCATATTAGACAGCAATCTGTAATTTATAACCGATTGTGATTTAATAATTTGAACCCCCTCCTTTTTTATTTCTTGTGCTCCACTAAAAACATAGGATACATTTCTTCCAAATTGTGGGGCGAAACCAAAATCGAATAGGGCAACTAAGGTTCCGGCTGTCAGCATAAGATAGTGTAAACCAATTTCTTCTGCTGTAAGAAGCCGAAGCATGAGCGGAATTATAATGATTCCAGAAAATATAGAAAATAGCTGAACTACAAAGCCCCAGATAATATCTTTTTTTAAAACCTTAAATGCCACGCTGTCGATTATGTTAGTTAAAAAGAATAGACACACCTAATCGGGCGCTTAGATTAAAAGTATTATCACCATCTGCAAAGAAATTATTTGGATCTTTTGTTTTGAAATAGTACTGATAATTATAATTATCAATGCCTGTTATTTCAAAATGAAACAAGGCTTTCTTCACTGGAATGCTAGCATACAAAGTACCCCTCATATCTACCCATGCCGAACGAAAATCCTTAATGACCCAATAGAAAAAGTCCATATTATGGGCATATCGCTCTGCCCTGAAACCAATTTTTTGAAGTCCTTTAACCCAGGCAAAATCTAAAGAATAAAGATTACTTCCGTTTCCAATACCTGCACCCAGGAATTGCCCGGAATGAGTATATCCTTGCCTGACGTCTAAGTCCTGATACCAATCGTACCCCGATTGAATACCACCTTGTAACAATCGGGTATCTTTTGACTTTTCGATTTGCGTTATTTCCACACCCAATTGAAAGGCATTCTTTTGAGATTTTCCAAAGGGTATGAATTTCTGAAAACCTAAAATATATGCTCTGGTAAATTCAGGGGACATTAAATAAGCCCAGGAACTCCAGGTGGCTCTATCTCTGGCATATTCCACATAAAATTCTGCATTTTCTTCTTCAAAAACATACCTAGCGTAGAGGGTCGAAAATAAATTAGTTTTCAACAATCTTGGATTAAAAATCAGTGTTTTTTGATTATTCCTCCATTTCGCAAAAACGGGTAACAGTAAACCACCGGTTTCCTTTTTTATATTACTCTTATATTGCTGGGCTGTTCTGGCCGCACCAACGAAAAAACCTGGCAACCATTTAGGCTGATACGAGAGCGTTGCCCCGTTCAAATAAGTATTTTCCTGACTCCTTGGTCTGTAATAAGGGTTTCCAATATCGTCACTGCTTAAGCCTTTAAAAGGTTCAAATCCAGATTCCTTTAAATACCCACTTAAGATTTGAAATTCGAAAAAACCTATGGGCGTTTTAATGGGCTCTTTAGAATGAATGGTTGCATGCAAAAACCCAGGGGCTGTATTAGATAATAATAAACTATTGTAACGACCGGGACCCCACCATCTGTTTTCAGACGAAATACCTGCTGCTATGGCTCCCAACTTAACTAAAAAATGACTTTGGCCCCAATTTACTCTACGATAAGGCTCCAATCCAAAATACTCCGGATCATCAATATTGGCCATGGTCAACCCATAAAATAAAAAATAGGACGCCCTGAATTTTGGTGCGCCTTCATAACCCTGATGTTTTATATTTTCAGCTGAAACTATTTCCGGCATCATCTGAAATGAAAAATACCTGTGTCTTAACGCTATGCCAGCACTTGCATAAACCTGATAGCCAGTAGCTGGAATCATTAATCCGTCATTTTTACTGTCAGGATGAACAGTGGTATATTGTTGCTGAAAAACAATGGGCATTAATTCCCATTTCAATCCTTTTTTAATAGTATCATTCAGATGAAAAGGGAGGCTTAAAAAAGATCTGTTCTGATCACCCCTGCCCAATAACTGCTCTCTCCGATAATAATCTTTCCATTCGGGCACATTTAAGATTACATTTTGAGCATGTGATGAAACGCTATTTATAATCCCTAAGGAAATAATGATAAGAAAAATATACGTATGATATTTTAAGTAACGGCGACTATTCATTTTTTAATTCTTTGATGGTTTACTAAGGAAATAAGCTACCTGTAATTCTGCTAATAAATTATACTTACCCTTTCCCTTAAAAGTATCTTTTCCGTTCTCATCTAACCTCGGGGTAAATTGGTGCCTGTAATTTAAACTTCTAACATTCCTAGCAGTAAAGTGAAGTAAAAACCGATTAAAATCCCAGTCAATGACAGGCGTTACGCTTAAGTCAACCCAACGAAATTGGGTATTACCAGGCCAGGCAGCATCGCTGTAATCTGCTTCATGTACTCTTCTGTCCGCTACCAATCCTATCCTTTTCATTCCCTTAATCCAGCTAACCTCAAGAAGAGCCTGACTTCCTCCTGAACCAACCCCAGCGCCAATATATTGTCCCTGAAGGGTATAACCATTCAAACTTCCATAAGAATAAATATCAACGGCGCTAAAAAGACCATTATTTCTATTAGCAGTCATCAATGGAGCTCTCAGATTAGAAATCTCTGCATTTAATTGAATAAATCCACTTTTTTCGCCAGACAGTGGTACCAATTTTCTGAAACCCCATAAATAAACTCTAGAGTGGGCATATTCGAGGATAATATCGCGAAGATCCCAGTTATGGTCTTCCTTTCCGAATTCAAAATAAAATTCAGCCTGAGATTTAGGCAGAAGATATCTGGCGAAAACAGAAAGAAGTTGATTTCTATTTATTTTATCTTCAGCTGTTCCTCCAACTGATACCTTTGTAATACCACTTAAAACGGGAAGATACCCACGCCAAGAAGAATATTTTTCAGGTTGTTGTAAAAAACTACGGGTCAGACCGCCCGACAAACCTGGCAAAAACTTGGGTTGATAAGAAATCATGCCACTATTCAAATACACTTTTTTAATCGATTTATTGGTGAATTCCGATGGACGCAAATAGCCCCCAATGACCTCAAATTCAAAATTACCTATGGGAGTAACTAAAGGTTTTCGTGTTAAAAAAGTAGCATGTAAAAAACCGGGGGCGTTATTGCTCATCATGATGGCATTGTTTCTGCCAGGTCCCCACCAAATATTTTCATTGGAAAGACCAAGAGCCAAGGGACCAACAGCCAATTTTACACTGGATTGACCATAACCTAATTTTTTATATGGTTCATTCCCAAATTTAACTGGGACATCTATACTACTCATGAAGGCTCTGTAAGCATCGTTATTATTTGGCCCAAAATAAAAAGACTCCTCCTCAAACGAAGCATTCTGCGCATACACATATTCAGGCATTGCCTGTATTTCCAAAGGTCCGGCTTTTAAGAATAGCCCAGCACTCCAATAAGTTTGAAAACCTTTGGCAGGAATCATTATACCATCGTTCATACCATCAGGATGGCGGGTGGTGAATCTTTGTTTTGAAACAATGGGTAAAGGAGTAAAAGAAAAGAATTTATTCTTTACCGTATCCATATTGACCCCTAAATCAAAACTAAACATACTTCTATAAGACGCAGGCCAGAGATTTCCAGATCTTGTCGACGGAATAATTCCAGCAAGCTGAGCTCTCTGCACCATTTCTCTGCCCAATGGTACATTCATTGGAAGGTTTTGCGCAACTAATATATGTAAAAAACATAATTGGAAAATTGCAAGCAAAATTAAATTAAGTTTCTTAACCATATTAATTTCTTTTTATACTTATTAAAGTACATGCCAAAATTAAACTTTTTTTACCTTTATCCCTTTATTTTCAATGTTATTTATAAGTTTTTATCTAAATCCTGGCTGAGTGAAATCAATAAATATAATTTTGATGCTTCTGTTTACCATTGGTCTTGAAGCCCAAGTCAAAGATATTGATGGAAATGTATATAAGACAATAAAAATTGGCTCCCAAATATGGATGGCTGAAAATCTGGCGACCACTCGTTTTAAAAATGGTGATTACATCTCCCCTATCTTTGAAAACAATCGATGGAGTCAGTGGCACTTGCCTGCCTGGACTTTCTACCCTTATGAAAAAGGCCCCAATCCAGCGGGTAAGTTATATAACTATTATGTAATTGAGAGTCCTAAAGGCATCTGCCCAACCGGTTGGCATGTGCCATCGGATAAGGAATGGAACAAGCTTGAAAATTACCTTGGTGGCAGATCTATAGCTGGTGGAAAGTTAAAAGAGGAAGGCTCCCTTTTCTGGCAAGAGAAAAATGAAGTTTCAACGCTTATCAGTGGATGGAATGCACTGCCTGGTGGAAGTCGTTTTCACGATGGTACATTTTTTGGTTTCGGTATGCTTGGTAGTTGGTGGACGGCCACAGAATATGGTAATCAGCAAGCATGGAGTCGATTCATTTATCATTTCGATAAGGACATCACAAGAAATGCCAGTCTAAAAACCCTCGGTTTTTCCATTCGCTGTATTAAAGATGACGCTCCTGTTATGTAAATCCTATTATTCTTTATTTTTCATTACCAGGTAATTAGCCAGAGCAGCTAAGCCCAAGATAATGAACAAAAACAAATCTATGCCCAGGCCGCCTACTTTAAGGGGTAAAAATTTCACTTGTGCCAATAGGAAAGTAATTATACCTAAACCAGTTATCCAAACCATAAATGAACCTTGAGGTTTATTGGTAATTAGACCCAATAAAATAAGAGGTCCTGTCATAGCTGTTCCCGCAAAACTTACTCTTGCTAAAAGCACCAATTGATCTGAACTAAACAAGGAAAAAAGAAGAGCAGATGCTGCGAATCCTAAAACAGCCAATCTAATGG
The DNA here is from genome assembly GCA_017858735.1 of Bacteroidota bacterium. GTDB lineage: Bacteria > Bacteroidota > Bacteroidia > Chitinophagales > Saprospiraceae > BJGN01. Next base: position 15,258 of record JAFMBH010000014.1, read on the forward strand.
TTATCAAGGACTTGCTTGCTTTTTCCCCTAATAAGCCTCTAAGTTCATTTCCCAATGCAAATAACTGGGAATCAGCGGTTGACATCGCTGCGGCAAAGAGTCCAATGACAGCAAAGGCACCAACAATGGGTAATTGGTCTTTAATCAAGGCCTTACCAATAAATTCAGCAGCGGTGGCATCCGGATAATTGATGGCTCCATAAAACCCAATTAAAAGCGTCGGAAATATAACCAACATAGCAAAAAAGCCAACAGCAACCGCCATTTTATTCATCGCTTTGATGTCTTTCATGATGACCAAACGCGTTGAAAGTTGTGGTTGGGTAACGGGAATCATCATTATGGCAATAAATGAGCCAATCAAAAAGGGAGAGGTCAGTAAGCCTTTAGGACCGGGAGTGGAGAGCAACGCCTCATTTTTAAGAGCTAATTGATTAAACATTTCCGTCCATCCTCCCATATTTTGCAAACAAGCTACGCCAATAATCCAAACAATAATAAGCAAGGAAGTACCTTGAACAAAATCGGCATAAACAATGGCTTTCAAGCCTCCAGCGGAAGAATACAACAGAACAAAAGCTACAATTCCCAAGGACCAGAGCCAGGCAGGAATATTCAGGTTCCCAAATCCTAATTCTAAAAAGGTAGCAACTCCTCTGATTTGAATAGCTACGTAAGGTACCAGAAAAATAAAGATGGCAAGAAAATAAAGATATCCCGCCCATTTGATGCCATATATTTGTTGAAGGAGAGAGGACATACCCCTAAATTCGAAAGAAGCTACTTTTTTTCTAAGCAGGAACCCAAACCAAAGAATAAGGAAAACCATTCCCGCATCGGAAAAGGCTAAAAACATCCATGCCCCTACCCCATGAACTCTCGAAAAATCTGGCATACCCATCAGGGTAAATGTACTGAACAGGGTCGCTGAAAAGGTCATAAAACCGAGAACTAACCCAAGTTTTGAACCCGCCATAATAAAATCTTCCTGTGATTTCACTTTCCTTTGAGAATACCAGGACAGGAAAACTAGGATACCGAGATATAATATACCAACGAGGAGCAGCCATTTTTGCATATACAATGAATTTTACATTAAAATCAATCAATTATCCGATGAAAAATCACCTTTATCTCCTCTTAATCTTCCTCCTAAAAAAGTGAAGAAAACCAAAATTATTGTAGCAAGGATATTAGTCCATAAAGCGAATGGCATATTAAATAAGGTAGGATTAACCTTATCCTTCACCAAAACAAGCGGTGAAAAGCTGATAATTACAACAAGCAGGGATAATAGAACGAGAAAATTATAGACAACCCGTCTTCGTTTAATATTTGTACCTGACATAATGAGCATTTATTTATAACCTTTGAATATGAAGACCTCCATCCACCTTGATTGCCTGTCCTGTAGCATAAGGCATATTTCCCTGTGCCAACATGGCAGCCACTTTACCTACATCGTCTGGCAATCCCCAACGACGTTGCAGACTGATGCCTTCCTGAAATAATTTATCGTATTTTTCGACAACCCCTGCGGTCATATCTGTTTTAATGATGCCTGGTTGAATCTCATACACAGGAATATCATATTCCCCCAAACGGGTAGCCCACAATTTGGTAGCCATAGCAATCCCCGCTTTGGAAATACAATATTCTCCCCTATTTACGGAAGCAACAAAGGCAGAAATAGAAGAAATATTAATGATACTCGCCTCAAAAAGAGGATTTTCCAACTTCTTTTCCACAAAATAATTAGCAAAAAGCTGGGTTAAAAAATAAGGGCCTTTAAGATTAATTTCCATCACTTCATCCCAAATTTCTTCTTTGGCGTGTAAGATATCTGCTCGTTCACGGGGAGCAATACCCGCATTATTAACTAACACATTTACGGCACCAAAATGGGATAGTATTTTATCCAACATAGCTTGTCTATCTTCTCTTACAGCAACATTTCCCTGAAAATAAGCCACATTAACCCCCAGATTGCGAAGTTCTTCCAATGCGTCAGTCACATCACCTTCGTTTCGCATCCCATTTACAGCCAGATCGAAACCAGCTTTACCCAACGCTAAAGCGACACCAAAACCAATACCTCTTGTTCCACCGGTGATAAAAGCAATTTTGTTCATTTCAAAAATTTATAATTCAGGTAAATTAACCCAGGTCCTTTTTTCCCAGCTTTCCAATCCCTTTTCAGCTAACTGGACACCTCTGGCACCCGCTTTCAGATCCCATGGAAATGGATCATTTCTTACAATATGCTTTAAAAAAAGCTCCCATTGAGCCTTGAAAGCATTGTCATAAAATTCCTGTTCCGGCATTTTATTCCAACCATCATAAAAAGCGATGGGATTAGGAATATCCGGATTCCAAACGGGTTTAGGTGTATTTCCGTAAGGCTGCGTCCAACAATCTCTCAATCCGGCAACGGCAGAACCCTTCGTGCCATCTACCTGAATCATTAACAAATCATCTCGTCTAACCCGGGTAACCCAGGAAGAATTAAACTGAGCCACAATTCCTCCTGCCAGGGTCATGATAGCATAAGCAGCATCATCAGCGGTACATGTATAGGTATTTCCCTTCTCATCGACACGTTCAGTGATATGGGTAGCCCCTAAACAAAATACTCCTTCTACATTTCCAAATAAATTATCCAATACATAGCGCCAATGACAAAGCATATCGACAATAATACCTCCATCATCTTCTTTGCGATAATTCCAACTTGGCCGTTGAGCGGGAATGGTGTCACCTTCAAATACCCAATAGCCAAAATCACCTTTTACAGATAAAATCTCACCAAAAAAGCCCTGTTCAATGAGTCTGTTTAACTTTCTTAAGCCAGGCAACCAAAGTTTATCCTGAACAACCCCATGTTTCACTCCTGCCTTTTCACAGGCGGCATAAAGTTTCAATGCCGTTTCAACATCGGTTGCCACTGGTTTTTCGCAATAAATATGTTTCCTTTTAGCGATAGCCGCCAAAACATCAGCTGCTCTTCTGCCTGTTGTTTGCGCATCGAAATAAATGCTATAGTTGGGATCATCCAACACAGAGGCCAAATCGGTTGTATATTTTTTTACACCAGAAACAGCAGAAAGCTTAGCTAATTTAGCGGCATCCCTACCTACTAAAATAGGGTCAGGCATAATGACCTCACCATTTCCCATATCTACGCCACCTTGTTTTATAATTTCAACAATGGAACGCATTAAATGCTGATTGGTGCCCATTCTACCCGTGACTCCATTCATAATAATCCCCAAACGATGTTCTTTCATATTAACTATGTTTTAAATAGGCTAATTTTATTTTAGCCAGATACTCCTTTTGGTCCATAGCCCAATATTTATCTGAAAAAATTTCTACTTCATTGAATCCTGAAAAACCGACTTCTTCTACCCAGCTTCTAATTCTTTTTATGGGAATGCATCCATCGCCCATCAGTCCTCTATCGGTTAAAAAATCAAGGGTTGGAACGTTCCAATCACAAATATGGAAGGCAAAAAGGCTATTATTCTGACCGCAACGGCGAATTTCAACCTCCAGATTAGGATCCCACCAAACATGATACACATCGATAGCTACTCCGACGTATGCCGAGTTTATTGCCTCCACCATATCATTGGCCTGAGCCAAGGTGTTTACAGCCGATTTATCACCGGCATACATTGGGTGTAAAGGTTCAATAGCTAGTTTTACACCCGTTTCAATAGCGAAGGGTAATAATTTTTCTATCCCTTCCTGAATTTGTTCCCTGGAAGTTTCAAGAGATTGTCTGCCATCTGACCCGCAAACTAGTACGATTAAAGGAGCGCCCAATACAGCCGCTTCTTCGATCAGCTTCATATTATCCTCAATCGCCAAGGCTCTTTCCGACGCATTTACCGAAGGAAAAAAACCACCCCTAACTAAAGAAACAATGGAAAGATCAGCTTCAGCCAGTTGCCTTTTAACTGTTGTTAGATCTTGACCCTCTAATACATTTCTCCATATTGAAATACCCTTAATCCCGGCCTTTGAATAATTGTCAATACATTGAGATAAATTCCAAGGCTTATTGGTAAAGGTATGAAGGCAAAGTTTCGAAAAATCTTCCATATTAAATAGATTTATCCAAACACCCAAAGAAAGTATAGTATGCCTCTTTGTTCATCCATTTTTGCAAATAAAGGATAACTTCCCTGAAATGATAATCTCCCCATTGCGATGATTCTCCGGAAGATACTGATTTACCCTCTGGAATATGATCCCAATTATTTGGATGATGATAAATACTATGCAGAAGTAAACCCTGATGATCGGGTGATGTACTTAAATATGGCTCTGATAATAAAGTTTTCAGAATAGTTAAGCCTGCTTGCCAATATTTGGTGCCTAACTCTGCTTCCCCATTATTTTTCAAGATTTGACCCAATCTTAATAATCCTTGCGCTCCAATGGCAGCAGCTGAACTATCTACGGGTTCAATATTATTATAAGGATCGGCGGGACGAGAAAGATAATCACCTAATTTATGAAGCTGAGGAGCACCTGTGTCCCAATAGGGAATGCCGCATACAGGGGTATTTTTAATATAAAAATCGCAGGTAGCTTTAGCTGCTTTAAACATTATAGAAAGCATCTCTACCTTAGCATTTTTCTCAGAAAAATCACTTTCAGGCATAGCTTCCAACAATTCAATTTCCTCCGAAAAGCCCAGCATTGCCCAGGCTAATCCTCTTGTCCAGGTAGAAAAACCAGTATAACCTTGTTGCGAATTCGGGCATCTGAACTGACCATCTTTCACATTAAACACACTTTCATGAGCCGTTCTACCCCACTCGTCGTAGCGATCTCTTCCTTCCCCATAAAAAACGGAATATTTAGCTGTAGCCTTTATATGTTCTAACGATCTCTCTAACAAGGAAATACGTTCATCTCCCTCACTTTGTAATAAATGACCTAATTTATGAGAAACCATTAAAATACGGCATGATCTGATCGTATCAACAAACAAGGAATGAGCACCATTAAAAGAATGTATAAACCCACCCAGAGGAATCGAAGTCCATCTTGAAGCCTGAATGGCCCCTGAAATTTTTAAAGCTAATTTGTAAAAATCCATTTCCCATTCATTGTGGGGGATTTTACCTTCTTGCATTAATCTTAATAAGTTGCCATAGGTACTTAAATTATTGAAGCCATGGTCATGTACCCCAATGTGACTAATATGAGGCGCCATTCTATCGCGGGTTTCCGTTCTGCCATAATCAAGGAAAGGAGTTTCCCGGGTTGCATCGAATTGTAAAACAGCAGAGCCATATTGAAATCCCTGTGTCCACTCTGTCCATCCTCGCGTCGCATATTTTCCGTTAACGGTAAATACAGGAGTACCCAAAGAAGGGTCAAAAGATGCCTTAATCGACATGATTTTATCCCCGGATAATTGCCAAAATGTATGGAGTTGTTTTTCAAGGTCTTGCGCCTTCAAATCATAATTTACTACCATCAAGAAAAGGTGTTTTTAGGTGTTTACGTTAAAAGGGGTTTCTTTTAGCCCTTAAAAATATCAAATTAATTGAGTAAAATGAATTTTTCTTTGTTAATTTAAAGGCTTCAAATAAAAATGATTCGTATGATCAGAAGACAATTTATAAAAACTAGCGCCCTCACTTTTCTGGGCGCAGCCTTGTTGAACGAAAAATCCCTGGCTAATTCTTTAAAGAAAAAGGAAAGGATTGGTATTCAACTTTACAGTATCAGAGCGGCAATGAAAGAGAATCCATTGGGGACTTTGCAAAAACTAGCCGCTATGGGTTACACCATCGTAGAACATGCCAACTATGTAAACAGGAAATTCTATGGCTATACTCCAGCTGAATTTAAAAAAATTCTGGCAGATTTAGGTATGAAAATGCCGAGCGGACATACTGTATTAAATAAAATTCACTGGAATGAAACCGCAAAAGATTTTACTGATGTTTGGAAATACACCATTGAGGATGCCGCGTTTATGGGACAAAAATTTGTCATAAGTCCCTATCTAGATGCTGCTTTGCGCAAATCGTACGATAGTTTTATGGCTCAAATGGATATTTTCAATAAGTCTGGCGAATTATGTAAGAAATCAGGTATGAAATTTGGCTACCATAATCATGACTTTGAATTCAGCGAAAAATTCAATGACCGAACCCTTTATGACATCATGTTGAAAGGAACTGATGCCGATTTGGTTATGCAACAACTCGATACTGGTAACTTGTACAATGGTGGTGCAAAAGCCATAGATATTGTTAATGCCTATCCCGGTCGTTTTGAATCTATACATGTTAAGGATGAAATACTGATCAGTGATAATCCTAAAAAATATGAAAGTACGGTTATCGGAAAAGGTATCGCAGGCATTCAGGATATACTTAAGGTATTGGATACCATGAAAAATAAACCCGAATTGATTATCGAGCAGGAAGCCTACCAGAATGTAGATCCTATGGCTTGCATGAAGGAAAATTACGATAAAATGAAGGCCTGGGGCTATTAATTATATGGAATTACAACATAAAGTAGCCGTTATCACCGGTGGCGCAAAGGGAATAGGTAGGAAAACGGCCGATCTATTTCTGAAAAACGGCGCCACCGTTGTTATTTTAGATATTGACGACAAAAAGGCAAAAGAGGAGATTGATCAATGGACATCTCAGGGTTTTCCTTGTTACTATTTCAAAGTCAATACTGCTCATTATAATGAAGTTCTCGGTGTAGCCGAACAAATAATAAATCAACTTAAAAAAGTTGATATTTTAATAAATAATGCGGGCATAACAAGAGACGCCAGTTTAAAAAATCTTACCCCCGAGCATTGGCAAGAGGTTATTGATGTGAATCTAACTGGCGTTTTTAATTGTACAAAAGCATTTTCTCCTTACATGGTGAATCAACAATATGGACGCATTATCAACGCTTCGTCGGTAACGGCTCATTATGGTTCTTTCGGACAATCTAACTACGTGGCTACCAAATCGGCCCTTATTGGTTTGACAAAAGTTTGGGCAAAGGAACTAGGTAGCAAGGGAATTACGGTTAATTCTGTTGCCCCGGGATTTATTGAAACAGATATGACCGCTATATTAGGAACTGACTTTATGCAGGAATTGATACAAAGGACACCCGTTCGACGTGTTGGACTACCTCAGGATATTGCCAATGCCTACCTTTTTCTGGCTTCCGAAAAGGCGAGCTTTATTACAGGTACTTGTATTAATGTCGATGGCGGACTCACTTTATAGAAAATCTTATTTTTTTCTAAAGTCAACGTCAAAATAGGCGCCAACAAGAAAAAATGCGCGTCCAGTCTCATCATTAATTTTATAGTCAAATTGTCTCATATAGCCCAATTGAGTGGAAAACAAGGGAGAAATCCTGTAATTAGCGGAAAGAAAAAATCGGTTTCTTTCAAAATAAGGTTCATTGTCGGTAAAAAAAATTTCATTGCTTACAGATAATTGAAAGGGTTTAAAACCCTGTGTATTCTTCCCAAAAGGATAGTTTACCCCTAATCTGTACCTAAACCTGTTTCTGTAGCCATTGTTAGAAAATCTCATTTCTACCCTACCCCGCTGTTCAATGATAAATTTCCCAAGGGGTTGAACCAGAAATAATTGAGGCCATATTCTGAACTCATCATTATTTTTAGGCAGTACAAAATCACCCCCTTCTTTATAGGTATCATATTTTCCTGTAGCCAGAGAGACCCTAAAAAATTTATTTACCTCAAAAGTTAATCCACCTTTAAATTCATGATAATGAAAATCATCATAATACTTTAAGGAACGTACCTGACCTTCTGCAAAAAAACTCCATTTATCTGATAAAACGCCTCTTAGATTAATAATATTCCACGATCCCAATGATTCATATTGAGCGAAAATGCTTACAACCCTTATGGAAAATAAGAGAAAAAGAATACCTTTTTTCATTTTAAAATCTGTGGAATTTTATTTGCTGGTGAACAAATCTTTTAAGGTAGATTGAAGCGCTTTGCCTCTCAGATTTTTTCCAATAATTTTACCCTCTTTATCAATCAGATAATTTTGTGGAATGGCCTGAATGCCATAAGCTTTCGCCACTTCATTATTCCAGAATTTTAAATCTGACACGTGTGTCCAGGTAAGATTATCATCATAAATAGCCTTCATCCATTTATCCTTTGCATTGGGCTGATCTAAAGAAATTCCGAGCACAGTAAAACCATTTTCGTTATATTTTTGGAAAGCATTTACCACATTAGGATTTTCCTGACGGCAAGGACCACACCAGCTCGCCCAAAAATCAATGAGCACATATTTTCCTTTAAACGAAGACAGGCTCACGTCAATACCTGAAGTATCTTTTTGAGTAAAAGGGATAGCGTATTGACCTATGTCCGTCATTTTAGCTTTATCAATCCTGTCTTTCATCATTTTTGCCGATGGCAAACTTTTGATATTCTCAGGTAACTGATTGAATAAAGGCTCCGTTTTTGAGGCTTCAATGGCATAACCTGCATATTGATTTAGGGCATAAATGGTAACAGCGGACTTATTCATTGGTGAAGTCAGAAATGGCAGATAAATACTTTCCTTTACCACATTATCCAAAGAATCCATAGAAAGTTCCAATTTATCCATCGTCGGTGTATCTTTTGCCTTTCTGGCCACCATATAAGCTTCATTTAGCGCTTTGAAACTTGGATCAAATGCAGAAACTTTAGCTCTTAAGGCCATGTACTCCCCGTGCGTCCCGGAACCAGTCACTGTACTATTTCCAATAGAATCCATAGCAGTAACCGATATTTTCCCTTCCTCCAGATATACGCTGAATATATCCCGGGCATAATTAATCATTTGCACCTTTGCAGTATCTGAACTTTTTGCATAAACTACACGCAATTGGGAAAGAACAGGCTCATCTAATTTCATTTCAAATTGAGCAACTTTTCCCTCTGAAACCAGGGCAGTATCAGTAAAACGCTGGCTTGTCGCATAGTTATAATAAGTAACAAACACCTTTTCAACCGGCTTTTCTATGGTCTTGACATCTACTTTCAAGGTTAGATTATGGGTAGGTTTAACCGTTTCCTGACCAATGGCCAAAAAGGAATAAATGGTTAGAAAAAGTAAGCAGATGGTTCTCATTTTCAATAATTTTTAGGAAATGTTTCAAATATACTTATTAAAATCTATTTTTGTCAAATAAATATAATCAACCAATGCTATATGGAAAATACGAATTCAAATATTAACGGACTTTTAGGTCTTGCCGTTTTCATCCTGTTTATTGGTATCTTTTATGCGGGAGCTGCAAAAAAGGTGGTCATTTATTACGACACAAAAGATTTGTTTATTTCTGTAGGAGCATTGATAACACCACTTATAATGTATGTATTTTTACAAGAAGAAAAAATCGAATCAGAGACTGTAAAGGCTATTATATATTATGTTATAGCACCCGTTCTAGGACTATTATCAATATATCTAATATACCTTAATTTCAACAACGGCGTTTTTCACAACAAAAATCTTGCTTTGGGATTGATCATTGGTCTTTTCAAACTCGTCTATGTAATATTAGCCTTTGCCGTAATTCTGGCACAATTTTCTGACGCTAAAGATAGAAGAAGATCTTTTGGAGATATTATTGTGGCCACCTTGGTTGTAGGCCTGGCTATTTGGGTTACCAGTGTACTTGTTAATGGAAAAGAAGTTTATAAGCAAAAAGGTTGGACATTACCTGTAAGCAGTTAAATGCTTGAAAGGGCAAGATCTACCTCCTTTTTAAACGAAGCTACTTTGATATTCGGATCACCTTTACCCAATGTTTCAATGGGAATGAACCCTTTATACGATGAATTTTTTATGAGGTTAAATAATTTGGCCAGATCTACCTTTTTCTCTATCCCATTTTCAAATATATTCTCTTTTATTTGCCAATTTACAGCCAGAGGAATGGTTGATTTAATTTGCTCATAAGGATCGCCTGTTCTATAACTACCGATATCCAACACTAATCCAAGCCATTCATGTTGAACCATATCAAATATTTTATGAACTTCTTCTGCCGTTTTAATAAAATCATTATGATTTTGCATGCCAATAATAACGCCATATTTTTGACCAAAGTCGGCACATTCTTTTAAATCTTCAGCCATCCAGGTAGCGATGTCCATCCAGGAATAATCTTTGGGAATGATTACCCCGGAAAAAACACGTAGAACGGGAGCACCCATTTTTGCGGCAACGACAATCCAGTTTTTCACCCTTTCAACCTCTAATCGCCTAAGATCTCTATTGGGCTGCGTAAAATCATTTCTTACGCCCATTCCACTTACAGACAAACCTAGTAAATGGGCTTTTCTTTTAATATGATATATAAATTCATCAGAAGGTACCGCTGGATAACCAGGAAAATAATAGCCCGTTAAATCAATGCCATCAAAATGATGCAGCGACGCAAAGACCAGCAGATCCTCTAAACTCATGGATTTATTCATGAGCGGTTCATTAAATGAATAAGCATTCAAACTCGTTTTCAATAATTGTCCCTCCGTGGATTCGCCTTTAACTAAAGAAAAAGAGGGAGCTATTAACCCCGCGAAGGGAAGAACACCGCATATTTTCAACCATTGTCTTCTTTGTTCTCTTAATTGCATTTGAATAGATTGACGTAATAAAATCAATATTTAAATATAACTCATCTTATTCAATAAATCATTATATTGGTACACATTAACTCCACACAGAAAAAACACAACATGCATCGCTTTATTTTAATCCTGTTATTTTGCCCTTTTTTGATTTTAGCTCAAGACGGTCCTACTGATTTATTACCCCCAACTTTTCATAAATCAAGAAGAGAAGCTTGTCGAAAATTAATGCCGCCAAAAAGTGTTGCTGTATTTTTTGCTTCACCCATAAGGAACAGGGCTAATGATGTGGATTATATATACCATCAGGATCCAGATTTTTATTACCTGACGGGCTATACGGAGCCCAATGCTGTTTTTGTTTTATTCTCTGAAAATCAAAAAGATTCGCTTGGCAAAGACTTTAATGAACTGTTTTATGCTCAAAGCAGGGATCCCCAGAGAGAGCAATGGGATGGAAAAAGAATGGGTGCTGAAGGGGTAAAAACTACCTTAGGCATTGAACAAGCCTTTGACCATAAGGATTTTAAAAATAAGGAAATTCCATTCAATCAATTTTCAAAAGTCTTCTTTTTTGATTTTAAAAATGACGTGCGTAATACCAGTGATGCATCAGATCTATTTGACTTAATAGAAACATTTAAAAATAAGGCGGGCATTCCTTCCAATTACAATGCCGCTAAAGAAGCATTATACAAGCAACTCAGGGAAGTTACTGAAGATAATTATCTTCTGCTGGCAGAAGGTTTATTTGCGAAGTATGGGAGAAATCCTGGAATTAGAAGTGACGCTTTTTTCCAGGCCTTTATCAAGGCTGGAAATGGATTGGAAGCAATTAAAGTGGTTAAAAGTATACCGATACTACCTGAAAATCTGGACGCTACCAGTCTAAATCAATTTTTAGGTCAATTGCGGATGATTAAAACGCCTGAAGAGTTAAAGTTACTCCGAAAGGCGATTGATGTATCTTGCATCGGACAAAATGAGGTCATGAAAGCCATGCATCCCAAGATGTCTGAAATGGAGATAAAGGGTATTCACGAATTTGTTTACCGGAAATACGGCTCTGAATTTGAGGGTTATCCCTCCATCGTTGGTTCAGGACATAATGCCTGTGTTTTGCATTACATAGAGAATAACAGGCAAACTATTAGCACAGATTTGGTATTAATGGATTTAGGTGCAGAATATCATGGTTATACCGCCGATATTACCCGAACCATTCCGGGTGATGGAACTTTTACAACGGAGCAGGCTGCCATTTATGATTTAGTTTATCAAGCGCAGGAAGCAGCATTCAAAATATGTAAACCGGGAACAGCCATCAGGGAAACCACTCGGGTAAGTCGGGAAATCATAGATAAAGGGCTTGCAAAATTAGGCATCATTAAAGAAGGTGAGAAACATCCTTATTTTCCACATGGCGTTTCTCATCATATCGGGCTCGATGTTCACGACCGCAGTAATAGCCAAACATTAGCTGAAAATATGGTTATCACCGTTGAACCGGGCATTTACATTCCCGCCAATAGCCCTTGTGACCCTAAATGGTGGCGTATTGGTGTCCGGATTGAGGATGATATCCTTATTACCAAAACAGGATACGAGTTATTATCGGCAAAAACGCCAAGAAAAATAAAGGACATTGAAAAACTGATGAAAGAGAAGAGCGTACTGGATGCCTTTATATTGCCAGATTTGGGGAATCAAAATTAAAACAACGCATTCATATCGACAACATTATCAATTAATCCCAGTGATTTTTTGTTTTAAATATTTGGTTTTGGTCTTCGTTGAATCGACAGATATTTCCAATGCTAAACACTTTATTTTCCGTATCAATGGAAATAAAACGTTTAACATGTCGCTGGATTTTAAAAAATTTATGTGCAAATTTAATTATATTTGTTTGGTATATATATGATAGTCTGACTATTATTAGACTAACCACCATCCATAAATTAATTGCTTAAAAATCAATTTTAGTTGAATTTTTGAATAAAACGAATTCCAAAAATGAACCAACCTGTATCCATACATTCTTTAAGCCGAAGAGATACGCATATTTCTATTTTGATTATTGGTATGATGTTCTTTATTTTTGGATTTGTATCATGGGCAAATGCCATATTAATTCCTTACTTTAAGATTGCCTGTGAGTTGACTAATTTCAAAGCCTACTTAGTTACTTTCGCCTTTTATATCTCTTATTTTATCATGTCTGTTCCCGCATCCTTTATCCTTTCCTCCATTGGATTCAAAAAAGGGATGATGCTTGGATTTTGGATCATGTCACTGGGAGCTTTCATCTTTATTCCGGCGGCAATGATGCGAACCTATGAAATATTCTTACTTGGTTTATTTACGCTTGGAACAGGACTGGCCATTTTACAAACTGCTGCAAATCCATATATTACGTTATTAGGCCCCAAAGAGCGTGCTGCCCAGCGAATCAGCATCATGGGTATTTGTAATAAAGGTGCAGGTATATTAGCTCCATTGGTTTTTGCTGCCGTTATTCTAAAAGCAACAGATAGTGAATTATTTAAAAATCTGGCCTTTATGTCCGGATCTGAAAAGCAGGCAGCCTTAGACGAACTCATTTCCCGGGTTATCCTGCCTTATTTATTTGTAGGTACTATTTTATTTTTACTTGGATTAGGTATTCGATTTTCACCCTTACCTGAAATTGATACAGATGGGGAAGTAAATACAGATGAAAATTCCCAACATTCAAAAACCAGCATCTTCCAGTTTCCCCATTTAATTTTAGGAACACTGGCTATTTTTCTACATGTTGGGACCCAGGTCATTGCCATTGATACGATTATTGGATATGCGGGTTCCATGAATATTCAACTTTTAGATGCCAAAATATTTCCATCCTTTACATTGGCGACCACTATTATAGGTTACCTTTTGGGTATTTTAAGTATTCCAAAATGGATCAGTCAGGTAACGGCACTCCGTATATGTACCTTATTAGGTCTGATATTTACTATGGGCATTTTATTTGCATCTGGTCCTGTAAAATTAGCTGGCCTACAAGCAGACTGGAGCATCTGGTTTGTTGTATTATTGGGATTAGCAAATTCATTAATTTGGGCAGGAATATGGCCTTTAGCCATAGATGGCTTAGGGAAATTCACCAAATTAGGAGCATCCATCCTCATTATGGGTTTATGTGGAAATGCCATTCTTCCTCTTTTTTATGGGTATTTTGCGGACCTTTATGATCTGAGAACAGCCTACGTTGTTCTCGTTCCTTGCTATCTTTATTTAATCTTTTATGCCTTTAAAGGCCATCAGATTCGTTATTGGACAAAAAAAATATAAAATGAATTTCAACCCATTTACCAGACGGGATTTTATAAAATCAATGGCCTTTTCAGGGATTATTCTGCCTTTTATTTCAAAAAATATAAAAATCCAGTCTGAAATGGGTAAACGAATTGGATTAATTGGCCTTGATACCTCTCACAGTGTCGCATTTACCAAATCTTTAAATCTGGATACTCAAAATACCTCCTTTGACGGATTTAAAATGGTCGCTGCGTATCCGTATGGAAGCAGAGATATCCTTTCCAGTACAGAGAGGATTCCTGGTTATACGGAAGATGTCAGAAAATTAGGGGTAGAAATTGTGGGATCCATCCAGGAACTTTTAAAAAAGGTAGATTTTGTCCTTTTAGAGACAAATGATGGTCGCTTGCATCTTGAACAAGCTATTGAGGTCTTTAAATCGGGCAAAACGACCTTTATTGACAAACCCATTGCTGCCTCTTTAGCGGACACAAAAGCCATTTTCCGTGAAGCAGAAAGATATCAGGTTCCCATTTTTTCATCTTCCTCCCTGCGTTTTGCTACAGGCATGTCTGCTGTAAAGGAAGGCAAGATAGGAGAGATTCTTGGAGCAGAAACTTACAGCCCAATGAAATTTGAAAAAACCCATCCTGATTTATTTTGGTATGGCATACATGGGGTCGAAATGTTATTTACGGTGATGGGAACAGGCTGTGTTTCAGTACAAAGAACCATTTCTGAGCAGGAGGAATTATGCACAGGTATCTGGAAAGACGGAAGAATTGGAACTTTTCGAGGTCTTAAATCAGGTAAACAAGATTATGGTGGAACTGCATTTGGAAAAACGGGCATTCTTACTTTAGGACCATATAATGGATATGACCCTCTGTTACTTCAAATTATCCATTTCTTTAAAACAGGTATTCCACCCGTTCAAAAAGCTGAAACACTCGAAATTGTTGCTTTTATGGAGGCTGCCGATGTAAGCAAGCAAAAGAAAGGAGCCATGGTAAAGATTTCTAACCCTTAAAATTTGTTTGCTTTTACGTTTTCTGGAAAATGGATTTTCCCATGACAAAGGTTTGTTGAACCTCAATTTGGTCGTTAAAAATAACGATATCTGCATCTTTTCCAGGAGCTAAAGTACCTTTTTTATCCTGGATATTCATAATTCGGGCAGGTGTTTCAGAAATCATTCTAATGCATTCAATTAAAGGGACTTCTGCCATTTCGAGCATCGTTCTGATCAATCGGTCTGCCGTAGCCACG
Organism: Bacteroidota bacterium; assembly: GCA_017858735.1. Taxonomy (GTDB): domain Bacteria; phylum Bacteroidota; class Bacteroidia; order Chitinophagales; family Saprospiraceae; genus BJGN01. Next base: position 30,499 of record JAFMBH010000014.1, read on the forward strand.
CTGCCCGCAAAGGCAGTACGATTGGGTAACTTAGCTACCCCATCTTCCACCAAGACAGGCAAACCATTTTTCAACGAACCCAATACTGAATCACCTGCTGGCATATCGGCAGCCCGCATAGCATCGGTTATTAAGGCAATCCTTCCAGGACCCTTCAATTTATAAACTAATTTTAATAAGGGTGCAGGTAAATGAACGCCATCAGCGATAATTTCAACGTCCATTTCATCTAATAGATAAGCTGACTCAATAACACCCGCATAGCGAAATGCATTTCGACGGGTTACACCCGACATAGCCGAATAAAAATGGGTTGCCAAAGTGTACCCACCCTGTTGAAATGCTTCCAACACTTCTTCATAAATGGCATCGGTATGGGCAATTGCTGCTAAAACACCTTTTGAACTAATATATTTACCAAATTCAACCGCTCCTTTCAATTCAGGTGCCGCACTCCAACGTTTGATAAAGGGATAAGTTTCAATTATTTCTTTATATTCCTTTGGATCAGGATCACGTATGTATTTGGGATCCTGAGCTCCTCTTTGAGATAACGCAAAATAAGGTCCTTCCAAATGCATTCCAACAAAATGTGCTCCATGGGTATTTTGCAAACAAGCCTGAGAATAAGCTTCCAGCGTTTGAATTAAATCCTCCTTTTCACAGGTAAGCGTGGTAGGCAGCATAGAAGTTGTCCCATGTTTTGCATGGATTTGAGCAATATTTAAAAATGCATCTCTTGTTCCATCCATAAAATCAAATCCGCCACCTCCATGCAAATGGATATCCATAAATCCAGGAGAAATATAATGACCTTGAGCGTCAATTAGTCGGGAGTCTGGAAAGGCGGTATCCGCTGGTTCAATGGCTAAAATTTTCCCGTTTTCAACTAATAAACATGAACCAGATAATATTTTATCCTGCGTGATAATCGGACCATTTCCTATTTTAAGTCGTCCAACCATGTTATTTATATTCCGATGGTAGCAGCGAAGCAGCCTGAGTGTCTAAATATAAATGGCAATCAGCATGCTTTTGTAAAATACTGGCTGGGAAAAGATTAGAAACATTTAAAGTCAAACAATCCCGAACAGCTTTTGCTTTGCGCTCATCTGGAACAGAGCAAATAATATGACTCGATTTCATAATCTGACGGATGGACATACTAATAGCATATTGAGGAACCTCTTCCAGGGATTCAAACCAGCCTTCTCCCCATTGTTGAGCGCGACAAGCCTGATCTAAAGCCACCACAATGTATGGCTTTTCTGTATCGAAATCAGCAGGGGGATCATTAAAAGCGAGATGTCCGTTTTCGCCAATACCAACAAAAGCCACATCAATCGGATTTTCAAGAATAAGTCCACCCAAACGCTTACATTCCAGGGTAGCATCTACTTCACCATCAATTAAATAAGCCTTTTTTAGTTTTGGCACCCATTGTATAAAACGCTCTTTCAAATAATTCCGAAAGCTGGCTTTATGGTGAACTGAAAGTCCTATATATTCATCTAAATGAAACATTTGAACATTCTCCCATTTAATTTCCTCGTCGGAAATTAAATATTGAATTGTTTCAAACTGACTGGTCCCAGTAGCCAGAATAATATTGGCAAAGCCTTTTTCTTGAATGGCTTTTTTAATGAGCGAGGCGCCCATTTTACCAGCAGCCTGTCCCAGTTCTTTGGGCGTATTAAAAAGGTGTAAATTCAAAATAGTAAGCGTTAAATGCGTAAAAATATTTTTGAAAGGAGAAATTTTCCCAAAATGAAGTTTTCGTCATTTTGGCCATTCCTTGGACAATATCATCCGCACCAATAATCCAGAACATATCAAAACCACGCAACACATCGAGTGAAACCAATCGGTTATTCAGAAAAGACGCATTTGTTTTGTTAAAAATACTTAAACCTTGCATGCCTTATAATTTAGGCTCCCAACCTGGCTGATATTCTCTTGTCCAATAGGACATGGCTTGTTTATCGTTTAAAATATGACCATTTTTAGGATTAATATCTAAGGTTCTGCCTACCCGTTGAGAAATATTACCTAATTGCACTAAAAGCGTACTTTGATGTCCACTTAGAATATCTGAATTTAGTTTTCCACCCAAACGAATACCATCGAAAAAATTTAGAATATGCAATGCGTCCAGATTTTGGGAGGGATCAGCAATATTTCGGGCATCAACGGCAAAATTATTTTTAACCTCCTTCACCAGATTATTTTTTAGGTCATAAATCTTATAGGAATTCCCACTTTCGATGACCATACTTCCATTTTCCGCATAAAAAATAACCCCCACACTATTTGCTTCTAACGCTTTCCCATTGCAACTTCTTCCTTCCCAGGAGATCATAGACTTATTATCAAATTCCAGATTGATAATTTGGGTATCTGGCGTTTCCCAATCATCTTTATACATATATCTGCCTCCTGAAGAACTCACTTTTGTAGGATAATCCACATTAAGACCCCAACGAGCCAAATCGACCATGTGTGTTCCATTATTTAGCGCTTCACCTGTTCCCCAATGCCAAAACCAATGCCAGTTATAGTGAATAAGATTATCCTTAAACTTTTTCCTGGGTGCAGGGCCTTGCCACAAATCATAATTTAGCCAGGAAGGCACCGCAGTTTCGTTTCCAACACCTATAGATGCACGATTATTTGTGTACCAGGTTTTGGCAAAATAAGGGCGACCAATCACCCCTGCATGTAATTCAGCAATGGCAGCGGCTACATTTGGCCAGGAACGACGCTGATTACCCATTTGCAAGACACGTTTATGCTTTTCAGCCGATTTAATCAGCATTTCACCTTCCCAAGGATTATGACTACAAGGTTTCTCCAAATAGACATGCTTTCCAGCTGAACAAGCCAATAAAGTAGCAGGTGCATGCCAATGATCGGGAGCGGTGACAATGAGTGCATCCAAATTTTTATCTTCCAGAGCAACTCTGAAATCGGGTGTTGCCTGGGGCCTAAAAGCCTGAATTTTACCCAATGCATTAATACAGTTTTCAGCAGCACGAGAATCAACATCACAGACATGTATCACTTCACAGTTCTTCTGTTGGGCAAAATTTTTACTAACCGCCAGGCCTCTACTATTCACCCCCATAACAGCCACACGAATTTTTTCATTGGCTCCCACGATTTGGCGATAGCTTTTAGCCGAAAAGGCGGGTACCAAACCACCTATTCCTATGACAATACCACCAGAAATGGCATTTTTAATAAAGGTTCTTCGTGTATTTTTCATTCTCATCCTGATAATTAACTATATTCCAAATATAACTTTTTCAAAATGAAATTTTTAAGGAAAAGGATAATTATTTTTTGGTAATTGGTTGTTGGTACTTTCAAAATTAGTTCTCTCGCTGTATTCTTTGTTTTGAATATTAGGTTTGGATGGATGTATAAAAATGCTTTAATCCGCGGAACGTAGCTAAATTTACATAGATTCCGCGGATAATGCTATTTATTTATAAAGATCACTTGGTTGTATTATTTAGTCTAAGGTCAAGAGGCTCTTTGTAAGTCCACTCATGCATGGTTGTATCATAATGAGACATCATTCCGGGAAATTCTATAAAATCTTCCCGAAGAGACGTCATTGGAATTGACCCTTTATTTTTAATCAAATCGTTGAAAATTAATTTGCCGAAATTTACAACCTCCGTTTCAGGAATCATTTTAGTAACGAAAAATTCCCTAAAGAAGTTAATCTCCCCATTTTTATCCAGGGTAAACATGCCGGCAACACCTCTTTTATAATCATTTATATTTCTGGCCGGTCTGAGCAGATAAAAATAATAACGGGACTTCTCGTCTTTGAAGAATCGCATCACCTATAATTTGAGACTTTCCCGCAAGTAAAAAGTGCGATGTTTGGCTAAGTATCTGGGGGCTAAACCCCTGATTTGTAAAAAATTATTATCTGTAATGGTAATACCGGGCACCCGCTTAACTACCTGAGCAGCATCTCTGTCTAAAGAAAGAGAAATTTGCTCGGTAGAAAAGCCGCTTACCACCTGAAATGATCTGCATATATCTGAAATAATGGCTATGTTTGCGTTGGTCTCCCTGCCAGCGACGATCGTTACTTCACCCAGGTTTACTAAATCTAACCAAAGTTTAAATCCAGAAAAATAAGTTTAAATTTTTTAAAGTAAATACTAATCATTTTTACAAGTAGAAAAATTTTCTCTATTTTTAATAAAATTTAACCTATTGTACATTCATTATATCATCCTTGCCCATCATTTTCCAGCTCAATTGAAAAAATTGGTAGATAGATTAAATGACGAAAACGTTTTCTTCTTTATTCATATAGATATAACCTCCGATATTCATGAATTCAAAAAATTAATTTCCCATTCGAATGTGCTATTTCTTAAAAAAAGAGAAAATGCAATATGGGGTAATTTTACTATTGTTCAGGCAACTTTGAATGGTATCAATGAAGTAATTAAATATGATAGAGGTGGTTTTACCATACTTCTTAGTGGACAGGACTATCCATTAGTAAGTAAGCAGCATATCAAACGATTTCTTTCAACACACCGTTCATATAATTTCATTGATATAAAGCCAGCACAGGAGGCCTGGCCTGTTGAATATAATACTAAAATTAAAAATTACTACCTAAACCTTACCCCAAAAAGGGGGAATGGGTTTTTTATACCTTATTTCCTGGATACCCCCTTTATTTCCTTTTTAAAAACCATCTTTCATTTAATGAAACACGGCATCAGACAAAAGAATCTGCGACTGTGCTTACAAGTTTTAAAGTTATTTAAAAAAAGGAATTCTCCCATTCCCGAACATTATGGTGGTTCACAATGGTGGGCATTAAATAATGAAACTTTAAAAATGATATTGAAATATTTGGAAGAAAATCCCTTGTTTCTAAAGTTTCATAGATATACTTATATACCTGATGAAATATTTTTTCATACCATCATTAAAATATTGGCAGATAAACATCCTGAATTAAAAATTCTTCCATCATTAACTTATGTCAATTGGAAGAAACTGGATTATGACTTTCCTGCTGTTTTTGGGACAAACGATATAGATGAGTTAACAAAAGCTAAAAAAAACGGAAAATTATTTGCCAGGAAATTTGAAGCTCATAATGATGCCGGAATATTAGATTTATTAGACGAAGCGGCTTACTATTCGGGGGAACAATAGCGAGTAAAAATAGGACAAGTCAATATTACGATGTACAATACCTATTTTTTTACATTCACCTATTTCCTATGATCATCACATCCATTTAATTGATTTGCAAATACAACTTTTATATATGCGGGGAAAAACTTACTAAAAAGAATAACTCACGTAATAATTTATTATATTTCTACGTAAATTTAAATTATGAGCACGAAACTCACTTTGAATCTTGATAAAGAAATAATTAACGAAGCAAAAATTTACGCTAAAAGTCATAGTGTAAGTCTATCAAAATTGATAGAAAACTACCTAAATTCGTTAACACAAAAGTCAAAGGAAAAATCATCTGTTAGTGCGTTGGTAGAAAGTTTGACTGGAATTATTCCTAACGATTATGAAGAAAGAGATGATTATAGAAATTATATTGACAAGAAATATTCATGATGGAATATATTTTTGTTGATACAAATATAATCATCGATTTATTAGCTAAGCGTGACTTATTTTATAAAGACGCTCAAGTTTTATCTACTTTGAGCGATAAAAAAGAAATTCAACTTTGTATTTCATCTTTATCATTTGCAAACGCATATTACGCTATCGTAAAGCATCACAAAGATATTGATGCTAAAAAATATTTAGCAAAATTTAAGGTCCTTGTTTAAGTTCTGCCTTTAGAAGACAAAGCCATCGAATTGGCGTTGGCATCTGATTTTAATGACTTCGAAGATGGCTTACAATATTTTATAGCCATGGATAACGAATCAGATATAATAATTACCCGAAATAAGAAAGATTTTAAAAATGCTAAAATTCCAGTAATGACAGCTGGCGAATATATTAGAAGGTAAACAACTTTGAAAACAGGCGTTGTAAGTTTCTAAAAGATTACGAAGCCATTCATTTTGAATAATATCAGACCATTTTACTATAAACAAGCCTTCTGCAGCAAATGATTCACTAATAACCTAGGTTTAAATCCTGGGCTTGATTGGATAAGAAATCAAGTTGATCTTCTCTTTGTTTAACGATTTGATCTTGGTATTCCATAATATCCATTAGTAGAACTCTTCTATGACTACCCACTTTTTTGAAAGGAATTTGTTTAGATTCAAGCAATTTTATTAAATGAGGTCTTGATACATTTATCATATCAGCAGCTTGCTGTGTACTTAGTTCTGAATCAGATGGGACAATTGAAACTGTTTTTCCTTCCGCCATATTTTGAATAATGGCATTAAGGAATGTCAGCGCTTTCTTTGGAATGGTAAGAAATTCACCTGATTCTTGTATTTTTATATTAACTCCATTTTTTTGAGAAGATTTTATTCTTTTTGAGACAGCTTGAAAATCTGGTAATGACCTAATTGCAATCTTTTGGTCTTCTTAGGTAGTTCTTTTGATCAAAATTAATCGAAATAATCGAAACAAACAAAATATTTTTTTTTTTACAAGTAGTTATTACATTCTTTCTCGCTCCTTTTTAAAACAGGTGTTTAATCTTATATTTAGACAATTCCAACAACTAACCTGAAAAAAGTGCTGCAGGGTTTGCTGCAGGGTTCGGAAAATAATGTTAAATAATAAGTAAATTATATATATAAATCATTGATTATTAACCGAGTGGTCCCGACGGGAATCGAACCCATATCTAGTGTTTAGGAAACACCTATTCTATCCGTTGAACTACGGGACCCCAAACTGTAGGAAGCAGTTCGGGCGCAAATATACACATTACCCTCATAAATTCTAATTAATTAGTGCGAAGTCAAAAAAATACAATAGTGAGGTTATTCAACTATGGAATAAACATTGTAACCCAAATATTTATGCGATAACTGCAAACAGGTAACCCTAGTATGTATTCTATTCGCCATATTAGTGTTATATTACCTTATCAATTTGTACCCGGCGTATTTTAAAACTTAAATGATGAAAATTTTCAAAATATTCCTATTTATTCTGGCTGGCTTTTTTCTATTAATGCTTACCCCCAGAACTATAGGATTTTTGTTTCCGGAAAATGCGCCTATCGCCTATCATTTTGAAGTACTCGATTACCTCGCTATTGGCGTGGGTCTTGAAAAACTTGCAGACCTGGAGCCTGAAATTCCAAAATCTATAGAGGAAATTAAAAATATTGAATACAAAAAGGTGAATGGCAGATCGCTACAACTAGATATCTACAAACCTCGAGATCTTAAAAAACCAGCTCCTCTTTTAGTTTTTGTTCATGGTGGCGGTTGGAAAAGTGGCAAACGATCTGATTATCTCGTTTATCTGGTCGATTTTGCAAAAAAAGGGTATATCACAGCGTCTGTTTCTTATACCTTGAAAAATGACAGTATTTATCCGGCTTGTGTTCAAGACGTTTCTGATGCCATGCATTTTCTCTTTAATAACAGCAAAAAATACGGATATGACCCAGCACGCGTCGCCATGATAGGCGGATCAGCAGGCGGTCATCTGGTTTTAATGACTACGTACGATTTTAAAAATCCTGCCATTCCACTTGATAGTACCTACCTTAATGGTCCACCGAATAAAATTAAATGTGTCGTTGATATTTATGGTCCTGTTGATATGACGACACCTTATGCTCAAAATCAGGAACTTGTCACAGGTTTTATCGGTCATTCGTTCAAAGAAAGACCTGATTTATACTGGGAGGCATCGCCAGCAAAATATCTTCGAAAGGGATTGCCCCCTACCCTCATTTTTCAGGGAACTTCCGATAATCTTTTACCACAAAGTCAATCAGATACTTTAAAAGCTCGGCTTGACCGGCTAGGTGTTCCTGCTGAATACTACAAACTCCCTCTATGGCCCCATGCGATGGATATTGCACAACGACCTAATCAATATATGCAAAAGAAAATGGATGCATTTTTTGAGAAATATTTAAAGTGAGATGAAATTTAATAAAATTCTTTTGCCATTTTTAATATTGATCCTTATAAATACGCTTATTCAGGGTCAGAAAAAAGAATGCTAATGGCAATGCAAAGCAGAATCCTGTTTATTTAACCTCTGTAGCCGTGCCCTTCATCATCTTTAAAGAAAGTTAATTCTCAAAGTTTTCCAATTTTCAAATGTAGGTAAATTAAAACCCTTTTCGTGAAAAAAGGGGTAATATTGAATGATATTATTTAAGGTTAAAATATTTATCTTTGTGAAAATTTTTAAAAACTTTAACCAACCTTAGTAATGAGTGTCATCAAATATCAGTTCAGGGAAGTGGAACAAATAAAAACAACTATTTGGCCTGACGCCAAACAGGGTTCCATTCATATTGCGCGGATAATAGCCCAGGCCATTAAAGAAAAAGCAGCAAAGGGTGAAAATATTTTATTGGGTCTTTCCACTGGTAATTCACCCGTTCAGGTATATAAGGAATTGGTGCGAATGCATAAGGAGGATGGTCTGAGTTTTAAAAATGTCATTTCTTTCAATCTCGACGAATATTACCCCATGCAGCCCGATGCTTCCCAAAGCTATGTGGCCTTTATGAAGCATCACTTATTTGATCATATTGACATTTTACCTGAAAATATTTATATCCCGGACGGAACCCTGCCCTTAGATGAGGTAGAAGCCTATTGTACAGCGTATGACGAGAAAATAAGTGCCTTAGGTGGCATCGATATTCAACTGTTAGGTATTGGTAGAAATGGTCATATCGGATTCAATGAACCCGGATCATTTGAAAATTCCCCTACCCGCCTGGTTCGCCTGGATGCCACTACGAGAACTGACGCGTCAAATGATTTCGGTGGGGAGGAAAATGTTCCCTATCGGGCCATTACCTTAGGTCTAAAACCCGTTATGAACTCGAAAAAAATTCTACTTTGTGCCTGGGGTTTAGGAAAAGCAAGTATTGTGCAAAAAGCCGTGGAAGGTTCTATCACCAACGATTTACCCGCCAGCCTGTTACAACGTCATAAAAATACAGAATTTTTTTTAGATCTCCCGGCAGCTGAAGGTTTGACCCGGTTTAAAACGCCCTGGTTAGTAGCCCTTTGTAACTGGACGCCAGACCTCATTTGCAAAGCGGTCGTATGGCTTTCCCTCCAATCAAATAAACCTATTTTAAAATTAACGGCAGAAGATTATAAGTCCCACGGATTGAGCGATTTATTGGTCGAATACGCAACGGCTTACGAGATAAATATTGTTGTTTTCAATCGATTACAGCACACTATTTCTGGCTGGCCTGGCGGAAAACCTAATGCCGATGATACTACCCGTCCTGAAAGAGCCGTTCCAGCAAAAAAACGGGTCATCATTTTCAGCCCTCATCCCGATGATGATGTAATTTCCATGGGTGGCACTTTCCTTCGTTTGGTCGATCAGGGTCATGAAGTCCATGTGGCCTATCAAACCTCGGGAAATATTGCCGTTCACGATCACGATGCCTTCCGATTTATAGATTTTACCATAGATTTACTGTCAAAAGGAGAAATAAATACCGCTATTCAAGCTAAAATTGATCACTTTGAACAGCTAAAATCCATTTTAACTGATAAGAAACCGGGTGAAAAAGACCATCCTGGTATCCTTCAGGTAAAAGGGCTTATCAGAAGAGGAGAAGCCAGTGCCGGTGCTCGTTTTTGCGGATTAAATGATGATCATATCCATTTTATGGACTTACCCTTTTATGAAACCGGAGGCACCAAAAAAAGCTCGCTTTCTGACGCAGATGTAAATCAAACCGCAGCTTTTATAAAGGAAATCAAACCTCATCAGATATTTGCAGCCGGTGACCTGGCCGATCCCCATGGTACTCATAAGGTATGTTTAGATGTGATATTAATGGCCATGGAATCCTTGAAAAATGAAAGTTGTATTGCTGATTGCTGGCTTTGGCTTTACAGAGGCGCCTGGCATGAATGGCCGGTGGAAGAAATTGAAATGGCCGTGCCCTTAAGTCCCCAGGAACTAGTCCGTAAAAGAAAAGCCATTTTTATGCATCAATCGCAAAAAGATACCCCTCCTTTTGCCGGAAATGATCCACGGGAATTTTGGCAAAGGGCAGAGGAAAGAAATAAAGAAACCGCTGATACCTATCATGCTATGGGCTTTGCAGAATACGAGGCAATGGAGGCTTTCCGTCGCTGGAAATTTAATTTTTAACCTCGTTAACAACTTAGGTAGGTCTTTAACCAGGAATAAAATTATTTCCTCTTTTCTTTTTCTTTGCGTATATTGGTAAGATAAATTATTTAAAGTATCGTGAAACCTCTATGAAAACAAAACTAACCCAAGTAATTCTTTCGGTCATTATATTTATAATGCCACTCTTTTCATTAACGGGTCAGGTCATCATACCCCTTCCGTCCCAAATAGTTTCCGCCCCTGGCTTTTTCTATTTTTCGGGTACCACTAAAATAAGTTCAGACGAAAGCACCCCCATTCCAAGCTATTTACAAACCTATTTAAAGCAAAGGCAAACCGCTTTAAATGCGAATGGAAATGCAAATGAGATAGTGTTTACCGTGTCAAACCAAGGTCTTTCAGAAGGCTACGAACTCAAAATCAGTCAAAATAAGATTCATGTAACGGGTAATGATGAGAAGGGTTTGTTCTACGGTATTCAAAGCCTTATTCAATTCCTTCAGCACCAGCCTCTATCTAATGGAAGCATAAGCATTCCCTGCCAAACCATAACGGATCAACCCCGATTTGGATACCGAGGTATTATGTTGGATGCAGGTAGATATTTCCAGCCCGTTTCTTATATTAAAGAATTATTAGATATGATGGCTACCTATAAATTCAATACCTTCCACTGGCATTTGACAGAAGACCAGGGTTGGCGGGTAGAGATTGAAAAATACCCGAAGTTAATGTCCAAGGCTGCCTGGCGATCGGAAACCGTTATTGGTCATCACAATCAAAAACCCCGCGTTTATGATGGTGAAAAACACGGAGGCTATTACACTAAAGATGACATCAGAGAGATCGTAGCTTATGCTTCGGAAAGAAATATTGCGGTTATTCCCGAGATTGAAATGCCTGGGCATGCTACGGCAGCCATTGCAGCTTATCCTGAACTTGGTTGTACGGGAAAAGCATTGGAAGTACCAACAGATTGGGGTGTAAAGGAAGATGTTTACTGTCCTTCAGAGACTACTTTTAAATTCCTTGAGGATGTTCTCACGGAAATAATCCCTTTGTTTCCCAGTCCATATATTCATATCGGCGGAGATGAATGCCCTAAAAAGCAGTGGAAAGAAAGTGCTTTAGCACAGTCTGTTATGAAACGGGAGGGGCTAAAAGATGAGGATGCATTGCAGAGTTATTTTATTAAACGGATGGAAGCCTTTCTTAAAACCAAAGGTAAAAAACTCATTGGCTGGGATGAGATTCTCGAAGGTGGTCTCGCTCCCGACGCTACGGTTATGTCCTGGCGAGGCATAAAAGGTGGCATTGAAGCTGCCCACTTGGGTCATGACGTTATCATGAGCCCAAATACCTTTTGCTATTTTGACTATTACCAGTCTGATGCACCGGGTGAACCCTTAGCTATTGGGGGTAAATTAACGGTGGAAAAAGTCTATTCTTTTGATCCCATTCCCGATGAATTACCAGCAGAAACGCATAAACATATATTAGGAGGGCAAGGAAATATCTGGACCGAGTATATTTCAACGCTGCCAAAACTCCGATATATGGCCTACACCCGTATGCTTGCCCTTTCAGAAGTACTTTGGACGCCTGTTGCAAAAAAAGAATTTTTACCCTTTGCTGTAAGACTTAACAAACATATTGACTATTGGAAAACTAAAAATATTGAGTTTGCCAATCATTTATTTGAAATTAAGCCGACTTTAACAACAAAAGAAGAAGGCTTAGAGGTAGCATTAACCCCTTTGGTTCCCTGGGGAGAAATAAGATATACCCTTGATGGAACGGAGCCAAAAAGCAGCTCCGCTGTATATACCAATCCTTTGTTGCTAACTAAAAAGACGGTCGTAAAAACACAGTCTTTTGTCCAGAATCAGGCTAAAGGACATCCTATTTCAATAGATTTCTTACCTCATAAAGGCGTACAAGCCAAAATATTATCAAAAACTACCCCTTCAAAAACATACAAGGGAGCGGGAGAAAGAGGATTAATCAATGGGATTTCTGGCAGTAAAACTCAGTTTAACGATGGGGAATGGCAGGGCGTTACGCCGGGTGAACCGTTCAGTATGAAGTTAAGCTGGACCGAAAAACAATCGATCAAAGGCATTCAATTCCATGCCTTTAACGATCCTGAATCATGGATTTACTTACCATCGGAAGCTACTATTTATACTTCAAAGGACGGAAATACATTTTCCAAGGCCTGCGAAACCAAGATTACTGAAAATAAAGACACCAAGACCCTTGCGGTAGATATACCCTGCAAAATCACATCGCAGTTTATCGAAATTAAGATACCTGCCATGGGAACCATTCCTGTCACCAGACCAGGCGCAGGCAACCAGGGCTGGTTATTTTTAGATGAAATACGGGTCTATTAATTAACTGAAAAAAACATTTTCATGAATTTATCTATGTTGGACTGGGGCATCATTTTTGCCTTTTTCGCCGTCACTTTGCTTATCGGTTTGTATGCCTCCCGTGGTGCGGGAAAAAGTTATGCAGAATTCTTTCTTTCGGGAAGAGACATGCCCTGGTGGCTCCTTGGGGTTTCTATGGTGGCTACCACTTTTTCTGCAGACACCCCTAATCTGGTAACCGATTTAGTGAGAACGCATGGTGTAGCAGGTAACTGGTCCTGGTGGGCTTTTCTATTAACGGGCATGCTTACCGTATTTGTATATGCAAGGTTGTGGAGAAGATCTGGTGTTTTGACAGACTTAGAATTTTACGAACTTCGGTACAGTGGAAAACAAGCCGCTTTCTTACGTGGATTCCGAGCTATTTATCTGGGTGTTTTTTTTAATGTCATGATAATGGCTACGGTTTCATTGGCAGCTATAAAAATTGGAGCTGTTATGCTCGATTTAAAACCAGTTGAAACCTTGCTTATCACGTCTATTATTACGGTAATTTATACCTCCATTGGCGGCTTAAAAGGCGTGGTGCTCACCGATTTCTTTCAATTTATATTAGCTTTGGGCGGTATGGTCATGGCTTCCATCTATATTGTAAATTTACCCGAGGTTGGTGGCTTAAGCAATATGTTAGCACACCCAAACCTTACCGGCAAATTAAATTTTTTACCTGACTTTTCCGATTCCAAGCAATTAATACCACTATTTCTTATGCCATTAGCTGTGCAATGGTGGAGTGTTTGGTACCCTGGTGCAGAACCCGGCGGTGGAGGTTACATTGCGCAAAGAATGTTATCGGCAAAAGATGAAAAGAACGCGGTGACGGCTACCCTGTTTTTCAATATTGCCCATTATGCCCTTCGTCCCTGGCCATGGATACTCATTGCTTTAGCAAGTTTGATTGTTTTTCCAGATGTTGCCTCATTACAAGCTGCTTTCCCCCATCTTGATCCAAAAGTAGTGAAAAATGACCTCGCATTTTCGGCCATGCTTAATTTACTACCTGCCGGACTCATAGGCTTATTGATTGCCGCTTTACTTTCTGCATTTATGTCCACTATTTCTACCCATTTAAACTGGGGATCAAGCTATGTGGTGAATGATTTTTACAAGCGATTTTTAAGACCCAATGCGCCTCAAAATGAACTGGTTAACGTTGGACGAATCTCTACTGTTGTCTTGATGATTATGGCAGCTTTATTAGCATTGGCTTTGGAAAATGCGCTTCAGGCTTTCAATATATTATTACAAATCGGTGCAGGTACTGGATTAATATTTATTCTTCGTTGGTTTTGGTGGAGAATTAACGCATACAGCGAAATTACCGCTATGCTTGTTTCCTTTATGCTAGCCTTATATTTTGAACTGGGCATGGAAAATCCACTTCCTGAACACATCAAGCTATTGGCCGGCGTGGGTATTACTACCCTAGCCTGGGTTGCGGTTACTTTTTTAACAGCTCCATCTTCACAGGAGACGATGTTACGTTTTTTCAGATTGATTCAGCCAGCACCAGGTGGATGGAAACCTGTTATTGAAAAAGGTATCGCTTCGGGTGAACTCGATGCGCAGGAAATCATACCAGGGAAACTACCTCAGCAAATTTTAGGCATGCTACTTGGCTGTATTCTGGTTTATTCTGCCCTATTCTCTATAGGATTTATCATTTACAGCAATATGATGCCAGCCTTACTTAGTGGTTTTGTTGCCGTAATAAGTGGTTATCTTCTGCTTAAAAACTGGGATAAAATCAATTAAATACTATTAAAATTATATTCTTAAGAATAAAAATTGCCAGTAAAGGGTGACAAAAGTCACCCTTTACTTTTATATACCCTCCCTACATTTACACCAAAATGTAGTTGTATGACCCTTTATCCACCCGAACAACAGGTTATCTCCAATGAAAAAAATGCATCAACTATTATTGCTCAGGCAAGATGCGCACACTGTGGAGAACCCTGCTTACCCAATGAAGAGCAAACACCTGCCTTCTGTTGTGACGGTTGTCAAACGGTCTATCAAATATTGGATGAAAATAATCTTTGTGACTATTATTCCTCGGCCGATTTAGCTCTTACCAGTCTTAAAGACAAGGAAAATCTGCATTTTGAGTATTTAGATGATGATGATTTACAAAACCAGATTTTATTTTTCAGAAGCCCCAATATTAGTCGGGTAAGGTTTGACCTACCCACCATACATTGTGCCGCCTGTATATGGTTATTGGAAAATCTGCCTCGCTTACATGAAGGAATTATGAGTGCTACCGTCCATTTTATTGAAAAAGAAATTCATATTTCCTTTAACGAATCAATCATTTCCTTAAGACAATTAGCCGAATTATTGGATAAAATAGGTTATCCACCCCTCATTAGATTGGATAAAGCACAAAAAAAACAATCCTCCAGCCCTTCCAACGATCTTATTTATCAAATCGGAGTGGCAGGTTTTGCCTTCGGAAATAGCATGCTTTTTAGCTTTCCTGAATATCTGGGACTGACTAAAGATTCTGATCCGTTCATTGTGCAAATACTTGGTTATTTAAATCTAAGTTTAGGTATTCCCGTCCTTTTTTATAGCGCCCGGGAATATTTTATTTCTGCCTGGAAAGGATTAAAAATTAGGGACTATAACTTAGATATACCCATTGTTGTGGGCGCAACCACTCTTTTTGTAAGAAGTGCTTATGAAATCATTTCACAAACAGGCTCCGGATATATGGACAGCCTGGCAGGATTTTTATTTTTCCTGCTGGCGGGCAAATGGTTCCAGGAAAGAACCTACAAGCAAATTGCTTTCGACCGGGATTATCAATCTTACTTTCCAATTGCGACAACTAAAATAACGGCTGAAGGTTTCGAAAATATTTCTCTTCCTAAATTAAAAAAAGGGGATGAAATTTTAGTGAAAAATGGTGACCTAATTCCTGCCGATGGTCGGCTAAATTGTGCCTCTACTTCTATAAATTATAGTTTTGTAAGCGGAGAAGCTGCTTTAATTCCTGTTATAAATGGAGAAAAAGTATATGCAGGGGGAAAATGGCATGGTCAGGAAGGTTCAGTCTTACTCCGTGAATCTGTTTCACAAAGTTATTTAACCCAATTGTGGAATGATCCTGCTTTTCAGAAAGAGGAAAACAATGTCAGGGTACAACTCACTGGTCAAATATCAAAATACTTTACTTTTACAATATTCACCATAGCTATTTTAACCCTAATATACTGGTATTCAACAGATAAATCTATCGCTCTCAATGCATTTACCGCGGTATTGATTGTTGCCTGTCCCTGCGCTGTGGCTTTATCGGTTCCTTTTACTTATGGGAATGTACTCCGAATATTAGGGAAAAAGCATTTTTTTATAAAAAATGTAGCCGCCGTTGAAGCCATTTCCAATATTGATACTTTTGTTTTTGACAAAACGGGAACTATTACGTCTTCGCAGATTCAACAAAGCAGGTATGAAGGTAAACCACTTTCACCCAATGAAATAGATCTCATTATAAATCTTACTGCCTCTTCTACCCATCCTGTGAGTAAGACGATTTATGACTATTTTTTTAAAAGTAATGTTGAAAAATTACAAATTACAGCATGGGAAGAAGAAATTGGCAAAGGATTAAAGGCGGTCATAGACAGTCATCAAATCCTTATCGGTTCTGCCCAATGGATACATGTTCCAGGGGAAGACCGAGAAAAAGGAAATGTATTTATTGAAATTGACGGCAACTATATGGGGTATCTTTCCTATAAAAGGACCTGGAGGGAAGGAGCGGCCCCATTTATGGAGTGGGCAAAAAGCAAGGGAGAAACCTATATTTTATCCGGCGATAATGATAATGAGAAGGAAAAATTGAGTCAATATTTCAATATACCTATTGAAAACATGTATTTCAAACAGACGCCAACCGATAAATTAGCTTTTATCAAAACATTACAATTAAAAGGGAGGAAGGTATTTATGTTGGGTGACGGGTTGAATGACGCGGGTGCCTTACGACAAGCAAATTTTGGTATGGTGATTTCCGAAAACCAAAATAATTTTACGCCTGCATCTGATGCTATCCTGGCAGCCAGCAAGTTAGATAAACTGACAGGGTACCTGATGTATGCCATAAAAAGTAAAAAACTTGTTTACCTGGCTTATGGCTTTGCCCTCATTTATAATGCCATAGGACTCTATTTTGCCGTACAGGGCGCGTTATCACCTGTTGTAGCTGCCATTCTCATGCCAACCAGCTCCATAACGGTGGTAATTTGGGGACTAAGTACGACTACTTATTTTGCCAGAAAACTTTAATAGGATTACCCAAAATAAGGAAGATTAGGAAGATGATAAATATCATTTCTTCATCAGACAAATGTCATAATAATGTCACAGCATTCCTTTTAATTTTCGAAAAATTTCAAAGGCATGCGTATCATCTTAGTATTGATTTTCCTTAGTCTGATTCTTGCTTTATTTTTTTTAGCAGCCTTTTTCTGGGCTGTAAAAAATGGGCAATATGAGGACGATCACACGCCATCGATTCGCATGCTTTGGGAAGATCAGAAACCAAAAGATTTATCACAAGAAGAATGAGAATGGCAAACTTAGAAACTTTTTATTATGACAACAAAATTGTCAGAAATTTCGCCATTGCGACCATTATATGGGGCATTGTTGGCATGCTGGTAGGGTTAATCGCTGCTTTTCAATTAATTTTTCCAGTACTTAATTTAGGCATCGCCGAAATAACCTACGGCAGAATACGACCATTACACACCAATGCAGCCATTTTTGCCTTTGTAGGAAACGGCATTTACATGGGAGTATATTACTCCCTGCAAAGACTTTTGAAGGCCAGGATGTTCAGTAATTTCTTAAGTCAATTCCATTTCTGGGGCTGGCAATTAATTATTGTTGCAGCGGCAGTAACCTTACCTCTAGGATTAACCAGTGCCAAAGAATATGCTGAATTGGAATGGCCCATCGACCTTGCTATAGCTGTGGTATGGATTGCATTTGGAATTAATCTGATCGGAACCTTGATTAAACGGAGAGAAAACCACCTTTACGTGGCCATTTGGTTTTATATAGCCACCTGGATAACCATCACGGTTTTACATGTAGTCAATAATCTGGAAATACCGGTAAGTTTATGGAAATCGTATGGGGTTTTTGCCGGTGTTCAAGACGCGCTTATACAGTGGTGGTATGGACACAACGCCGTAGCATTTTTCCTGACCACCCCTTATTTGGGACTCATGTATTATTTCCTACCGAAGGCAGCAAACCGACCCGTCTATTCTTATAAATTATCTATCATCCATTTTTGGGCGCTCATATTCATCTACATTTGGGCAGGTCCTCACCATTTGTTGTACACCTCCCTACCCGATTGGGCCCAATCGCTGGGCACTGTATTTTCTATTATGCTGATTGCCCCATCCTGGGGAGGAATGCTCAATGGATTACTAACCCTTAGAGGTGCCTGGGACAGAGTGCGTCAGGATCATGTATTAAAATTCATGGTAGTGGCCATTACCGCTTATGGCATGGCTACTTTTGAAGGGCCCTTGCTTTCCATAAAATCTGTAAATGCTATCAGCCATTACACCGACTGGACCATTGGTCACGTGCATATTGGTACCTTAGGATGGAATGGATTTCTGACTTTTGGCATTCTCTATTGGTTGATCCCACGTTTATTTCAAACAAATATCTATTCCCAAAAAGCCGCAAACGCTCACTTTTGGATTGGCACTTTGGGTATTATTTTCTACGCCATCCCACTCTATTGGGCAGGTTGGGTACAAAGTCTCATGTGGAAACAATTTACACCTGATGGATTTTTACAATACGGAAATTTCCTGGAGACCGTCGCACAGGTTTTACCCATGTATGCCATTCGCGCTGTTGGTGGCACCTTATACCTGAGTGGTGCAATACTTATGGCCTGGAATTTGTTCAAAACCATGCAGGTAGGTGTATTCCTTGGCGATGAGAAACAGGAAGCGCCATCCCGCCAAAGTACTCATGGAGCTCATGAAGGGGAACATTGGCATCGCTGGATTGAAAGGCGTCCTGTTCAAATGATGATTTTTGCAGCCATTGCCATCCTCATCGGTGGTATTGTTGAAATTTTTCCAATGGCTATGATTGAATCTAATGTTCCTAAAATTGCATCTGTGAAACCCTATACGCCATTGGAACTGGCGGGAAGAGATTTATATATCAGAGAAGGTTGTTTGGGTTGCCATTCACAAATGATTCGTCCATTCAGATCGGAAACCGCACGCTATGGAGAATACTCAAAATCAGGGGAATACATCTATGACCGGCCCTTCCTTTGGGGGTCAAAAAGAACGGGCCCAGATCTTCACCGCGAAGGTGGAAAATATCCTGATACCTGGCATTATAATCACATGTATGACCCACTAAGTATGTCACCAGGTTCCATTATGCCTGCCTATCCATGGTTAATCAGGGATAAATTGAATGTCGATCAAATACCTAAGAAAATTAAGGTATTGAGAACCTTAGGTACACCTTATCAAGAAGGTTATGAAGATATAGCCCTGGAGGATCTGGAAAAACAAGCTGCTGGCATTGCTCAAAACCTAAAAAAGGATGGCATAAAAGATGAAAAACTAGCGCAGAGAGAAATAATAGCTATGATTGCCTATTTGCAGCGACTTGGAACAGACATTAAGGTAAAAGCACCCGCCAACTAAAATCAAATGCTATGTATAAACATATTTTAGAGAGCGCAGGAAATATCAATTGGATGGCTATTGGGGCCTTAATCACTTTCTTCACCGTTTTTGTGGTCAGTGTCATCCTGGTGTTTAAAAAAGATAGTTCCTACCTGAAAAAGATGTCAGAAATGCCTTTGGATAAGGTGAATTCTTCTACTACAAATCATGAATAATATGAAAACTAAAATAGGTATTATTTTACCCCTTTTCCTAATCGTACAACTCAACTGGTTGTTTTCACAAACCACTCAAACTTTCCCATTTTATGATAATTTCCTTAAAAATGGGTGGATTTTCTTTACCTCGTTTGTGGTTCTTGGTGGATTTTTAGCCCTTTTAAATTTATTGAAGGTTATTCTGAAAATGCAGCAAATCCAGATTTACAAAGAAATGGGGAAAGAAGCCTTTGAAGAGGCAGAAACGCAACCCATTTCAGCCATCTTTAATCGATGGTATAAAAACTGGACGAAGGTAGTTCCTCAGGAAAAAGAGCATGAAATCATGTTCGACCACCAGTATGATGGCATTAAGGAATTAGATAACAGCTTGCCTCCCTGGTGGGTAGCCATGTTTTATGTTACCATTATATTTGCTGGCGCCTATATGGTTTATTACCATTTTACAGATATGGGGGTTTCCAGCCAGGATGCCTACAACATAGAGGTAAAGGAGGCCAATGCTGAAGTAAAAGCCTATTTAGCCACTCAGGCAAATAAAGTGGATGAAAATACAGCCATTGCACTAATGGATGAAGCCTCTTTATCGGCGGCAAAATCATTGTATGGGGTACACTGTGTGGCATGTCATGGTACCATGGGCGAAGGAGGCGTAGGACCAAATTTCACAGATAATTATTGGATTCATGGCGGAGATATCAAAAGCATTTTCAAGACCATAAAATATGGCGTTCCTGAAAAAGGTATGATCTCCTGGCAAGCCCAGTTGAACCCATCCGATATGCAAAAATTAGGGAGTTACATTCTTTCCATGAAGGGGACTAATCCTCCTAATGGCAAAGAACCACAAGGTATTGAGGTAAAATAAAAGGTCAATTCATGCAAAACGAACCTATCCACTCCCTTTATGATGAAGAAGATTCATTTAGGGATCATATAGCCACTGTGGATGAAAAGGGAAAACGGAAATGGATTTTCCCGAAAATGACAAAAGGAGCTTATACCCTGGCGAGAAAATACCTGGCCTGGGTATTAATTGCCATCTTATTTATAGGTCCCTTCTTAAGATACGATGGACAGCCATTTATGTTATTCAATGTACTGGAAAGACATTTTATCCTATTTGGCATTGTTTTTATGCCGCAAGATTTCCATCTTTTCGTCCTGGCAATGATCACTTTTGTTATGTTCATTGTCCTTTTTACCGTTATTTGGGGACGATTATTTTGTGGCTGGATATGCCCCCAAACTATTTTCATGGAAATGGTTTTTCGGAAAATAGAATATTGGATAGAAGGAGATGGACCACAGCAAAGAAAATTGTCCTCCGCCCCATGGAATATGGAGAAAACAACCAAAAGAACCATAAAATATGCCCTTTTTTATTTGATTTCATTTTTAATTGGAAATACTTTTCTTGCCTATATCATTGGCAGCGATGCTGTGTTAAAAATAATTCAGGAACCAGTAAGCAACCATATCGCTGGATTCTCAGCAATGCTTCTATTTTCCGGTATCTTTTTCTTTGTATTCGCCTATTTAAGAGAACAGGTTTGTACGGCCATTTGTCCTTATGGTCGCTTGCAAGGTGTTTTACTCGATGCCAATAGCATAGTGGTTGCCTACGATCATGTTAGAGGCGAACCCAGAACAAAATTAGCCAGGGAAGTGAAAACCGGTGGAGATTGTATAGATTGTAAACAATGTCTTTATGTATGTCCAACAGGTATTGATATCAGAAATGGTACTCAATTGGAATGTACCAATTGTACCGCTTGCATAGATGCCTGCGATGATATCATGATTAAAATAAACAGACCCACGGGATTAATCCGATACGACAGCCATAATGGTATTCTTTCAGGAAGCAAAAAAATCTGGACAAATAGGGTCAAAGCATACTCTTTACTATTAATTCTTTTACTCAGCGTTTTAGGTTTTTTATTAGGTACAAGAGGTGATGTTGAATTGACTGTTATGCGAACCCCTGGAATGCTTTTTCAGGAAAATCCCGATGGACAAATCAGTAATTTATATAATTTTCAACTGGCCAATAAGACCAATAAACCTATTCAAATAAAAATGATCACTAAAACGGAAGGCGCTACCATTAAAATAATAGGAGCCTTGAATCTATTACCAGCGTCAGAAGTAAGCAAGGGATCCTTTTTCATTTATCTGCCAAAAAATAAACTGGAGGACCGTAAAACCGAAGTCAATCTAACCATTATGCAAGGTCAAAAGGTATTAACTTCGACAAGCACCAATTTCATGGGACCTATCACCTTTAAATAAAAGAATATGAAAATTTCCTGGGGAACTGGCATAGCCATTTTTTATAGTTTTTTCGTTATCGCAATGCTCGTATTTGTCTTTGCAGCAACAAAACAAGATAACAGCTTAGTTTCTGATACCTATTACGAGGAAGATTTAAGCTATCAGACAAAGATGGATAAAATGCAACGGACAAATCAACTAAACCATGTATTTGAATTATCCATAGAACAAAATTCCAAAGGTATTTCTGTGACTATTCCGGAAGAACTGCCTCATTTTAAGGGTAATATGACCCTATTTCACCCCGTTTATGCTTCTTTGGACCAGGAATATCCCATAGAAAATAATGCGCAGCATAAACAGATAATACCGGTTGAAAAGCTGAAAAAAGGTCGGTGGTTGGTGAAAATTGAAGGAGAAAATGAGGGCAAGAATTATTACCATGAAGCCTATCTTATTGCGCCATGATATTTTATTTATCCGCCTTTTTGATTGGTCTCGCAGGTAGTGTACACTGCGTAGGTATGTGCGGACCACTGGCCCTGGCCATACCACCTGCTGGTAATAGCACAGGATATTCCCTTTTATTTCGCAGCATAGCCTATCAATCTTCCAGAATAATAGGTTATGGTGTGTTGGGTTTGGTGGTAGGCATATTAAGTCAAAGCATGCAATTTACTGGCTTACAACCCTATTTCTCTATACTTTCCGGCATTTCCCTTCTGTTTTTGGGATTTTTTGGCATTATCCCCGATGTTAACTCCTTTTCCAGGTATCCGGTTATCCATAATATACAGATAAAAATTCATAGGATAATGGCTAAAGCCATGTCAAATAATCATTTTAGCACCCCTTTTGTCCTCGGATTTATGAATGCCCTTTTGCCCTGTGGTATGATCTATATTGCCCTTGGCACTGGGCTAAGCAGTGGAAATATCTCCGAAGCGTCGCTTTATCTCATGTCTTTCGGATTAGGCACGCTGCCGCTCATGTTTATGGTGAGCCTTTTCGGACAAATCATGTCTCTGCAAATGCGCCGGAATTGGCAAAAGGCCATTCCCTTTATTTTCATGATATCGGGAATTATATTGATATACAAGGGTATGAACATTGTTCTTCCGGTTGATTTTAATTTTTGGGAATGGGGGGTGGAACCGCAATGTGACGGCTGAAATGGAATGCGGTGGATTGGGATGGAATGGTGTCGTTGAATTGGAATGGGGACAAGGGAGAGATTGGTCTCCTGCGGACGTAAAAGCTATTAAGATGGCGCCGCTGATGCGGCTGAAGGGGAAATGGGAGGCGGTTGCTCTATGTCTGCCCCTTACAATAGGTCTTATTTTGTGCAGTCAAAGTTCCCTTAAATAAAAATGAAATTAATGAAAAGGAAAGTGATTTTTCGAAAAGTAGACAGCTAAACTGTGATTAAAACGGGATAGCATGCAATAATCACATAATAAGTGGTATTTTCGTGTAAATAATCACGTTTTGTACACTTATTTATGGATAGAGCACTTCAAGGTCAACTTACAGAATGGAAAAATAAGCCCAATAGACTCCCTTTACTGCTTCAGGGAGCCAGACAAGTTGGTAAAACGCATCTAATGAAATGGTTTGGACAACACCATTTCCAACAATCAGCCTATTTCAATTTCGACGAAAGGCCAGAACTTAAAGAATTTTTCGTCCAAAACAAAAACGTTCATCGGATCATAGAAATGCTTACCTTAATTAGCGGCATTACCATCAACGAAAATACGCTGCTGATATTAGATGAAATTCAGGAATGTCCTGAGGCACTAAATACCCTTAAATATTTTGCAGAAAACAAACCCGGGATACCCATCATCTGTGCAGGATCTTTACTGGGTGTTTTACTTAATAAAGGATTCTCATTTCCCGTAGGAAAAGTTGAATTTTTAACACTTTATCCCATGACTTTTAGGGAAGTACTACCTTATTGGGATCCAACATTGGCGAAGTACCTGGAAAATCGATCTACCCTTGAGGAAATTCCAGCATTTTTTGTCAATGACCTCATACCACAATTTAAAAAATATCTGATTACCGGAGGCATGCCCGCCGTTATCAATGCATTTAATCTACAATCACAATTTCAGGCAGTAGAAAATGTGCTACAAAACCTAATATTATCTTACAAGGGTGATTTTGCAAAGCATCCAATAATGTCTGATATAGCTAAGATAGGCCAGGTATTTGATTCACTACCTACACAACTTTCAAGAGAAAATAAAAAATTTGTTTTTCAATTGGTGCGAAATGGTGCCCGAGCGCGCGAGTATGAAGATGCCATTCAATGGTTGGTCAATGCCGGATTGGCGCATCAAATCTGGTTGATTTCAAAACCTGCCCTTCCACTTATCGCTTATGATCAATTCAACGCCTTCAAATTATACGGAATGGATGTAGGTATAATAAGAAAAATGTCAAATCTTTCGGCTGTCGTTTTTGGAGAAGGAGATAGGCTCTTCACTGAATTCAAAGGCGCACTAACCGAAAACTATATATTACAAAGTTTAATTACCCAGTTTCCAGAGAAACCACACTATTGGACATCAGGAAATATAGCTGAAATAGATTTCGTCATCACCCACGAAAATCAGATTATTCCAATAGAAGTAAAAAGTGATATGAGTATCAAAAGTCGGAGTCTAACCCTTTATCGAACTAAATTCCAACCGGCTTTAGCCATACGATACTCGATCAGAAACCTTGAATTCCGCGATGGACTCTTAAACATTCCACTGTATATGGCTGATTACACGAAGGAACTCATCGAAATCATTTAACAAAATTTCAAACAATCAATACAGGGAACAATTTTGCCAACATCGGTAGTAAAAAGGTGCCAAACCCGGTAATTTGGGTTATAATTGCAGCGCGCGAATTTAAAATTTCCAATAGCAAAGATCCTGTAAAAACAATTTGCAACTAAGAATAATCATCTTATATATTTTTTAATTCTTGCGCCAAATTGGGATATTTATGTACTTCATCTAAAAAAAGATGCTTACCCCCATTCCTTACAAATTCAAAAGTAAGGTTGTTTTCCCTACACCTCTGGCGCCTTTTATACCAATTAGACGAGCATTCCAATTTACTTCTTGCATAAAGCTTCTCACAAAATCGGTTTGGATTTTTTGTGATATTCTTTGGTATCTGTTAAATAATTCCTCCATAATGCACATTGTATTGTACAAATATAGGCATTTTTTGCATATTCCAATGTACAACTTTTTCTAGCAGCGAAATTTACACTTATCTTCGAAACAATACAATTAAAATTAATCCATTCATTCTGAAAAAATAATAGAAATAGCAGAAGTTACAAAAGTGGGTCTTGACGTATTTGGTAATGTCGAGAAACTCAAATTGTGGCTTGATACACCAAGTTATGCATTAGGAAAACTAAAACCAATAAAACTTTTGAAAGACTCCTACGGCATTTTTGTATAGATGAAAGTATTCAGACTTTTAAGGGAAAAATAAGCAACACCGTTGTCAGGTGAAGGAGCTGCTAATTATGGAGCACGCTGGAATCCAATCGGGATATACCATCAGTTGTTACCCAAGGTAACTATAATTTACTTATCAATCCAAATCACCCAGACTTTTCAAAAAAAACATGGATTCATTAAAAAGAATGTTTAAATCTATAAACTACCCTTAAGAGGGGTCAATTTGGCAAAATATAAACTAATTATAATTTGCCAAATCTAATTTATTTTTGTAGTTTTGGAAGAATATAAATAGAAATCAACCATTTATATCTAACAAATGGAAACGATCATAGGTAGAATATCGGAGCAGAAGCAACTTGCCCATTTATTGGAATCACCCGATGCAGAGTTGTTGGCATTATATGGACGAAGACGTGTGGGTAAAACTTATTTGATCAGGAATGCGTTTGAAAAACAATTAATTTTTGAATACTCCGGCGTTCATAATGCTTCGTTTCGCAAACAATTGGAGCTTTTTGGTCAGGCCATGTCCAACGCCACTGGATTTCCCCTTGCTTCACCTGTAAGTTGGTCGCAAGCGTTTAATCAACTTGTAGCACTGCTGGAACCAAAAATTAAAAAGCACAAAAAAGTGGTTTTCATTGATGAATTCCCCTGGTTGCATACCCCACGGTCTGGATTTCGTGAAGCGTTTGAGCACTTTTGGAATATGTGGGCATCTAAGCAAAAAAACCTGGTAGTAGTAATTTGTGGGTCAGCAGCTGCCTGGATGATCAAAAATATTGTATATAATCGGGGTGGGCTTCACAATAGGGTCACACGTAAAATGCGCTTGCTACCCTTTACTTTAGGAGAGGCTGAAGAATTCTTGAAAAGCCGTAACATCAACCTGGACAGGTATCAGCTGATTCAGCTCTATATGGTGATGGGGGGAGTGCCGCAGTACCTAAAGATGGTAGATAGAGGTGAGAGTGTTACTTTGGCCATCGACCGGATTTGCTTCAGTAAGGACGGATTCTTGAACGACGAGTTCAAAAACCTTTATTTTTCCTTGTTTAATGACGCAGCCAATCATATAGCGGTCGTCAAAGCTTTGGCTCAAAAAGGAAAAGGACTTACCAGAAATGAATTGATTACCACCTGCCATCTCAAATCTGGCGGGGGTACCACGCAGCTGCTCGATGAGCTGCTCGAGTCAGGATTTATCGCCGCTTTTATCCCATTTGGTAAGAACGCCAAGGATACTGTGTATAAACTTACCGACGAATATTCGTTATTTTACGTCAAATTCATGGCCAGTGGCAAATTACAAGGACATGGAAGTTGGACCGCTTTTACTTCAACCCAAGCGTGGATTAGTTGGTGCGGCATTGCCTTTGAACATTTATGTCTTAAACATGTACAGCAACTAAAGCAGGAATTGGGTATTTCAGGCTTGCATACGGAACATTATGTTTGGCGGCATACGCCTAAGGATCAAGACCTTGGAGCACAAATTGATTTGCTCATCGATCGTGCTGATCAGTGTATAAACATCTGTGAAATAAAATTCTCAAAGACTAAATTTGACATCACCAGGAAGTACGCACTTGAACTTCAACATAAGCTCGATGTCTTCCAGTCCACGTCCATAACAAGAAAGACCTTATTTTTAACTATGGTAACCACGCATGGCATTCAAAATCCAATGAACTACGCCGGACTTATCCAAAGTGAGGTCAACATGGATGCCCTATTCCAACAAATAAAATAAGTAATCCTCAAAACACTGTTTCAGAACTGAGTGTCAAAGGTGAATTGTATTCGCCCTCCCATGATACAGGTACATTTCCCTATTTCCGGAACAATAACCATTGTATCTAAAAGAGTTTGTCCCGAGCAGTGAAGCGAATCTGGAAGCCATTAGCCGTTATCGAATAGCCAACAGCTAAAACCTTCTATTTGTAATAGCAATTAATTTAAAAAGATTTCTTTTATTAATAGCCATTCAGTATATTTGTTGAAAAAGTTAAGCATGCAAAAATTAATACTACAATCTGTAATAAGTGATCAAAAAGCGCTAAAATGGGAGTCTTCTGCTGTAGAGCGACAACACGTATCAATTATAGATGATGATAGCGTTGTGGTTATTTCTGGTATTCGTCGCTGTGGTAAATCTACCTTATTGCAAGCTATACGTGCAAAAAACAAAGAACAAGATTATTATTTGAATTTTGATGACGAACGTTTAATTCATTTTAAGGTAGAGAATTTTCAGCTGTTACTAGAACTTTTTGGAGAACGTTTTGGAAAGCAGACAAGGTTTTATTTTGATGAGATACAAAATGTTTCCGGTTGGGAGCGTTTCGTTAGACGTTTACATGATTACGGAAATAAAGTATATATAACAGGATCCAATGCCTCGATGTTGAGTAAAGAATTGGGTACCCATTTAACAGGGAGGTATCAACAGATAGAACTTTATCCATTTTCGTTTTTAGAATATTTAAAACTGAAAGGAACAGACCTTCATTCATTAGATCATTTCAATACAGACGATAAAGTAGTATTGAAAGCTGCGTTTAATGAGTATTTTAAATTAGGTGGATTCCCCGCTTTTTTAAAGTCAACGAATACCGAATACTTAAAGTCACTCTACGAAAGTGTACTTTACCGCGACGTTATGGTGAGAAATGGCATCACAAACGAACAAGAAATTTTGGAACTGATGTTTTTTGTGACAAGCAACACCAGCAAATTAATTTCTTACAATAGCCTCGCCAAAGTAATTGGCGTTAAAAATGCCACTACTGTAAAACAATACTTGGGCTTCCTGCAAGACGCCTATATGTTGAGTGTAGTCCCAAAGTATGATGTGTCCGTCAAAAAGCAATTGCTCAATGCTAAAAAAGTGTACGGAATAGATTTAGGCTTAATGCGTCAAATCAGTTTTCAACACAGCGAAAATCAAGGGCGACTTTTAGAAAACCTGGTTTTTCTAGAATTGAAAAGACAAGCAAAAACAATTTACTATCATCATAACAAATTGGAGT
Organism: Bacteroidota bacterium; assembly: GCA_017858735.1. Classification (GTDB taxonomy): domain Bacteria; phylum Bacteroidota; class Bacteroidia; order Chitinophagales; family Saprospiraceae; genus BJGN01. Next base: position 58,940 of record JAFMBH010000014.1, read on the forward strand.
GCGATTTTGTCATCAAAGAAAAAAATAGCATCACCCAAGCCATACAAGTTTGCTGGTCGATGCACGATGACAAAACAAAACAACGGGAAATCAATGGATTGTTGGATGCCATGACGGCTTACCATCTTAAAGAAGGGCTTATTTTAACCGAAGACGAAAGCGATAGCATCTTAATAGAAGATAAAAAAATCAACATGATGCCCGTGTGGTTGTGGCTTTTTAAAACAAAATTAAACCCAATCAAAGACGATGACTATTACGATGACTATGCTTGTTGAATTAACAATTAACTTCGAGATTTCTTTTTGCGTGAGTGGCATTTTATGAATTGTCAATTAATTTGTACTTCAAAATAAATTCTGATGCCCACGCTTTGGTAACTTTTTGAAATTTTTAAAAAAGTGGCGAGAGGAAAGCTGAATTCAAATACCTATTAGTTTAAATATTTTACTTTTTCCCCTTGATGCGGGAAATCCGGTCATCATTTTCATCAGGATTTTACAGTAACTTTTACTGCTTATGGGAAGACTTGAGTCGCTTAATGGATGTAATACCTAAATCTCTATCGAGCATTTCGGTCTTTTATAAATACACAATACCAAGCACAAAGTTTCATTTAACCACTAAACCGCCAATTTCTTGTAGGTCCCGTTAGCTGTGGTGCTTTTCATTTGTCCATTGTTTAGGAAGGCCAACTTTGCGTAACATTTCGTTCGCTTTTTCCAACTTATCAGGGAACAAAACAATGTTGTCATATTTGTTCAAAGATTTGTCAATCTTGACGATTGGAATTTTCCGATTTTTTTATTCTATTGTTATTTTCATTATCTGAATTTTAAATCATATTAAAAATAATAATTAATTCTTTTGTCGCCTAAAAATAGATTTAAAATCCTCTTCAATGACTTTAATCTCTTTTAGCTCTAGCATACTAAATTCCTTTTCTCTTGCCCTTTTTGAAATTACGCCATTATTTATGCTATAGGTGTATACGCATATAATTTAAATGGATCCTTTTTGGTAATGGGTGAATGGAATAAAAGATCCAAACCGAAGACTATTTTTTAGCCTTGTGCATAACTTTTGACAAGCAAGCGATTAGCTCACTTTTCTTAAAATAAAAATTAATCTATAAAAACGAATTGTTATTTCGAAATAAGATTTGGGCTGGCACTTTCTTGCTGTTATGCGGCACTTCCTTCAATGGGTTTGATATTATTGAATTCCTGGTCTTTTTGATTTTGCTCTTCTTCCAAATCATAATCATCTTGAAGACCTAACCAAAACTTGGCGCTTGTTCCAAAATATTTGCCGAAACGTATCGCAGTATCAGCCGTGATTCTCCGATTACCCTTTATAATTTCAGAAATGCGGGTTTGAGGAAGAAAAGTTTCCTTTGCCAAA
>JAFMBH010000166.1 GCA_017858735.1 Bacteroidota bacterium
ACATCAATATGTTCTTTAACATTGGCACCGAAAGCCTCCATTATTTTTATATACGTTTTTTCATCTCCGCAGGTACGAAGCGTAGTATTTGAAAAATTTGCGTGCATACCGGAGCCATTCCAATCGGTGTCGCCCAAAGGCTTGCAATGCCAATTGATAGTAACGCCATGAGCTTCTGCTGTTCTTTCCAATAAATAACGAGCTACCCAAATTTGGTCACCTGCCTCTTTTGCACCTTTTGCGAAAATCTGAAATTCCCACTGACCCGCAGCAACTTCAGCATTAATACCCTCTACATTTAAACCTGCATCTAAGCAAATATCCAGGTGTTCTTCCACTATTTCTCTACCGAAAGCATTTTTTGATCCTACAGAACAATAGTAAGGACCTTGAGGAGCAGGATAACCATTTGCTGGGAAGCCAAGAGGCATATTTGTTTCCGGATCGTATAGGAAATACTCTTGTTCAAAGCCAAACCAAAAATCATTATCATCATCATTGATTAAAGCACGACCATTAGATGGATGAGGCTTACCGTCAGCGGTTAGCACTTCCGTCATAACCAAAAATGCGTTATGTCTGGCAGGATCAGGATATACTGCAACTGGCTTTAACAAGCAATCTGATGAATTTCCAGGAGCTTGTTCCGTAGAACTTCCATCGAAGGACCACATCGGACAATCTTCAAGATTACCTGAAAAATTATCCACAATTTTTGTCTTACTGCGAAGACTCTGCATGGGCTTGTACCCATCTAACCAAATGTACTCAAGTTTCGACTTTGTCATTTTTATAAATTTTAATGAATTAATTCCAAATTAAAAAGTATAAACAACTGCCATAAGAAGACCGGAAGTAGATTTTAAGCTTTTAGCTTCTAAGCTGGTAAAAGTATCAGATTTGATACCGGAATCAATTCGAAACTCGGGAATTAGGGTAAGGTTACCAATATGAAAATTTCCTGAAACGGTGAATGCCGTAATAGCATTACCTTCCACTCCTGTGATTAAGCCATAGTTGTCAAAGATTCTTTCACCTCTTAATCCAAGGGTGAAACCATCACTCAACATGAATTTACTGTAAAGAGCGAGACCACTCCAGGAGGAAGCATCACCGGCAGTTGGTTTTACAGACTTTTTAGTTCCATTAAAACCAAGACCTACTTTATCAGAGAGAGCGTACGTAGCTGTCAAATCAAATTGGTTGGTAAACTCCTCAGGATCAGTTTCAAAAGCATCTGTTGACTTACCCCCAATATAATTTAAATAGGTACTTAATTTTCCAGAAACATAAGACAACTGACCACCGATGTGTTTTCCAGACACCACATCAATTTTGGTATCTGTATCATTGAAAACACCTAACATCAAACCAAACTTATCTGATAAAGCATAATTAGCTTTAACCCCTGTGTGAAAGAAAGGCCCATTACTAAACATGTAGGAAACGGTATAATTGATATTACTTTTAGAATCAATTAGTTCATAACCTACGTGGGTACTGAAATTACCCATAGTAAAAGTCAATGCATCAGAAGGGGAATAAGTTACATAAAGTTGTTTGATATAAGAAAGCGCAGTTCCGGCATAACCATTAGCCATTTCAGCTCTTGGACCGATAGCGAGATCAGCAACAAAGCCCACTTTCCCTGTTTTTGAGAGGACAATATTAGCCATACCCAAAGAAAAAGATTTATTTTCCGTGGTAAAACTTGTTGGGAAAGGAGCATTATTGAAACTACCTAAATAATAACCATCTAAATAACCCGATATTTCAAATGGAGCTTCCGAAGCTTTTTCTTCTTCTTTCGCTTCTTCAGGAGCAGCCGTTGCTGTTCCCTGTGACATTGCGTTGTTTACAAAAATAACAGCAAATAATGAGCATAATAGTATGCCTCTAAATAAGATAACCTTACTCATAGTGAATAATTTAAATAATGGATTAATAAAGAGTTGTTTTAAAACATCGGCTTCCCTTAATCCATACATTTAAATCCACTAATACATAATATTAGGAATCTATGTATATTTGCTTTGCTTAATTAAGGAAAATGGGAAGCCGTTTTTCTGTCTTCGACACCTGGTTTGCCGACCAGGTGTCTTTATTTAGTTTACATTTTAAAGCCAGCCATCTGCTCTGCAGGTGAATCTGCATAAGCAGACATTTCGTGCTCACAAACGTCCAGACCTTTAATTTCTTCTTCTTCAGAAACTCTGATACCTGTAGTTAATTTAAGTACATACATAATGATAAATGCAGCCACAAATGAAAATACACCCACTGCTGCAACACCCATGAACTGAATACCTAATTGACCCAAACCACCTTTTACACCAAATATACCCACAGCTAAAGTACCCCATACACCACATACCATGTGCACCGAAGTGGCACCAACAGGATCATCTATTTTGATTTTATCGAAAAAGACTACAGAAAATGGAATAATGATACCAGCTATTCCACCGATAACAATTGAATCTGTAGGAGACATTTGATCTGCTCCAGCCGTAATGGCAACAAGACCACCCAGAATACCATTTAAAACCATCGACAAATCGTAAGATTTGAATAAAAAATAAGAGGTAAATAAGGCCGTTACTGCACCTGCCGCTGCAGCTAAACTTGTAGTTACGAAAACTAAAGAAACAGCCATTGGATTAGCAGAAAGAACGGATCCACCATTGAAACCAAACCAACCGAACCATAACAAAAACACCCCAATGGTAGCCAGAGGCATGCTATGACCAGGAATCGGCTTAATTCCATGCGCAGTATATTTTCCTCTTCTTGGACCTAAAACAATGACAGCTGCCAATGCTGCAAATCCACCTGCTGCATGAACCAGGGTTGACCCTGCAAAATCATAAAAGCCTGCTTCCTTTAACCAGCCACCACCCCACTGCCAAAATCCAGTAATAGGATAGCAAAATGCGACGAATACAATAGAGAAAATCAAAAATGGCATTAATTTAACCCTTTCAGCTACAGCACCAGAAACAATAGTTGCACAAGTAGCGGCGAACATTCCCTGAAAAATAAAATCTGTCCAATAAGTATAATTACCCCCGGCATAATCTATAGGATTACCTTCCGGCACTGAAAGACCAAAACCACTAAATCCAAAAAATCCACCAGCATAATCTGCTCCGGGATACATAAGATTGAAACCGACCAAAGTATAGGTTAATAAACCGATACATACAATCATGGTATTTTTAAATAAAATGTTTACTACATTTTTCTTTTGCACAAATCCTGCTTCCAACGTGGCAAATCCTAAGTGCATGGTAAAGACCAGAATGGTTGAAATCATCATCCATAAATTATTGGTCATAAAAATTGATTCATTCATAATATTACTTGACTTAATTAAGGAAATTAATTGTTAAACGGGTTCGGCTATACAGCTTCAGACCCTTTCTCACCTGTACGTATTCTAACTACTTCCTGTACATCATAAACAATGATTTTACCGTCACCAACCTCTCCCGTTTTACCAGAAGAAATGATGGCATCGACTACAGCATCGACCATATCATCGGTAGTTAAAATATCGATTTGTAAACGTGCAATATAATCAGCATCATAAACACTGCCTCTATAGACCATTTTCTCACCCTTCTGAAGTCCAAATCCTTTTACGTCTTGTAACGTAAAAAAATTGATGCCGATGAGAGCCAGTGCATCTCTGATTTTGTCAAACCTCGAAAGGCGAATAATAGCTTCAATTTTTTTCATAATAAAACAGTTTAATCCAATGAATAATTTTTAAACCCCATTTTCTGAAAAAATAATTGCCGACTTTATTATCTTTCAGAATAAGAATGGGTGTTTTTTTATTACAATGGTAAATTTAAGTTTGTATTAAAATACACCCTATTCAATGTTCTGTTATATTTGTTATATTCAAACCTACTATTTTAAATTATAATATTGTTAATCAATATTTTATGTCAAATAAAATGTTATGTCCAATCAATTATCTGATCCGCTATTTACCTTAATAAAATCTTTAAATAAAGCGGAAAAGCGAAATTTCTCCATTTATGTGGGCAGATTGAGCCAGGGGCCTGAAACAAAGTTTCTCGCTTTATTTCAAATGATGGAAAAGCAAAAGAAGTATGACGAGGGAGAAATTAAAAAGAAACTTCCTATTGAAAATATGACACAATTTGCCAATCTAAAAAGGCATCTTTTTACACAAATATTAATCAGTTTGCGGCTTATACATACAAGTAAGCATATAGATTTACAAATAAGGGAGCAGTTGGATTTTGCCAGAATTTTATATGCACGTGGTATGTATATGCAAAGTTTACATTTGCTCGAAAAAATAAAAAGTACGGC
>JAFMBH010000167.1 GCA_017858735.1 Bacteroidota bacterium
GGAATCTCCCTGTTTGCTGACCAATGGACCATGCAAGGTAAAATCGTCATCTCTAAGTCCTTTTTTAAACCAAATAAAGGAAGTCGCGCCTAAGGTTTTCCTGTATTCTTCTTCAATTTGTTTTTTAGTAAGCTGAGGATTTCTCAGAAACTGCACACTTTCGGTTAACATGAGCACCCCTTTGCTATTTATTTCATTGTCGCCTCCCTCGGCAATCAGCGGGGAAGAATACAAGGGCATTTTCAAGAATGCCGCTATCTTTTCATCTAATTTCTCATCCAAAATAGCCAATAGATCGTTTTCATCGGCATAACTCCAGGTATTGAAACTAAAATCTGCCATAGCTTTTTTCCTCTGTTTATTTATCAGGAATCTTGGCCCCATATCTCTCGTCCAAAATTCATTATATGGGAATAAAAGGAAAGAAATTTTGGAAGAATCTATACTATACTTTTTACCATTCTTTAATATTTCCCTTTTGAGTGCCATATCAGTTATCAACAAATTCAAATGGGCATAAGGTGTAATTTCTTTGAACATTTGAAAAAGCACTTCTTCTATGGGAGCATCCAGCTTATGGGTATTTGCGGGCCATTGCATCCAAACGGCCTTTGTGGGTTCGTATTCTGCGGGTTGCCTGTAACCATGCTCTTCATTAATCATTTGGTCAGTTTTACAACTTAACGAGAAAAATAAAATCATCAAAATGCTTATCCACCTCATTTTTAATGTATTTAAAGGATCAATTTTCCACCTATATAAACTTTTTCTATTTTTATTTGACCCCAATCCTCCCAGGAAGATTGGAAAGGGTTTTTATTTAAAACGATAAAATCAGCTAAAAAATGCGGGGCCATTTTCCCTTTTATATCCCCTGCCCCATCTGCTAAGGCACCACTATAGGTATAAGCTATGAAGGCCTGCTCCATAATTATTTTCTCATGTGGATTATGTGTATATCCTTGTTCATCAACCCGTTGAACCGCATCTCTTATTCCTGACAAGGGTTTGAAATCCCTTACCACTGGGGCATCAGAGGAAAAAGCAAGCGTAACGCCTTCCTTTAAAAGCGTATGGTATGGGTAAACAATTTGTTGATATTCCGAATCGAGATATTGCCTGAAATTGGGACCTAATTCTCTTACAAAAGCAGGCTGACTGGCGCAAATAATACCAAGTCGGTTCATGAGACTGATATGCCTGGCATGAGGTAATCCGAGATGTTCAATTCGATGAACCGACGAATGATTTACCTCTGTTTTTAATTTTTCATACACCGATAAAACCTGATCTATGGCTGCATCGCCGATGGCATGGGTGGCTATTTTCCAACCATTTATCTGTCCTATTGCTGCCAGATTATAAAAATAATCGGTTGACATCCTTAACACCCCAAAATTATCAGACGCTTTATATGGTCTGAATACCGCGGCAGTCTGACCACTTAAACCACCATCGGCGAAAAATTTCAAGGTATCCATTTGCAACTTTCCCGTACAACTATCTTTTGTTAAGTAAGGATTGGAAGGTTCGACATCAGGCAGGTGAACCAAAAAAAGATTGACTCTTAACTTAAGTAAACCCTCTTTTTCCAATGCCTCATAAGCTACTCGTTGCGGGGTATAAATTTCAGGATCTGTGATAGAGGTAATGCCCATCTCCAAACATTTTTCCTGCGCCTCAAGGATCATTTTCTTATATTCGGCCGTAGTAATTTCAGGAATAAAAGGGGTCATTTGTTTTATAGCCGCCTCATAAAGAATGCCATTTGGTTTCCCATCTTCAAAACGGCCGATATGACCTCCCGCTGGATCTGCTGTATTTTCATCGATGCCAGCCAAATGCAAAGCAAAAGAATTAACCACTACAATATGAGCGCAGGTGCGCATAACCTGACAAGGTCTGTCTGGAAAAAGAAGATCCAGGTCCTTACAAGTGGGCAATGTTCCATTTTCCCATAACGCCTCATTAAATCCACGGGCCAGAAGCCAATCTTTTGAGGTAGCATATACGGCAAAATCATTTAATAAAGCCAGCATTTCTTCTTTAGAATGCACGCCCCTTAAGTCAAGAGTATGCCCCAAAAGACTCCCCACTTTCCAAAGGTGAATATGAGCATCATTGAATCCCGGAAAAACAAAACGCCCGTCAAGATTCACTTTTATGGCATCAGGAAAAGATAAAAGCAGCTCCTGATAGGTACCAAACGCCTTAAAGCGGTCATTTTCCACCACCATGGCCTCACAATGATTATTTTTCCCGTCGAGGAGAAAGATTTTAGCATTATGAAATAGGTATGGATTCATGACAGAAATTTAAACAATGGCAAATGATTTATTGGCTATCGCATTTTCAAGAACGGACAGACCTTCTTCCAATTGATCATCGGTCATGACAATAGGAGGAAGCAAACGGATACAATTGCTGTATAGCCCCGCCCTAATCAAAATGATACCATTTGAAACGGCTTCCTTAATAATTTCCAATGCGATGCCAGGATCTGGCTCTTTCGTTTTCTTATCTTTCACAAATTCCACCAGACGCATAGCCCCCATACCTCTAACATCGCCAACACAAGGATATTTCGACACCCAGGGAGCCATTAACGCTTCTATTTTTTCTCCAAAACGGGTTGACTGTAACAAAAAAGCGGGGGACGATAATTGTTTAACAGCTTCGATGGCAGCCACTGCGGCCACCGGACTCCCACCGTAAGTGCCCCCGACGCCACCAAGATGAACTGCGTCCATTATTTCAGCCCTACCAATGGTTGCACTGATAGGCATACCGGCACCCATTGATTTTGCCAGAACGACCATATCGGGGATAACGCCACTGTGTTCAATAGCACAAAAACGCCCCGTTCTGCCTGAGCCGCATTGAACTTCATCGGCAATCATAATGGCTCCGGTACGGGTACAAATTTCCCTGATTTTTTGAAGGAATAATGGAGGAACAGGAATAAATCCAGCTTCTCCGAGGACAGGTTCAATTAAAATAGCGGCTAAAGCCTCGGGATCTACCTGGGCAATCAGCGCATTTTCAAGTTGTTGAATAGAAAAATGAAGATACTCGTCTTCTGTCATCCCCGCGGGAATCCTGTATAGATTTGGAACGGGTAAGCGATAGATATCGGAAGACATACTGCCGAATCCTTTTTTAAATAAGCCATATTTACTGGTCAGGGACAAGGTCAGATGAGTTCTTCCATGATAACCGCCTTCGAAGCAAATAACAGCAGGTCTTTTTGTGTAATAGCGAGCTATTTGAACGGCATTTTCAACTGCTTCAGAACCTGAACCTGCCAATAAGGTCTTTTTAGGAAAATCACCAGGGGTTACTTTATTCAATAACTCTGCTAATTCAACGTAAGGTTCAAAGGTGGTGACCAACGCACAGCTATGCAAATATTGATCAGCCTGTTTATGAATGGCCTGCACCACTGCTTCCGGTCTATGACCCAGATTGAGCATGCCAATACCACCGGCAAAGTCAAGTAATTGATTCCCGTCCACATCCCAAACGAGCGCTCCCTGCGCCTTTTCGACCACTATTTCCGTAGATTTTGCCAACCCAGCTGGGGTAGCTGCCGTTCGCCGGGCAATAATTTCCTTTGCTTTAGGACCAGGAATCGACATAACTAAATTAATATTTTTCATTTTCCATCATTTAAACTTCAACACTTGAGGGTAATACAAGCAAAACGCCGGCATTTCCGCAGGTTGGGTCTGATAAATAATCAGTCATTAACGCTACCATATTGAATCCAATTTTCTGTTGAACAGAAACCGTAGGATCCTTCAGGTCACCATTTTTCAACGCCAGATAATATTCCTCCAGGGAGTACTCTTTGGCATGGGCGGCAAAACCATTGAGCATGCCAACGGTAACCTGACCTTCCAGTCCCAGGGAGTTTACCACCTTTTGTCGGGCGCTATACAAGCGTCGGGCGATACCTAGGCCTCTGAATTCAGGAAACACGGCCATATCCATGCCATAAAGCCAATTTCCCTCTGGCTGATGGGTCCGCATAAATCCGTCGTCAAATAAATCAGCAAAGCGATGCATTTCAGGGGATAAGGGATTAAAATGATAACGGATACTGGAAGTACTTCCAACTATTTTACCATCGATTTCAGCCACCCATTGCCCTTCAGGAAAAAGATCTGGATGAGAGGAAAAATGGATAGCCTTCATCCTTTCCTCAGGGATCAAATCGGGAAAAACCACCTCTTGAAGATGCGCCAATTGATCGGCATCTCTCTTTTCCATTTTCCTGATTAATATGTTCATAAAGA
>JAFMBH010000168.1 GCA_017858735.1 Bacteroidota bacterium
CTGACACTTCTTGCTCGAAGCGCTTCTTCCAGTGATAGTAAAGGCAAGTAGATATATTTCTTGACTGACAATAATCCTTAATTGACAAGGAGGATTTCTCATAATCCTCGATGAATCTCCGTTTCTCAATTTCTGTGTAAACTTGTCTCATTTTTTTGCCCTAAAGCTAAAAAGACCGTTTTTATCAAAAAATATGTACTTAGACAGACGGATACAAAATATAAGACAAATATAAGACAAAAAAATATTGTATAATCCTAAATAACTAAAAATCAATATAATATAAAATAAGGACAGAATAAGAGCAGCTTATTTCAGCATGGAACGCATCGCGTCAACAAAAAACCTACCTTTATATAGATGCCAAAGATGTGGAGCCTCAACCGCTTGTTGCCATCTTAAAAAAATATAGCTTGGACGAAAACGCTGTATATTATGGTTCCGATGATTTTTTATGGCGCTTGACATCGGTTTTTCAAGGGGCTAAATTACTTCCTGCCCTTAAAAACAAATCTGATATCATGACAAAATTCAATAAACTGAAACCTTATGCCTTTGACGCGTCCTGGCTTTCTCTAACGAAAGAGATGGTGGATGAGATCCATCGTTTGGGTGTTAAAGTATTTACGGACTTATTAGGACCTCTCGATACGGAAATCAATTACATCAAAGCACGCGAAATGGGCGTGGATTTAATTCAAACAGACCGAATGCTCATTGCTCAAATAACTTTATCCATGCATTAAGTGGATATTCCTAGGTGCCGCAAAATGTTTTATACCCCGTGTCGATACTATCAGGAACTTTCATAAATGCAGTAGCTGAGGCATTTTTTACGTATGGATTGGTTAAAATGTCAAGTAATTCTTTAAAAAACCGATGATCGTCATTTAAACAAGCCTCGTCCAGTGCTTTTTCAACCAAATGATTTCTGGGTATGAATAAGGGATTATTTTCCCTCATTCTTTTTAAGCGGGCTTCCTCATTCCCCCTTTCCATATCTTGCCAATTAATAAACCATGACTGAAAATCGTCCTGCAAATAGAAACCTTCCATGGGCATATCTCCCTGTAAAATCAAAAAAGTATTTGTATAATCCGCTTTATTTTTAGTCATCCAATCTAACAAGGTGGACAGGCTATTTTTTCTTTGTTGCAAATCTGTCTCTTTTGAAAAACCTAGTTTTTTAAACATCATATCCTGCCATTTTTCTTGATAAATAGCTGGGAATGAATTTAAAACCTCTTTGGCCATCTCTATCGCTACTTCTTTTTCCTCGTGAATCAATGATAATAACGAACCAGCAAAACAGGCAATATTCCACTGCGCGATAGATGGTTGGTTACCAAAAGCATATCTACCCTGGGAATCAATAGAACTAAAAACAGTTTCCGGATGATAGGTATTCATGAAGGCACAAGGGCCATAATCAATGGTTTCCCCGGCAATAGACATATTATCGGTATTCATAACACCGTGAATAAAACCAACTCTCATCCATTGCACGATTAAATCAATCTGCTTTAACATAACTGCCTCCATTAAATCTCTCGCCTTTGATTTTGACAAATTCAGTTCGAGATAGTGTCTGTCAATGACATAATCCAATAGAATAGATGATTCATTAGGGACGAACCTATTAGCAAATTCAAAAGTACCAACCCTAATATGAGAAGAGGCTATTCTGGTTAAAATAGCTCCCTCATGTGCTTCTTCTCTGTACACTTTGGCGCCTGTTTTTACAACAGCCAAACTTCTTGTGGTAGGTATTTTCAGTCCTGCCATGGCCTCACTTATCAGGTATTCTCTAAGCATAGCGCGCAGGGTAGCACGTCCGTCGCCTCCTCTGGAAAATGCAGTATAACCTGATCCTTTTAACTGTATATCAAATCGATTCCCCGCTTTTGTAATATGTTCGCCTAATAAGATGGCTCTTCCGTCACCCAGCATGGTAAAATTTCCAAATTGGTGACCAGCGTAAGCCTGGGCTATTGGAAATGAGCCGGGAATCATTTTATTTCCTGAAAACAGGGCAGCCGCTTCTTCCATGTCCATGTTGTCCGGGGATAAATACAATTCCCTGGCTAAGTTGTCATTGAATAACAAAACAGAGGGATCAGGCACCTGAGTAGGATTTGTAGGAACATAAAAAGATTCAGGTAGCTTACCGTAGCTGTTATCAAAATGAAATATCATGGCATGTTTTTCATAATAATAACAAAAAAGTTCATTTTGTTTCTCGGAATAGGAACTGAAAAGAAAAGTTAAAGGTAGAAACCCTATTCAGCAACAGCTTACCTTAATCATTTAGTAGCATTATCATATTAACCTCATATTCATTTTATTTGTCGTATATTGAAGGAATAGTTTTGAATATTTGATTTGAAATAAACTTTTCGAATTAATTCAATAAACATCAACCAATTTAACTATGAAAGCTGAACAGATTAAAGAATTATTTGCTCAATTTGAAGCCACAGCTTCTGAATATGAGGGAATTGAGTGCTGGAGTGCCAGGGAGCTCCAACATTTGTTGGGATATTCCAAATGGGAGAATTTCCAGAAGGTTATAGACAAAGCAAAGGAGTCTTGCAAAAATGCAGGTGAGCAGATTTCCGACCATCTTCCCGACGTCAGGAAGATGGTTCCAATTGGCTCTGGAGCTGAAAAAGAGATCGATGATATTCTTCTTTCAAGATATGCCTGTTACCTGATAGCTCAGAATGGCGATAGCCGTAAGGAGGAAATCGCTTTTGCACAGAACTATTTTGCCGTGCAAACCCGTCGGGCTGAATTGGTAGAGCAGCGATTATTAGAATATGAGCGTGTGAAAGCTCGTGAAAAACTAAGCCAAACGGAAAAGCAGTTATCCGGTGTTTTATATGAACGAGGTGTTGATGAAAAAGGATTTGGAATTATTCGCTCCAAAGGTGACCAGGCGTTGTTTCGGTTGACTACACAACAATTAAAGAAAAAAATGCAAGTTCCTGATGGCAGGCCGGTGGCAGACTTTCTGCCTACCATTAGTATTAAAGCTAAAGACCTGGCTGCGGAAATGACAAGTTTGAACGTTCAAAACAAGAATTTGAAAGGTCATAATCCGATTGAAATGGAGCATGTTGATAACAATTTAGCTGTCAGAGATGTGCTAACTAAAAGAGGTATTGTGCCAGAAAATCTTCCCCCCGCGGAAGATGTAAAAAAAGTTCAACGTAAATTGGCCAGTGATGGAAAGCAAGTGTTGAAAGACACCAGAAAGAAAAAATAACTCCGGAACTAATAGCAAATAAATATTCTGCATGTCATGGTAAATACTCTTTTTACTATGATATTGGATATTCCGGCTCAAAGTGAGCCACAAGACCCAATGTTTTCTCCAAAACAAATTTCCTATACCGTGCAGTAGGCTTAGGTGTATTACACAAAATTGTATAGAATATATTCTTTGATGGAATCCATACATAATCGGCAATAAATCCTCCCTGATCTCCTGTGTGATAAACCACTTTTTCTCCGTTGAAATTTCCAATAAACCAACTATATCCAATAAATGAAGGGATAGGACTGTTCCAATTTTCTGGTTGATAAATGGTCCTTGTTTTCTTTATAATATCTTTAGATAAAAAGACCTCTTTTTGTAACGCCTGTTCATACCTGTACAAATCACGAACCGAACTCCAGACGCCACCATTACCCGCAGCAGGAAAAGTTGGTTCTTCCCCATAATCATCTTCCTTAAAAAGTCCGTTGTCCAGAACATAAGCATGGGCAACCCCGGTTTGCGGATATGGTCCGTCTGTAATTTTACTATCCTTTAAACCTGATGTTTGAAAAATTCGCTGAATAATAAAATCTTGCCACCTACTTCCCGTAACTTGCTCAATGATGAGTGCCAAAGCATTAAACGCAGGATTTGAATACTCAAAACGGGAACCAGCGTCGAAAGCCGTTGAATCATTAGCCAAAATAGGGGCAAAATTTTCAACATCCTTTGCTGTCAGATAAAATACCGAATCCAATCGCACCTTTCGATTATCAATCAATCCAGAGGAATGGTTTAATAAATGAATAATCTTTACTTTTCGGCCTGTTTCCGGATTTTTAAAATTTGGAAAATATTTTTCCAGCGGATCCTCCAAAGAAAGTTTTCCCTCTTCTTCCAATATCATAATCCCATTCATAACAAAGGTTTTTGAAATGGACCCTGTGTTGAAAGACGTATTTGGGGTAATTTGCTCTTTTGTATTTAGATCTGC
>JAFMBH010000169.1 GCA_017858735.1 Bacteroidota bacterium
TTAGCAGCAGACCATTTCATTAGGCCCCCCATTAATTCATATACATTTGAATAGCCATTTTTTCGCATAAAATTAGCTGCGGACATGCTTCTGGCGCCGCTAAGACAGTAAATGAATATTGGGGTTGTTTTTGGAATGTTATTAATTTTACCATCGAAAGTCGGATCATTCCAACTAATATTTGTGGCATTGGCAATGTGTCCTTGTTCAAACTCTCCTGATGTCCGAACATCTAAGATAAAGCCACCTGGAGTATTAGCTATTTTTTCGGAAAATTCCGGCGCATTCAATTGGAAATTTGTACCGCCTGCATTGGACGAATTACAAGATGAGATAAGCAGTGACGAACTTAAAACAAAAGATAATAGGGAAATCAACCTTTTCATAGAGCCATTTTTTATTTACCGCGAATATATGAGTTTAATCATTATTGATTTGTAATATTGGTCACACATCCATCTATCGGACCAGGTTTATTATTTGTTCCTTCTGACCTTTAATCATTTTTCCGTCCACATCCTTAATGGTATAGGTAATAATGAAAAGGTATGCACCTTGTGAAATTATTCCCCCGGAAATATTTCCTGTCCATGCCGTGTTCATTCCGCTATCTATCAAATTCCCCCATCTTGAATATACTTTCCATTGGTAATCAGTGATTTCGCAAGCAGAATAAACCTCTAACAAGTCATTTATTCCGTCATTATTAGGACTAAATGCATTGGGAATAAAAAATGGGCAGTCACAATTTTCTTTTTTTAAGGTAAAATGATGAATACCTGGGTCAGAACAATTTAGTTTATAGGCTTTATATGTCCCGGGAACGGTAATAATTCTTTCCTTAGACTGGTAATTATCCCACCAAATGTATTCCTCTCCGGGTAAGGTGATTTTCCAAGTTGCATCGCAAGCCAGGGTAGTGTCAATTACGAGGGGTAATTCTTCTGTTTCTGTTAAACAAAATGGGTCATATATTCTTTTCCATGAGACAGTATCCGGTCTGAAAATATTTTCCTGCGTAAATGAAAAAGTAGTAAAAACAGGATTAACAGATTCAAATTTGATGGGCGTATAATTTGAGGATGCCATTTCTAAGGGTTCAGTTTCCAAACATTCCATATTTTCACCCATCACTTCATATTGAAAAAGGAAAGAATTTATATCCCCTTTTTTACTTATAAATGGGTCAATGGATCCTATGAGGGTATTTATATTTTGGTTATCAACTTGTTGGTTAAGTAGGGTGGAACTTAAAGGTAGAGGTAATAATATATTTGAAATGGAGGAAACTAATCCGTCGTTTAAAAACACTATATGGGATAGGTTTTTTTTATCAGTGGTTTGGGTTAATAAGCTTACATAAATAGATCCATTTTTTAAATTACTGAGGGCAGAAGCTTTTCCTAGTCCTTTGTATCGCTGCGTTTCCCATATTTTTTCCCCTTTATTATTTATTTTAAATAGAAAATGAGCACTGTCTGCAACGCCTTCAAAAATGATACCATCAGCAGTTATGAGAGGCCCTCCAATTATTTTGACTGTTTTATCTCCCTTCATTTCAAATGTCCAAAACGGAGAACCATCTTTGCTAAGGTTAAAAAGGTAGTTGCCGGAAAAGGCAATAAATGAATGATCTAATTGAATGGCTATCTTTCCGGAAGATTCAAAGGGAAAGAATTTTTTAGCCCACATAAAGTTGAGCTTCGTGTTAAATTGCGCAATAAATCCATTTTTTTTGGTGTTGAAATCTAATAGTAATCCGTAAATAATAATTGTATTATCTTTTATATCAATGGAATAGGTGAAATGATCTACCGTACCCGGGTTGAATACTTTCATTTCTTCATTTAATCCGTTTTCAACATTTATTTTCATCAAAAAGATAGATTCTTTGAGGCCTTTATAAATACTACCATAAAGTACTATCTCATTGGTATTTAAAATAGCTAAGTCATTCATAATAATATGGTCGTCGGGAACTTTATAAGCATAAGACCACATAACTTGTCCACAATAATTAATTCTTTGGCAGAAAAGCCTAGCTTCTTTGCCTCCATTGCGCAAAGATTCCAAACTTGAGGTGGCCAGGATAATATCACCGTTGGGGAGCCTCTTTATTTTTATTTCAGCATAATGAGTAGAATCAAGATAAACATTTAAAAAGTCCTGTGAATACCCATACACTGTACTGAACAGTAAAATGAATATAATTAAGCATTTCTTTAATAAAATGTTCATAATCAATGATTATTGATTCAACCACGTTCGCAGTTTAATTCCTCCCTTGCCATAAAATTCAATTTTAGACATAGTAGTATATACGTGAATGAAATTACCCGACTGAGAATTAAAGGAATGTCCAAAGTAGGATTCCGTTTTGCGTTTAGTTCCATTTTTTAAATAAATTATGGCATGTCTTTCATTTTTAAGAAAGGGAATCATTTTATTTCCTTCGCTGTTTAAACGAAAAGCAAGCAACTTATCATTATTTTGCCCTGCCAGATAGTACAGCTGATTTTTAACAGAAATAGAGGTTAAACTTTTACCGTCGCCAGGTACATAAAATCCCGATTTTGTAAATGGAACAGATGTAAATGAAGGGCCTTTTTGATTTATCAGTGTTAAACCATTTAAAGCATCCGCTTTACCTTGTTGTACTTCTATTCCGAAATCATTGCCAACCAGATTAATATCTAACAGCCCATCGTTGTTTAAATCTGTGGTTACAGCGGCATAAATAGGCGCCATTTGAGCTTTAAAAGGTAGGTGATGTATCTTGAATTGACCGGATCCCAAATTTTCTATCCAACTTGATTTCATAAGAACAACCTGCTTTTTAATCACATTTTCCATATTTAATCTGCTGAAAATGTCGGAAGCAGTTGCCGCTCCGTATTCTCCAAATGAGTTATATTGTTTTCTAATACCAGAAAATTGACCGATAACGTCCTGCAGGGGGTGATATAAATATTCTTTTCTTACGCCTAAGCTATCAGGCCAATATCTTGATATAAGAGGGTCAATACTCCCGTTATTATCCAGATCTTTTGCATACATTGATAAAGGTTCCTTTTCCGAGGCAACCATATTAAGATTTGCACCAAAATTTCCTACAATGTAGTCTGTGTCCCCATCGTTATCTTTATCAAAACCGGTAATACTGTTCCACCAACCTGTTTGTTTTTCTAAACCTGTGGATATTTCAATTAATTTTCCCTCTTGATTGGCAAAAAATCGAATGGGCATCCATTCTCCTGTGAGAATTAAATCGATAGTGTTGTCATTATTGAAATCTGTCCATATTGCGTCGGTAATTAATCCCGGATAAAGTAATTCTTTATTAATTTCGGCTGTTGCGTCTCGAAAGAAAGGTTTACCTTTTTTATTTTCATTTATAAGTATAAAGGATCTGTCGGGCATGGGATAACTAAATGGAAGGGAACGACTACCAATAAATAAATCTAAATCTCCATCATTATCAACATCTGCTGCTTTTACACAGGAACCATTGGAGTTGATATTTGGTAAGGCATTAACCTGATATTCAAATATCTTATTTCCTTTATTTAGGAATAACTGGTCTTTATACAATGGATTATTTGGTTCAAATTGAGCACAGCCCCGGGCAAAATAAAGGTCATTTAAGCCATCTCCATCCGCATCAAAGATTAAAATTCCGGCATCCTCTTCATCTCCCGCTTCGGTGTTTTTGAAGTGGTAACTTTTTGATTCAAATTGGCCATTTTCCAGTTGGTAAAAAATAACCTGGTCCTGGTTCTTACTTCCACTAACAATAAAATCGTCTAGTGCATCGCCATTTAGGTCGCCAACAGCTATGGCAGGCCCATATTGAGAAAGTTTATGTGGGAGGGTTCTCTGAATATTAAAATCAATAAAATCTTTGTCTATATGGAGATAATTAAGATTTAATTCGGCTGCATTTTCAGTGAAAATCGTTGAATTACTTTTTGGAAATATCTGTTCAGTTGAGATTTTATTTTTGTCAAAACTTACTACTTTCGTTTGATTTGCATTGATATTATAGATAGTTTGTAAATAACCACCTGGCCAAATAATTTGAATAGAGTCCGCCTTTTTTTCCTGGTTAAGACCAAACTGGAATACTAATTCCGATTGGGATAAATAACCTCTTCCTGAAAGCAAAGATTGCTTTTGCTTATGGTTTTTATAGTAAATGATGGCCGAGGC
>JAFMBH010000170.1 GCA_017858735.1 Bacteroidota bacterium
TAACCCTGGAGAGCTTGTCAAGTTCATCCACCAAAAGGGCTACCTGATGTTTCAGCTGGTCCCATTCCGTCATTTTATTCTTAATGAAAGTATCTTTTTCAATACTTCCCAATACTGCCTCCATTTCTTGCTCATTTTCATACATCATTAGCCGGAATGGATTGTCGAAATCCTTCTTTCTTGAACGAATAAACTGAGTTTGAAAAATCTCTATAATACCCTTGAATTGCCCCAGAATGTCAATTAAAAAAGCAATATCCCATTTTTTGAACGCAGTTTTCGACACTTCAGAAAGGGCCAATAAGGCATCTTGTTCCTTCAAGTCAGCATATTTATTGCCCTCTTCTACATAAAATTGGTGCACTTCCTCCCAACGTTGTATCTCATTATTTTTCAATCTGTCATATAGATCCTGGATGGAAACCTCCCGAATCAATTGACCACCAATATTCAACCATTTATATTTTTCAAAATCATACGTTGGCAATGCCGCACAAATTTCCATCAACCTTTCTTCCTTCTGAGCTTTCTGTAAAATGTGAAATAAGGCCCTTGCCCCATAAAAAATAATGGCATCAGTATAAGCCTTGTATGCCTCATTGATTTTTAAAATGCGAACAGGCCTTTTACCATTTTCAGCCTGCGGCAAATAGAAAGACAACTCTGAATCGATTTTAGCCGAAAGTTCCTCAAAACTAAAACTTCCATCAATAATTTTTTCAATAGAAATCAATCGTTTATCTAAAAGCGTATTCATAATAATTTCCGACAATATCAATTTGCCGAAAAACAACTCTGCCACCGTATCTGGAGCCAGATAGTCAAAATCAATGGCTTGAATGGTCGCTGTTCTTTTATTCCTTTGCCCGTATTTCCAGGCATTTCGTTCTAAAGCATATTGATTATGTAAAAACCAATAGGCTGGCAAAATACGTAATTCATTGTTATGCAAATCATTACTAACCAATGAAAAAGGTAGTTGAATATTTAATTCAGCTGGATAATCCCCTTTAACCAGAATACAATAGCTTGAAAATTTTGATGGATGCTTAATACTGACACAAAGGCCAGGCCAGAAACCTCTTCCAATTTCCAATTCCCCGTCTGCAGCCCTGCTATTATGATTGGAACCAATGGTTGCCCCTGCTGCCAGATTGCTTTGCCCCATTAACAAGGCTGAACAAAGGAATGAGTTGTTGTGATGTTGCTCATGATTGGGAAAAATCAACGCATTCAACACCTCGCAGCAAGAGATAGTACTGTTAAATCCAAGGTATGAATTGATTAATCGGGCTCCATATTTCAATTGGGCATGGTCTCCCAAAATGAAACGCACGGCTTTAACCCCGTAAAAAATCCTACACCCAAACCCAACGATACCATTTACAATTTCACACCCTTCACCAATTTGCGTATGCCCCTCCTGACCAGAATGTATGGTTACATTTTTAATCTTATTGGCCCCTTTTATATAAGCATTTGAACCAATCAACGCATCTTTTATACTTCTGGTATTTTTTATAATGGTATGATTGCCGATACGACCAAAGATGCCATTTTTTTTGTCAAATGCATTGTCAGTCAATTTTTTATAAGCGTCCTGTAATGCCACATCATGCCTGTTTCTCGTCCATAAATAAGCATCTCCGGGCAGCATGCCGTCGAAAGGCAATATTTTTCTACCCTGATTTTCATTACAAAGCTCGAGCCAGATTCGTTTATCTTCCTCTTCATCCCCTTTTAGGATTCCATTTCCAAATCGGGCGGTTTCCGAAGTGACCAATTCATTAATATTCACCAACATGACCTCATTTCCCACCACATAATTTGACATATAAGCCACTTGGTCGATTACGACATTATCCCCAAAATCACAATTTATAATTCTGGAACTGTAGAGACCCACGGGCAATGATAAATCGCTATAACTCAGGAAAAGCCTTTGCAGATTCCCCATTCGGATTAAGCCATAAAAAGTACAATTTCTGACCAGAGAAACATCAAAATCAGGACCAACGTAAAAATCAGACCACTTTGGACAAAAATTATTATTCTTTTCTAAGGTAATAATTTCCTCTTCCGATAGATTTCGCAGTTCAAAGGGGTATGAAAACGCTTCATTTCTTAATTTTAAATACTCGGACGGGACCATTTTTTCGTCAACAAAAGAATACCCAAGGGATTCCAGCGGTTTTTTAAAATACTTTTTTTCCATAATACTTACTCTACGGTAACACTTTTAGCTAAATTTCTTGGTTGATCCACATCTAAACCCTTTTGAATGCCCATTTCGTAGCTAAAAAGTTGCAAAACGATAACATTTAGGAAAGGAGCTAATAATTCATCTGTTTCAGGAAGAAAAAAGGTGTCCTTTGCCAGGACAGGAACTATTTGATCTCCTTCGGTTGCCAGAGCAATAATTTTCCCCCCTCTGGCCTTAATCTCTTGAATATTCGATATAATTTTTTCGTAACAATTATCTTTTGTCGCCAGAAAAACAACGGGTAAATGTTCGTCAACCAAGGCAATAGGCCCATGTTTCATTTCGGCAGCGGGATACCCTTCTGCATGGATATAAGAAATTTCTTTTAGTTTTAAAGCGCCTTCCAAGGCGATTGGAAAATTATAACCTCTTCCTAAAAACAAGACATCGGTCGCGGCGGTATAAGATTTTACTACCGACTTTATATGGTCATGTTGTTTTAAAACCTCTTCAATAAGATGAGGTAAACGGATCATTTCCTTACCCAAAGTCATAATCCTCTCGCTGGAAATACTATTTTTCTCTTCCGCAATACTCATAGCCAATAACATGAGCACCCCTAACTGACCTAAAAATGTTTTCGTACTTGCTACCCCAATTTCAGGTCCGGAATGGGTATAAGCATAAGCGTCACTCATTCTGGGAATGCTACTTCCGACCACGTTAACGATACTAAAGATTAGCGCACCCTGATCTTTTGCCTTTTCCAAGGCAACCAAAGTATCTGCAGTTTCCCCGCTTTGAGAGATAGCCAAAACGATATCACCTGGATAAATAATAGGGTTGCGGTAGCGAAATTCTGAAGCATATTCTACTTCCACAGGAATTCTTGCCAATTCCTCAATCCAGTATTCTCCCAATAGTCCTGCATGCCAACTTGATCCACAGGAGACAATGATAATCCTCGGTGCCTTTTGAAACAAGGAAACCCAGGAACGAATATCCTCTGTTTTTATCAGCGTTCCTGTATCTAATTGTATGCGACCTCTGAGGCAATTGGTAAAAGATTCTGGCTGCTCATACATTTCCTTGAGCATATAATGATCAAATCCCCCTTTTTCAATGGCCTTCTCTTCCATTAAAAGTTCCTGAATGACAGGCGTCACTTGTTCCCCATTAAAATCTATCACCTGAAAATCATGCCTTCTTAATATAATAATTTCCTCGTTATTTGGATAAAAAACCTGATGGGTAAATCCTAAAAGAGGGGTTGCATCACTGGCCAGGAAAAATTCATTTTCCCCAATGCCAATGACCAGCGGACTTCCCTTTCTTGCCGCGAATAAAACATTGGGTTCATCAACAGATAAAAGGAGAATGCAGTAAGTACCTTTTACTTGTTGTAAGGCTTTTTGCAAGGCCATTTCAACAGATAACAAATCTTTATTTTTCAAAAATTGAATATAATTTAAAAGGACCTCTGTGTCTGTTTCACTTTTAAATGCAAATCCGTTATCAACTAATATTTGTTTCAGATAGGCATAATTTTCGATGATACCATTATGGATCATCGCCATATTTCCATCAAAGGACAAATGCGGATGTGCATTTAAGTCGTTCGGAACGCCATGAGTAGCCCATCTTGTGTGCCCGATGCCAATATTTCCCGCAAGTTGTTCCCCTTCGACAAATTGCTCCAGCTCTTTGACCTTTCCCTTTTTCTTAAAAATTTGCAATCTATCTTCTTCTAAAAGAACTACACCAGAACTATCGTAACCCCGATATTCTAATCTTTTTAATCCTTTTAACAGAATAGGAAAAGCCTCTTTAAACCCAATATAACCAACAATACCACACATAAATAATGCTATTTAAATATTTAGTAACTTATTAAAATTTAATACAAACTTTTTAGATAAATCGAGAAAAATAAAGGCAAAATGAATAAGGGTAAATCTAAACTTTATTCTGCTATTTTTAAA
>JAFMBH010000171.1 GCA_017858735.1 Bacteroidota bacterium
GGGGTCACACGTTTCTAGCATTTTGTGCCGCCAGGGACCAAATGGTACAATGAAAACATTTTGTGCCGCCAGGGACCAAAGGGTACAAAGTAGCATAAAAAAAGAGGCTATCTTTTTAGACAGCCCCTTTTCCATTTAATTTTATCCCATTTCTGAAACCACTTCGGTCACTTCGGGAACCATTCGTTTTAACATGCCTTCTATCCCTGATTTTAGGGTAACGGTACTACTTGGACAACCACTACAGCTACCTTGCAAGGTTACGGTGACGATTCCTTCTGAAAAACTTTTGAACTCAATGTTTCCACCATCCATTTCAACGGCAGGCTTAACATAAGTGTCAATAAGCTCTTTTATCTTTTTTACCGTCTCACTTTGCTCGCCTGTATGAACTTCATGTTTACTATTTTCAGCTTCATAAGCTAACATGGCTTCGGCATAACCTTCCCTAATAATTTCAGATCCGTTAGCAACATATTCTTTTATAAACTCTTTTAGAGGAAGCAGAATAGTTTCCCAGGCATAATTAAACTCCTTTGAAACAGTTACGAAATTATTGCAAACATAAACTCCCTTAACGTAAGGAAATTGAAATAATTCGGTAGCTATTGGAGACCATTCTTTAGCCGCATTCACTTCTTTAAAGTCAGCTGTCCCTTTATAAAGCATTCTGTTAGTAACGAATTTTAAAGTTTCCGGATTCGGCGTTTGCTCCGTATATATCAGAACCGGACTCTGTGGTGTAGTATTTTCCATGTTGATAAAATGGTTGGTTTTAGGTAAAAACAAGTTCTTAATAAAATAGTTTTATCTCCACATCACCCATATAGTTCAGTTTGAATATTGGAAGACGGAAAACCGAGGTTCAAAAGGTTTTTTTGCGCCTCATCAATCATATTTCTCCAACCACAAAGATAAAATATTGGTTCTTTCACATCAAATAATTTTTGATGTTGATAAATCTGATGGACGTATCCCTTATAGAAAAAAATATTTTTCTCTTTGATAAGAGGTAATTCTTCTTCTCTTGAGAGGGCTATATATACTTGAAAATCAGGTAATAATTCTACTAATTCCCGCCATTCATCTAAAAAGAGAACATTTTCCATTTTTCTTGTTCCAAATATAACCCGGATTGTTGCAGGTTTTACCGAATTCTGACAAATATCCCCCAGCATACTTCTGAAGGGTGCAATGCCTGTTCCTGTGCAAATAAAACAGAGGGCTTCAGGATTATTTTCTGGTAAAATGAAGCTGCCTTCAGGACCTTTAAATTTCAGTTTATCTCCTATTATTATTTGGTCAAACAGATAGGTAGTACCTAGTCCTCCTTCATTTTTTACAATACATAGTTCAAAATGGTTCGTGTTATCAGGTGCATTAGCTAAAGAATAGCTTTTCCAGCGGTAAAGTCTTTTTTCGTGCACAGGAAGATCGAAAGTAATGAATTGACCTGCTTTGAATGAAAAAACATCGTCACCCAATAATTTGAAAGTGAAAAGTCTCGTTTGAGGCGCTATTTCTTTAAAAGAAACTAATTCGCATTCATTCCACTTGGTTGGCATAATTTTTATTTATTTTCAGTAAATATCAATTCATTATAGGTAAAAAGGGTTGAAAAGCCTTTCTTTTTGAAATAGGATATAATGTCACTTTTAGGTAGTTCGGTTAGAATCATCAAGAAATCGCCACCCCAAGCGCCAAGAGATTTTACCACCCCTTGAAAATCTGTAAAATATTCCTCCTGAATAGGTGTTAAATCCAATTGCTTGCCGGTTATTTCTTCATGCGTCTTTATCAATGCGCAAAAGTCTGAAAAACGTTCAACAGTCAGAACTTTTTCTGTCAGTTGTGATATTTCTGAAATATAGGCAGGATTTAATGATTTCGAACGGTAAGCTGAAATTCCTTCTCTACTGTTTTTCTTTTTACCGGAGTAAAGAAAATATATATTGTTTAAAAACGAGGGATTAAGCGGCGCTATATTAACTTCAGGATTCTCCTTATTTTCTTTCATTCTTCTGTATGTAATAGGACCATTTGCATCAGCAGCGGCAATATCATATCCGGAACCACCGAATGATTTTTCCAACAAATAATATGGATTAATTTGCGTCCATTTTGAAAGTAAAGCGATAAGAGTTGAACTGGTCCCTAGTCCCCATTCTCTTGGAAAATCGAGTCTGGTTTCTATTTTGCCCTCTAAAAAAGAAGTTGGAAGCCCTTTTTCTGACAACATACTGTTTAAGAGTGAGGTAAGAACTGCAGTTTCAGGCAACCCCTTACCGACATTAACCTTCATAGAATTTAACTCCCACGAGGCAGAAAACCACAAATGTCCTTTATCTGTGAAACTCTCCCAAAGGAGGCAATTTGAGCCAGGTTGAGGGTGAAAATGCAGATGCTGACCATACTTAGTGGGTAGGGCCAATGCTTTTGCCCCGTCTAAAACAGCATATTCCCCTGTTATCAATAATTTTCCGTGTGAAAAATAACTTGTCCCATTCATTTTTCAGACCGCATTGAATCAATAAATTCACGAACCGATGAAAAAGAAACGGGTATCTTGCTAAAATGATTTAAAGCGCTACTTTTTTCCTCCTCATTTGCCTGTAGATGGACCAGAATATTCATCAGGTGCATGCGCATGTGACCGTCCTGAATACCTGAGGTGATCAAAGACTTTACTGCGGCAAAATTTTGGGCAAGACCAACGGATGCAACGATTTGCATGAGCATTTTGGCATCGGGTTCTCCTAAAATGGAGAGCGTTTTTTTAGCTAAAGGATGCAGGTGAGTTAATCCGCCGATAGTTCCAATAGCCAGAGGAAGAGTCAGGGAAAAAGTAAAAATATCATTTTCAATCTTGCATACACTTAAAGATTTATAAGAACCATCTTTTGCTGCATAAGCATGACCTGCCGCTTCTACAGCTCTGAAATCATTACCAGTAGCCATAATAACGGCGTCAATACCATTAAAAATGCCCTTATTATGTGTGGTGGCTCTGTATGGATCAATTTCAGCAATACGCACTGCTTGTTGAAATTTATTGGCAAATTCAGCGGCACCCATGTCTTTATAAATTCCATTAAAATCACTTACAGGACAGCTGACCGTGGCCGTTACCAAACATTCAGGCGTATAATTTGATAAAATGGACATAATAATGAGGAGCTCTCTATCTTCGGGAGAAAGAAAGCTGGAGGAATTAAAATATTCTTTAAGTGAAGAGGAAAATGACTCTAAATGAGTATTAATAAAATTGGCACCCATAGAATTTACCGTCTCAAATTTGACCCTCAGTTGATAAAGACCTTCCTCCAAATGACCGAAATGAAGGAGCTCTATATCTGTGACACCACCGCCTCTTTTTACCATATTAGCTCCTAAATGTTTACTCTCCAGTAGAAGCTTCTCTTTTATGTCTGGAAATAAACGATATATTAGAGAACTATCACCAAACCATTTGAAATGGATTTGACCAATTTTCACGGTAGATAAAACGGTAGATGTAAAGCCGCCCCTGGAAAGCCAGAATTTTGCTGCACTGGAAGCAGCAGCAACGACGGAACTCTCCTCGATGACCATAGGCACGGCATATACCACGCCATTGATTAAAAAATTGGGAGCAATGCCATAAGGGAGAATAAAATTACTTATAGTATTTTCACTAAATCCATCTATTACTTCCTGAATAGCTGTATTTTCATGAAAAAAAACGGAGAAATCATCGGTAATGGCTTTCACCTCTGCGGTACCATAGTGTGTATTTACCCAATCTATTTTTTCCTTTTTAGATAACTTTGAAAATCCGGAAATTAATTTTTCATTCATGGGGAATAGGCATTAGGACGGAGGTAAAGTTAGGAAATGATTAGCTACGACGAGTCCTTCAATTTGGTGTTTGACAAACGATTGCAGGGTCGAATAATCATCTCTGGCGTATTTCAAAAATAAGGAAGCCTGACCATAAACTGCGGGTATCTTCGATTTCTTTACTAAATAATGTCCATGTAAAAAGTCTTGAATTCCTCCGGAAATGATGAGCAGTTTACATTGAATATCGGTCGAGTGATCCAGGAAAATATCGTTACAAAAGCCTACCATTTGATTGGCATCATGACCTACTTTGGTTA
>JAFMBH010000015.1 GCA_017858735.1 Bacteroidota bacterium
GGAAATAAGGGAGAAATAAACAGTTGATAAAAACGAATAGGAAGAATAAACAAGGTTTTCATAGCAAAACATTAAGGACTAAACGTAAGTAATTCTTCTGTTTTAGCATTAGCAAAAATAACAGTTCCTTCCTTTTTATTTGGACCGATAACATGAACCAGATTTTTTTGATCGTCAAACTCTCTTAAAAGTAACGAATTTTTTATGTTAATGGTTTTAATCTTACCGTTAACAGGTATTTCAAGGTAAATCCACACCGCACTCATATCAGAGGAACCTTCTTTCCCAACGAATGTGTAAGTGCTTGATTTACCATTTACAGAGAAAGAAAGATTCTTTCTAAGGTACGATTCAATATGTTTTTCAGCCTGCGTGGATTCTTTCTCTGTGCATATAAATAATTTAGTATGCCCCTCTTTTTTTAAGGATTCCTCTAAATCATCGATGAATATATGAACACTAATTTGAAGGGATTTTTCTTTTTCATTATATTCCACCATGGTTTTACTTACATGAAAAGTATGTAACAGACAGAAAAAACTACTTAGAAAAAGGAGGTATGGCATATCGTAGGCTTAATTTAAAAGGGCATTCTTTCTAGCATTAATAAAAAAGCAATACCTGCAGCGGCACCTGAAATAAAAATATTCCAGGAACGATTGCTCAATTTTAATAAAACATGGATGAGATAAGAAATGGTTAAAATAAATCCGACAATGATTAACTGTCCAACTTCAACACCAATATTAAAGGAAAAAAGTTGAGGAATCAAATCATTTTCCTGGGAAGGCATAGTTAATTGCCTGAAAAAATTTGAAAATCCCAGTCCGTGAACGAGTCCGAAAAAGAGGGCAATGATATATTTGAAAAGCATGGGCTTTGAAAACCCTTTCTTTTCATTACTGGCCATCGCCGCCGGATGAGTATTGGAAATGGCTGTTATAAAAATAGTTACGGGTATTAAAAACTCAATCGTATCTGCTGGAATATTTAACACATTTAGCGCTGCCAAAGCGAGCGTTAAAGAATGACCAATGGTAAAAGCAGTAACAATAATGGCTACTTTTTTCCAGGAAGTCCAGGTGTAAACGGCACAAAGAGCTACTAAAAAAAGAATATGATCGTATCCTGCCAAATCGGAGATATGTTCGAACCCAAGAATGAAATAGGTGGAAAAAATGCCATTCATTTTATAAAAAGTTAAAAAGGCCGGTAAAAATCACTTACCGGCCTTTTTTAAAAATTAATAACGATAATATTCAGGTTTAAATGGACCTGTTACTTCTACGCCGATGTAGTCAGCCTGGTCTTTAGAAAGCGTTTCTAATTCAACGCCTATTTTCGCTAAATGTAATCTTGCTACTTCTTCATCAAGAAGTTTAGGTAACATATAGACTTTATTTTCATATTTACCAGGATTGTTGAAAAGCTCAATCTGGGCAAGGGTCTGATTCGTAAATGAATTTGACATAACGAAAGAAGGATGGCCTGTAGCACAACCTAAATTCACTAATCTACCCTCAGCAAGAAGGATAATATCCTTTCCTTTCAATGTATATTTATCCACTTGAGGCTTGATATTCATTTTGACAGCATTTGATTCGTTGTTTAACCAGGCAACGTCAATTTCATTATCAAAATGACCAATATTACAAAGAATTGTTTTGTCCTTCATCATATAAAAGTGCGCCTCTTTGATGATAGCACTATTTCCAGTAGCTGTTACCACGATATCTGCGCGTGGAATAGCCTTTGCCATAGTAGTTACTTCGTAACCGTCCATAGCAGCTTGTAACGCACAAATTGGATCTATTTCAGTAACAATAACCCGGCATCCTGCGCCTGATAAACTGGCTGCTGAACCTTTTCCTACGTCACCATAACCAGCGACAACAGCAACTTTTCCAGCCATCATGATATCAGTAGCTCGGCGAATAGCGTCAACCAAAGATTCCTTACAACCGTATTTGTTATCAAATTTTGATTTAGTAACGGAATCATTTACGTTGATAGCAGGTACAGGAAGAGTACCCTTTGCCACTCTTTCGTATAGACGGTGAACACCAGTGGTTGTTTCCTCTGAAATACCTTTAAGTTCTTTAACCATTTCAGGATATTTATCCAATACGATATTAGTTAAATCACCCCCATCGTCCAGGATCATATTCAGGTGTTTGCCGTCTTTGAACGACCTTAGAGTTTGTTCAACACACCACCAATATTCTTCTTCGTTCATCCCTTTCCATGCATACACAGGAATACCAGCGGCGGCAATAGCAGCGGCGGCGTGGTCTTGTGTAGAAAAAATATTACAAGAAGACCAGGTAACCTCAGCACCTAAGGCAACTAAAGTTTCAATTAAAACAGCTGTTTGAATAGTCATGTGCAAACAGCCTGCAATTCTGGCGTCCTTTAGTGGTTTTGATTCGCCATATTTCTCACGAAGTGCCATCAAACCTGGCATTTCAGCCTCCGCCAATTCTATTTCTTTTCTGCCGTAATCGGCTAAAGCAATATCTTTAACCTTGTAGGTTAAGGTACCTATCGCTGTACTCATTTTAAATTATTTTAAGATATGATTAATTTTAGCAAATAAAAACGTTGCAAATCTACAAATTAAATAAATTTCAGAGGGTAAAAGTTGTAAATAAAAGTTCTGTTATTCAGGTAAACCTGGAAAATCTTCTTTTAAGGACAATACAAATCGTGAAGCAGCAGCAGGATTGGTAGCCAGTGGAATATTGTGTACATCACATAAACGCATAAGCATGCTGACATCCACTTCATGAGGGTGTTTTCCAAGGGGGTCCCGAAAAAAGATAATCATATCAACATTTCCTTCCACCATTCTACTGGCAATCTGGGCATCTCCGCCTAATGGACCGCTGAGCATTCTTTCCACATCGAGCCCAGCTTTTTCTAAATAAGACCCTGTCGTTCCCGTGGCAATTAAGTGAATATTTCTTTCCCGAAAAAAAGCTATGTGATCGCGAACAAATCCTACCATATCCACTTTTTTAGTGTCGTGAGCAATAATAGCTATAGTGAAGGTGGTTTTATTGGTAATCATGTTCAAAATTTAACCTTTGAAAAAATTAATAGTGCAATACTACCTTTAATGTGTTAATTTTGCAAAAAAAAATGTTAATCTTTAAAGAAAACCAAGTTATGAGTAAGAATTTCTTAGTAAAATGTGTGGTTTGTTTGTCAGTACTGGTTTATACCAACACTTTAGACGCTCAAATCGTTTCTCCGTCGGCTAGTGTAACGACTGAATTAAAAACAAAAGTGGGTTTAACGGACGTTACCATTCTTTATTCTCGTCCTTCGATGAAAGGAAGAGGCATCTTTGGTAAGGAAGTCGTTCCTTTCGGTGCCACCTGGCGTACTGGTGCTAATTCAGTGACAAAATTAAGTTTCAGTGAAGATGTTAAATTAGGTGGTGCAGAGGTTAAAAAAGGGGATTATGCCCTTCTTACCGTTCCTAATGTAGCAGAATGGAAAGTAATGGTTTACAAATATGAAACATCTAACTGGGCCAGTTATGTAGAGAAAACTCCTGCTGTTTCTTTCTCAGCGGCAACAAAGTCCTTGGGAGAAAATGTAGAATCATTTACTATGGACGTAAATAATTATACCAACGAAAGTGCAACGATTGATATCAGCTGGGAAAAAACTAAAGTGAGCCTGCCTCTTTCTGTAAATACTGATGCCAAAGTAATGGCTTCTATTGACAAAGTAATGGCGGGACCTTCTGGTGCAGACCTTTATGCTGCTGGTGCTTATTACCATGATGCAAAAAAAGACTTGAATAAAGCCTTAGAATGGGTGCAAAAAGCCAATGCTTTAAATCCTCAATATTGGACATTGCGCAAAGAATCTTTAATTTTAGCTGACTTAAATAGAAAGGCTGAGGCTATCGCTGTGGCGACGAAGTCTCTGGAACTAGCTAAAAAAGCAGCGAATGACGACTATATTCGTATGAATGAAGCATCAATTGCCGCTTGGAAAAAATAATGGATCGGGATATACGAAAGTATATCCCGTTTTCTTTTTTATTTTTTCGTTACTTACATATCTTTCTGGTTCATTTCCAGAAATAAAAGTGGCCTCCTGAGCACCTATTTGCCGGGCTCTCTGAGGGTAAAAAACGCCCCTTGTCGGATGTTCATCTGCGCAAATATTAAAAGTCCCTTCAGGGGTATCTTTCAAAATTATATGCTTCATTATTTCCAGTACATCAAGTTGATGCACTAAATTAACAGAGATTTCTCCGCCAGGAATATCCTTCTTGTCCTTAAAAAAGTATCCTGGTTCTCTTCCCGGGCCTACTAAACCGCCTAATCGTAATACATAAACGGCGTAGTCTCCCATTTTTTCATTTATTATTTGTTCTGCCTGAGCCAAAGTTTCTTCTGATGGGGTGTGAGGTTGTATGGCAGTTTCTTCTGTTAAAACGCCTGTAGCACGGCCATAAACACTGGTGGAACTGGTGAAAAGTAATTTTTTTAAATGGACTAAGTGATTAGTCTGGTGTATGATGCTTTCTATTATGTCGATGTAACTGTGCAATGGAGCCAGCTTGCCCAGCGTGGGAGGTAAGGTGATAACTAAAATTTCCGTTTGCCACGGTATTTGAATGTCCGTTTTTGATGCATCATCAGTGAAAATCATTTTATTACATAGAATCCCTTCCGCAGTCAATAACTCTATTTTTTCCTCCCTTGTGGTCGTTCCAAATACCTGGCAATCTGCTTGAACTAATAATCTGGCAAGGGGTAAACCTAACCAGCCCGTCCCAATAATAGATACAAATGGATACATGCTGTGGTATTATTTTATCTGTTCGAAACAACCTATGTCAGGATTAGTGCTATCTCTGTTTTTATTTAAAAGATCAATTAAAATAGGGTAGGGTTTGAGAAGAGGAAGGCCTTTATTGGCCGCAACGGATAGCGAATCTAAGGTATAATCGTCTTCTGAAGGATTTTTAAATACCTTACTTTGTATGCTTCCGTTGATACAATTTTTACACTGGTCAGTAAGGAAATTTGAAAATTGTTTGTTTTGTCCTGTCAATAAATCTTTTACTCTTACTACGCAATTTTCAAATAAAATATTAAAAAGGGCTTTATTTTGACCATTCGAAATATCTGATAAATTTATTTCATCCTGATCGGAACCATAGAAAATACTATTTCTGAAAGTAGCATTTAGCCTGTATTGGCTTCTACGTTGACAGGTAATTGGGTCATCGTAACAAATATAATTAGTCATTCCCAAGGCAGAAGAATTACTTCCATAACTAGCTATAGTGCAATAGTTAAACTGGTAATCGCCCCCATTTATACATTGAACAGCACTCCCGCCATTATTATAAATTAAACAGTTATCGGCTTGAATAGTAGCCCGAACACCTACTAAACCATTCGATGCCGTATTAAAAATACGTGAATTTTTCAACGTGCATTCCGCGGTAGAATCTACATATAGACCAACAATACTATTTTTTATAGTTGTATATTGAATTTTATTACCTTTTGAACCACGGCCCAGAATAATTCCATACCATTGTCCCGCAACATCTTGATATTCAGGTTCAAGTCTATCTCCTTGAATAACAATTGGTTTGTCGAAAGTTCCGTTCATTAATAATTTTCCGAAAGGCAAAGTATAGAGAATGCCATCATTGAACACACCAAAGGCATTATTTTTAACAATGCCACCATGAACATAAATACGAGTGCCCGGCGCAATATTTAGTGTACAGCTGTCAATAAAAATTTCACCATACAGGACATAAGGTTTTGGGTCATTCCAGTTAATTTCTCCGTTTTTACAGCTTAAAACAACGGGTACGCCTTTATTAAAACGAGAGGGAAAATAATTGGCATTTTGCCCCCAGGCTTCTAAAGTAACTATTTGTTTATTGCCATTAACTTCCAAAATAAGTTCTTCGTTAAAAATAAAAGGACTGACAGAAAGAGGGGAGTTTGGATTAATGGTCACTGTAGCAAATAAATAAATACTGTCTTTCGGGTAAATAGGAATATCTTTCAATGCCTTAGCCCCTGGAAAACCATCGACATTAATTTTAAATTTACTATTTGCCCCGGCCGCTAAATAAAGAGAGCTGATATTGATAGCTTCTTTTGATGGATTATAAATTTTAAAAATTCTGGTGGAGGATCCAATTTGGGTAAAAACGGTATCAAAACGAAGAGTATCGGAGGAAAAAGTAACTTTATCCGTCGGTGAAGTGGTAAATACCCACTCCTTTTGACAAGAAATTAGTAAATGAAGGGAAATATAGATAGTTAAGCCTAAAAGTAGGCGATAGATGTGCATGTTTCCTGTTTAGATTGCAAATATAATGGAAGATGAATTTAGTATCGCTTATATTTTTAGATTTACATTATTTCTTTATCATTTATTCAGGTTATGACTACTTATTTCAGGCAAAATATAGTTCTTATCATCCCAGCTTTGAATGAAGAACTTGGTATTGCAGCCGTTCTTAAAGGCTTACCTCCATCTATTTTTTCAGACATAGTGGTTTGCGATAATGGAAGTACAGATAAAACAGCTGAAATAGCTTCCTCCAATGGAGCTTCCGTTGTTTTTGAACCAAGGAGAGGGTATGGTTCCGCCTGTTTGTGCGCTATAAGCTATCTTAAGAATAAAAATTATCCAGATCCTATTGATCTGGTCGTATTTCTTGATGCAGATTATTCTGATAACCCTTCGGATATTCATGCTATACTTCAGCCATTTGAGGATAAAAAAGTCGAACTTGTCATTGGGTCAAGGGTTTTAGGAGAGAGAGAAGCAGCTGCCTTGTTATTCCATCAAAGATTTGGTAATTTGCTGGCAACGACGTTGATTCGTTTATTTTACGGTGTTCGTTTTACCGATTTAGGTCCATTCAGAGCCATTCGCTGGAAAACTTTATTAGCCTTGAATATGGAAGACATTGATTTTGGATGGACGGTAGAAATGCAGGTTAAAGCAGCTAAAAATAAAATGGTTTGCGTAGAAGTCCCCGTTAACTACAGGAAAAGACTGGGTGAATCAAAAATTTCAGGCACCATAAAAGGGAGTATTTTAGCAGGGTATAAAATTATATGGACAATCTTTAAATTATTGTAAATTTACAGTTTAAATTGTGACTTTTTACAACAACTGACCTCTAATTTAGGTAAGGTTCATTTTTCATCTACAATTTTCTTCTATATGTCCATTTTGGCCTACGTTTTCATGGGAATTTATGCAACTTGTCTTTTGTATATTACGCTATATTGTGTCATGCAATTTGATCTTCTTGTATATTATAAAAGAGGTCTAAAATCATTATCACCTTCTTTAGATGGTAATTTGAAAAATGAAGTAGATGGCGTTCTGCCAGCTGACTATGTTTGGCCAATGGTTACCGTGCAATTACCTTTGTATAATGAACAATATGTAGTAGAAAGATTGATTGACACCATAGCTGCCTTTGATTATCCCAAAGATCGGTTTGAAATTCATATTTTAGATGATTCTACCGACGAAACACTGGACATTGTAAAAAGAAAAGTAGAGGAGTACAAAGCAAAAGGATTTCAGATTGAACAGATTTTAAGAACTGTTCGTCAGGGATACAAGGCGGGAGCACTAAAAGATGGGACAGTTTTTGCCAAAGGTGAGTTTCTGGCTATTTTCGATGCTGATTTTATGCCCACAGCAGATTTTCTTAAAAAAACGGTGCCTTACTTTCAAGACCCAAAGGTGGGCGTTGTTCAAACGCGCTGGGATCATATAAATCAGAATTATTCTCTAATCACTAAACTTCAGGCCCTACAGTTGAATGTTCACTTTACCGTTGAGCAAGTGGGTAGGATGCAAGGTGATTATTTCCTTCAGTTCAATGGTACCGCTGGTGTTTGGAGAAAATCAACCATCGAAGATGCTGGCGGTTGGGAGGCTGATACTTTAACGGAAGATTTAGATTTGAGCATCAGAGCGCAAATGAAAGGGTGGAAAATTAAGTTCCTCGAAGAAATTGGGTCTCCTGCAGAACTACCAGCCGAGATGAATGCTCTAAAATCTCAGCAATTCCGCTGGATGAAAGGCGGGGCTGAAACAGCAAGAAAAATGCTGCCCACCCTTTGGAAATCAAAAGACTTGACTACAAGACAAAAAATACACGCCACCCAGCATCTTTTTGCCAGTAGTGTGTTTCTATTTGTTTTTGCTACAGGTATTTCCAGTGTTCCTTTACTTTATTATATGGAGGAATTTATAGCCAGAGGATTTAATAAAGATGTATTCACCTATTTTTTCCTCGGCATGATGTCTGTCACTTCAGTTTATTTTGTAGCTAATATTCAATCCCCGGCAAGGCAAAAGTCAATAGCTGACGCCAGCGTTGAGTTTTTTCTACTTTTTCCCGTCTTCCTATCACTTTCAATGGGCCTTTCTTTCCATAATAGTATAGCGGTCATTGAAGGTTATCTTGGCAAGAAATCAGCTTTCGTAAGAACACCAAAATTTAATATTACCAATGCGGGTGATTCGTTTATGAAAAATAAGTACATCATTAGAAAATTAGCTCCCTCAACCATTGTGGAAGGTCTTCTGGCTTTATATTATATTGGTGGTATCGCCTTAGGCATCCATTTAGGATTATATATATTCCTTGTTTTCCATATCATGCTGGCTTTTGGTTTTGGTGCCATCTTCTTTTTTACCGCTAAACATAGTTTAAACGGGTAATTAAATAAAACTTAATCAAGTTCTTTATGTATTTAAAATACTTGATTGGTACTCTATTTTCCTTTTCTCTGGTTTTTGGAATGCTATCTGCCAGCCAGTCAGATTTCGTTTCCATTCTCTTATGGCTGGTTCCGGTTAATGTAGGTTATTTTCTGCTGCTTTATTTATCAAAAAATGACCGTTCCGTATCATTTTATTTGTTCATTGCAGTGGTTATAAGAATATCGTTGGTATTCACAACTCCCAATTTATCTGATGATTATTTTAGGTTTTTTTGGGATGGCCATGTATCCATTCAGGGTAAAAATCCTTACGATAAAAGACCATCTGAGCTTATTACTTCTTCTGCCATCGAAAGGGATCATTATTTATTCCGTCATTTGAATAGTCCGGAATATCATAGCGTTTATCCTCCCTTTTTGCAATATCTATTTAAATATTCGGTAAAAATGGGTAATAATAGGTTAGATATAGATCTTCTTATATTAAAGGTGTTTTATGCTTTATTTTCTATTGGCATGGTTTTTTTATTGCCCGTAATTTTGAAACTATATGATTTAAAACCTTGGCGGGCTATGATTTATTTGTTAAATCCGCTCGTACTCATAGAGGAAATGGGAAATTTACATGCAGAGGGAATCATGGTATTTTTCCTTGCCCTATTTTTTTTGTTCCTTAAAAAATTCCCCCGATACGCATTTTTACCATTTTCCTCTGCCATAGTAGTAAAATTAACTCCCTTACTTTTACTTCCTTCCATATTATGGAGACTTTCACTAAGACAGCGCTTAAATTTTTGTTTTGGACTTCTTCTGTTTATCATTTTATCTTTTTATCCTTACGCAGATGGATTAATGAGAGGAGGCTTTTTCAAAAGTCTTACGTTGTATTTTAATGCTTTAGAATTTAATGCATTTGGATATAACCTATTCAAATATTGGGGATATTTGATTTACGGCTATAACAAGATTAAATTATTAGGACCGTTGACGGCGTGTATATCTTTTATACTAATTCTTTATTTTTCAATTAAAAAGGGAAAAGGGGTATGGGAATCTTTCCCTTTACAGTGTTTAATTTTATATTTTATACATCTATTTTTTAGTCCTGTTGTTCATCCATGGTATTTAATTCCTTTGGTTTTCTTTTCTGTATTTAACAGAATATACTTTGTTATTGTATGGACAACTTTTTCAATGCTCAGCTACAGTCATTACCATGGGGGAATGAATAAAGAACAATATTATCTTGTTTTTATTGAATATGCTGTTGTTTTGATAGTCCTGTGGACGGAATTTTCTCAAAAGCGTTCTGACACGATGGCTTGAGCGTAATTAACCATCTAAAGATTTAGTATTCTTTAGATGGTTAAATTAATAAGTCAAGAAAAAAGTCTGGCAATTTGCCTCCATGATCCTGCATTGTAAGCATCGAGGCCATTTTTGCGCATCAAGGAAACGGCCATACTACTTCTGCTACCAGATTGGCAGCAGGCGATAATTGTTTTTTGTTTAGCTTTGAGTTCAGAAATTTTACCTGACAAATCACTTAAAGGAATATTTACAGATTTTGGATGATGACCATTTTTAAACTCTTCCTTTGTGCGAACGTCAATAATGAGGGCACCATTTGCGGCAAATCCTTTTAAATCGGGTCCGGTGAATAGATTTTTTAACCAGTTTAACATTGTTTATTTTTTTTTCAAAATTAGCTGTTGTTTATCATAAACATTGTGACTACCATCACACTAAAAGGTAAGAAGGGAAAATGGAAGGAATAGAGGAAAAAATCAGAGAACTTGAGAAATGGCTTACCTTGGAAAAGCAAGAAGATTTAAGACAGTTTCAGTCTTACCTTCTTCCTTTGTCATTAGCTGAAAAAAGAGAAAGGGGCTATTTATGGTATCCTCTAACCATTTTACATCAGGGCTTTTCTATTGGAGAAAATATAAAAGTATCAGTAGAACGTACTAAAAATAAAGGAAAAGCGCATGTTTTTAGAGCGGGGAATCCTATTCGCTTATGTGAAATTACAGATCAAAAGGAAGGAACTTATCTGGTTGGTGTGGTTCATTTTGTAAGAGAGGATACGATGCAGATTATTTTTGGACAATCGTTCCTTCCCGACTGGGTTTTTAAATCGTCTATTGCTATTCTTCCTGAATTTGATGAAAAGTCATATAGAGAAATGGAATCGGTACTAAAAACACTGAAGAATACGCATAAAGGAAGAGTTCAGCATTTCAAAGAGATCTTATTTGGAGATAAATTACCTGTTTTCTCTCTATTGAAAGATGAAGCATTAAATCCATTGCTTAATAACTCACAGAATGATGCAATAAATCATATTATTTCAGCAAAAGACATCTCGATCATTCACGGTCCTCCTGGTACAGGTAAGACCACTACGCTGGTGTCAGCTATTGCACGTTTGTGTGATACTGAATATCAGGTTTTAGTTTGTGCCCCAAGTAATACTGCAGTAGATTTATTAACAGAAAGGATAAGCAAAAAGGGGATTAACGTAGTGCGATTAGGAAATATTTCCAGGGTCGATGAAGACATTTTGAATCATACCCTCGATTACCAAATATCAGCACATGAGGAATCTAAAGCTATTAAAAGAATGCGCATTGAGGCTGACGCTTTAAGAAAAAAGGCCAATTCTTTTCGCACGCCTTTAGATTATGGACAGAAAAGACAGAAAAGGGAATTATTGAGCGAAGCAGGTGATCTTTCTACCTGGGTAAATCAATTAGAAAAAAGATTGATTGAGCAGATTCTAGACCGTGCACAGGTAATTACCTGTACTTTGGTGGGTGCTGCTCATTCTTTATTGTCAGGAAGAAAGTTTACTACCGTCCTTATTGATGAAGCGGCCCAAGCACTTGAACCCGCTACCTGGATACCTATTTTGAAGGCAGAAAGGGTAGTACTATGCGGTGATCCTTTTCAACTTCCTCCCACCGTAAAATCAAGAGATGCCAATAAATCTGGCCTGGCTTTAACCTTAATGGAGAAAGTAATACAAAAAGGATTTGTCCACCAAATGCTGGAAGTTCAGTATCGGGGTAATGAACTAATAATGGGCTACTCAAATCAGTATTTTTATAATAATAAGCTGTTAGCTTCTCCAACAGTGAAAGATAAAAAATTACCTTTTCAGGATAATAGCCCCTTGATTTTTATAGATACAGCGGGAACTGGATTCGAGGAAAAGCCAGAACCTGGCTCTGGGAGCCTCTTTAATGCCGACGAGTTCAGTCTCTTAAGGGAGCATATTTATCGAATAATAAACGAAACGCAAGCCTTGGTTAATTTTGATTTTCCCTCTATCGTGATACTTTCCCCTTATAAAGGACAAATCAATTATATGGAAAGAGAAATTCGAGCTGACGATAAATTAGTGAATTTAGCGATAAAAGTGAAAACTATCGATGGTTTTCAGGGCCAGGAGAGTGATATCGTAATCGTTAGTTTAGTTAGGTCAAATGGAAAAAATGACATAGGGTTTTTAAAGGATTATCGTCGGTTTAATGTGGCCATAACCAGAGCGAAATGTCAGGTTGTAGTGGTAGGAGATAGCTCAACTATCGGTAAAGACTTATTTTTTGCTGGTTTCCTCGATTACTGTGAGGCGAATGCTTCTTATAGAACCGCATGGGAGTACATGGCATAAAAAAAGGGGAAAGATTTTCACCTTCCCCCTTTTTTATACTTTATTTAGTGAACCCAAAGATCATTTTCATAATTGAAAATGGATTGTTTCAATTTTTCTGATTCTAAGAGCATATCTCTGCCAGAACCAAACTGATTTTGTAATCGTTGGTCACCTACGTTGGATACTTTGATAATATAGGAAGAGAAATATCTCATCTCCATTAAATCTTCCCAGGAAATTTGAGAAGCGTCATTTGCAGGGTTGAACACCATTTCATTTACAAGATACTCTCTTGCCTCTGGATAATAAACCCAAAACAAGGGGGTTTCACCTATCGTTGAACCTTGATCGGTCTTTACCTGTATGAGTGGTGCAATACCCAGAATTCTAACTTTTTGGGTAGAAGACTGTTTATCGAAATACCAGATTTCTTTTACCCGGTAACGCTTAATATCTGCGAAATTGAGATCATTTCTTACTTCTTTGACGGTAATCTCATAAGTAACCGGATCCTGGATAGGAACGGAATCGATCTTAAACAATTGTTTATCAATTTGTTCTTGAGTCATTTCTTGTTTAAAATCCTCATCGGCGAAAACACGCATTGGTCTTTCCTCGTTTTTAATGGCATCCAGGAAGATCTGGAACAAGGGCCTAACAGGATAAGCAAAGGTCTGATTCATTTTTTCACGAACATCTATGACTCTCCACACTCTTTTTTTCCAGAAAACATCAGATTCTCTGAGTGGCTCATAAGGAAGTAACATTTTGGTTTGTTTTATGCTCGAACCAGTAATATCATCGAGAGGAGCTTCTCTAAGTATAGTTCCTGATTCAGTCATAATATTGTCCGGCACCTGAGAAAAACCACTTACACCTATAAAAGTGAGTAGAGACAGGATTAGGAATGGACTAAAATTTTTCTTGAACATGGATAAACTTTATTTAATTTGAAATACCAAAGAGTTTATTTTTCTTCCGGCAACATCACCAGGGCAGCGTGCTCTAACATTATTGAAATAATAAGCATCACCAGGTTTTGCTAAATTCAACAATCTTTTAGAGTCTGCAGTAAAGGTTCCACTTCCGTTTATAACAACAATAGGATCCTCTCTTTTTGGTGCATAAACCAATTCAAATCCGGCAATATCACAGCGTGCATCGAAATCAAAACCTGATAATTCAGCAATGACACCTAATTGTGCTTTCATAACGCCATTGCCTAAATCTCCACCTGTTGAACCTCCCAGTTTAGCTACCGGATCAGGAATAGGTTTGATTCTGAAGTCAAAATTGGTTGGATTTAATCCACCACCAGAAATGGTAAGTTTTGCAACGCCACCACCACCTGTAACTTTAGCGATATATTTACCAGCACCGTTGGGCGTTAAGGTAGCATTGGTTGCAGAAACACGTAAATCGTTACTTGACACACCTGCTGCGACAACGGAAAGAGGATTTTCAACACCTGTGTAAAAGACATTCATTTTATCAGCGGTAACAGTTACGGAACGGCGACCTACTTCATATTCAAATTCTTTGGAGTAGGTTTCTTGTTCCCCTGTGGTTGGATTTTTAAGACTTACATCTACTTTATACCTTTTTAGGCCAGTTCCAGAAGTGGTAGAAGTAAATTTACCGATACCTTCAGTCACACTTAGCGGAGAACCATTTACCCTGATAGACATATTCTCAGTAATAGATTTTGAGGTTGCACCAACAGATATTTCAGCATTATAGACTTCACCTTCAATAACATAGCTTTTTACCGCTGAAGATATTGGGATAAAATTATCTACTTTAAAAGAAGTTAAACCCACCTGGTTAACCAGGAAATTGATCACTGCACTTTCAGAACTCTTCATATCATTTTGCATCTGAGTCAGCAGAGGGAAGACAGCAGCAAGAGGCATTTGTTTAAAGGTAAACTCAGACCAGGATTTGGCTATCTTATCTTTTTTCCAACTTTCAGAAATATTTAGCGAAATAGATTTTGACAATTCCTCAATACTTGTTTCGTTAATCTGAGTGCCGGGTAATCCAGATAGCGTTTTAATTCTGGATAAAATTTTATCGCGATCAGCTAAGATTCTTTTTTCTAATTCGTTACCTCTTTTTTGATCTACTAAAATACGGGTAGTTATATCCTTACTTTTGTAACCTTTAGGATAATTTGGATGATCTCGATCATCAGCTGGATAATACCCATCTGTAGCGTCAACCATCTCTGTTCTCACTGACTCAACATAAGCATTAAACTCCTTAGAAATTTGAGCTACATCCTTAGCTACATCTAATAGAGGCTGATATTTTCCTCTGTCTTGTTCTACATTTTTCTCCAGGGCAGTCATAGTAATAACATGAGAATCGTCGAAGATGCTATTACTATTCTTTATGCCATCATTTATGACAAAAAATGCGTTGATAATCTTAGCAGAAACGTTTAATGCAAGCATAGCCGTTAGGACTAAGTACATCAGGTTTATCATTAACTGCCGCGGTTCCTTTGGAATGGACATACTATTCTATTTTCTAAATAAATAAAAAAATTCAGTTCTAAAATTAACCGTTCTGACGAACATTTGCCATTGCTGACAACATATTGCCGTACACTTGATTTAGAGAAGTGAAAGTGCGATTTAAATCGCCTAAATTTTTATTTAATTCAGCTAATTTAGTTTTGTATGCTTTTGCTTCTTCCGTGGAATCCTGAAGATCCATCATAGCATCATTTATTTTTGAGTAGAAATTAGTCATGGAACGAAGCTGTTCTTTCGTTCCTGAAAAATCTACTTCCTGAAGGGCTTTTAGAGAAGAAAGACTACCTGAGATTACCTGTAATTCGCCAATCATAGAACCCAGGTACTTTTCAACCATTTCTTTGGGCATTGGATTTTGTTGTGCAACCTGACCTGCCTGAGCGATTGGATTTACTGCACCAGAATAATCATCTAAACCTGGATATAATTTTTCCCAGTAATAATCCTTATCTGGGCCTATTACCCCAAGAAAGAAAAACAAAACTGCTTCTGTTCCCATACCGAGTATAAGGGCTTCATCAGCAAATGGCCAGCTCATTATTTTGAACAAAGCACCAATTAATACAACAGCAGCACCAACACCGATAAGAAGGTTTTTAAAATATTTGAAACCTTTACTTTTCAATACATTACTCATTTGAGAAAACTTTAAACAGGTTAATGATATTTTTTTATAAAAAATTATGACTAAAAGTCATTAATGGATCTACCTAAGAAGGTTAATACATTTCTAAATCCAATGTATGATTTAGTTGTATCTTGAAATTCGTAAGTTCTGGAACTATTTTGTAAAAAGAAGTGAGAATCTTTCCATGAACCTCCTCTGATTACTTTCCTTTTGTTACTTGGGTCATCTTTATCCTCTGCATCATAGCGATAATCTGGATTTAAATCACTCACTCTGCTAAGAATATTCTCTGCATAAGCGGTTAAGGTCCACTCTGCAACATTACCAGCCATATTATACAAACCGTAGTCATTTGGAAAATAAGCATCCGCTTTTACGGTGTACATTCCACCATCTTCCGGATAATTACCACGACCTGGTTTAAAATTAGCTATTAGACAACCTTTAGCATTTCTTATGTACGGACCACCCCATGGATACATTGCCTGTTCATGACCACCTCTTGCAGCATATTCCCATTCAAACTCAGAAGGTAAGCGAAAATCTTCTGTATTTATTTGATCTTCTCCAAGACTTTTATTGTATAATTCCGTCCTCCAATGAGAGAAAGCATTGACCATATTCCAATCAACACCAACTACAGGGTAGTCATCATAATTAGGGTGATCAAAATAATTTCGTGTCATTGGTTCATTATAAGCATAAGCAAAATCACGAACCCAGACAAACTTATCAGGGTGGACTTTAACTGTTTTCTTTTTAATAAATTTATTCCTGGCACTTTGACCTTTGTCATGAGCAGCTCCCTGCCAATCGTACCATTCGTAAGAATATTTTAATAAATCTATGTTTAATTCTTTTTTCCCAGCCAATTTGTTGTTGCCCTGGTAGTACATATCCTGAAGCTCTTCCGCTTCCCAATCAATCTCCATATCCCAATCAATTTCCGGATCTTCTTCTTCTACGGCATCAGGATCTGCCTCTAGGAAATGCTCCAGTTTTTCATGGGCCATTTTATCCTTTACCCAATGAACAAATTGTCTGTATTCATTATTGGTAATTTCAGTGTCATCCATGAAAAAACCCTGAATTGAAATTTGTTTCGGACGTTGAACAAAGGTTGCACTGATATCCTGGTCGCTCGGACCGATTAAAAGTGTCCCAGATGGTACATAGACCATTCCATAAGGTTGAATCCCTTTCCAAACGGGTCGGTCTTGCACACCTACTAATTCTCCTGTATCGCTTTTTCCGCAACCTACTACGGCGGCAAGCATCAAAAAGAAAATTCCTTTTTGCATTTGTTTCATGTTTATACTTCGGTTTTCCTATAAAATTTGCTTCTTAAAAAAAGAAGTGGGAGCAAAGATAGATTGTTTCGGCGTACTACAAAAACAACTTATTCATTTTAGCACAATTTATTATATGCAACCCAAATTCTTTATACAAACGACGTCTTAACATTCTTATTATAATAAATGGATGTAAATTATAAATTTCTTGGATTGTAAATAATTGGCGGCAAAATTCCCTTACCTAATTTTTGGTTTATGGTATATCTCACCATTACCTCATGGCTTCCCGTGGTTGCTGTCCTTAAGGTTGATAACGGAATGGTATAAGTATAATAAAATGAAATATTTTCAGCAATTTGAACACCAGCCATAGTCATGAGTCCATCCAGTGTGTTTGGGCTAAACCCTCTTAACCCTGCTCCTAAGGTGAATTTTTCCCTGATATTTCCCAATACGTAGCTGTCAAGCTGCAAACTTCCCATCACATATCTCATGATAATGCCAGGCTGAATAATTAATTGTGTAGTTAAAGGTATAAAGGCTTTAGAAGAAAAGGTATAATGTGGTTGTAGGGTTATGCCAAAATCACCTTGATTGAGAGATATTGGTAATATATTTGATGCAGAAAAACCTGCCTCAAAAAAGTTTGTTTTTAAATATATTCCTCCGTCGTAACTCATTCCACTTAAAGCAATATCTCCATTGGGTAAAAGATTGTCCTGATGATCAATGCTGGTTGAACTATAATTTCCATCGGGCGTTCGCAGA
The DNA here is from genome assembly GCA_017858735.1 of Bacteroidota bacterium. Lineage (GTDB taxonomy): Bacteria > Bacteroidota > Bacteroidia > Chitinophagales > Saprospiraceae > BJGN01. The sequence continues at coordinate 17,646 of JAFMBH010000015.1, forward strand.
ATACCTCCATTTAAACTATATCTTTGGTTTCCAACACCAACTCCTATCGATAGCGTGCTATTTTTACTTAAACTTCTTGAATAACTCCAGTTTAGGCCAAGGGATATTTGCCGGCTTGCACCAAATTGATCTTCCTGTATTTTTATACCTATTCCGCTTCCTAAGGCAGGTATGGGCGCATCTACCAAAAAATAGCGGGAAGACGGATTGCCAGGTATTTTTATCCATTGATCCCGAAAGCTTCCCTGTATCGTTATTTTATCGTCTAAACCTGTATAGGCCGGATTATATTGGAAAGGACTGAAAATAATTAAAGAATATGGATCTACCTGTTGACTTACGCTTCTGTAAGTCATCATGATAAAACTAATAAATAAAATATTCCTGAGGTTCATCCTTGAAATTTTATTCAAAATACAAAATTTTACTTCGCTATGTATGTGTAAATGTTTTTTTTACAAAATGGTTTTTGTTTTAAGCGGTTAATTATTTTTGAAATGCAATAGAAAACTTATGTCGGACGTCCGGATAAGTTTTTAAAAGTTTATTGCTTCTTAAGATTGTGGGATACCCGCTTTAAATAAAACGGCGGTTTCCCCCCCCTTTTGTTGCAAATCTATTGGAGTATTGTGTGGAACGAAAAGGGCTTCACCCGAAGTTATAGTTATGGTATTTTCTGTCTTAATACAAATGCTACCAAGGAGACATAATATAATGGTCGGACCTGCTGATGGAGATATGCGTAATTCATTCCCTTTCTCCAACTCATATTCCTTAAGCTCGAAATCGGAAGAGGGAATGATAAATCTTTTTTCCTTTTGATCAATAATTACAGGTTTTAGAATGTTTGGTAGGGTAGGATGGAAGTCTAAATGATCAAGAAGTAGTGGAATATCCATGTATTTGTCAGTTAATCCTCCTCTGAATACATTATCAGAATTGACCATTAATTCGATATTAGCGCCTTCCAGGTAAGCATGTAAAAGCCCTGAATCCTGAAAAATAGCCTCTCCGGGTTGAAGATGAACTATATTCATTACATAAATCGAAAAAATGCCTCTATCCAAATGTCCGTCCTCCCGGGTAAAATCATGGAAGGCCTTTTTTGCCCAAAAATCAGGAGAAATTTTATTCAGTGATGCGTCGGGTTTATCAAGCAGCGATTTTTTTAAAGGAGCTAATATTATATCTACCTCGGTTTGGGGCAGTTCCATCCATTTTTGATACCCTTTTTTAATACCTTCCGTTTTAAAAGAGGATGAAAATTCCTTTAATGAAGGAATTTTGTCTAACTGTTCAGCTGCTTTTTCGGCGGGTAAAAATCCATGTAAAAGCCAAAACGGTGACAGTGCGACCATCATTTCAGGTTTAGGGTTCTGATCTTTGAAAACCCTCTGAGGAGCATTTAATGGAATTTGTCTGTTATTTTCATCATTGAAACCTTTAATAGCTGCCTCTTTTGATGGGTGGGCCTGAATAGAAAGCATTTTGTGAACATCCAGAATCTTCAGTAAAAAGGGCATGCGCCCCCCATCTTTTATATATGTTTTTTCGCCTAAGAGAGAGGAGGGATTCAAATCGATGAATTGCCTCAGATTCTCTTCTTTTTGCTGGTTATGCATAAGAGGAGAGGTTCCTCCAGCATGATCCCCAAACCAAAGTTCCGCGAAGGGCTTTCTTTCATTATTATCTATTGATAATATTGAGGGTAGAAAATGATACCCACCCCAGGCGTAATGTTGAACAAAACCTTTAATCCGTTTTATCATATTGATATTTTTTGCATTCAAATTTGCTATAAATTCGTTAAATTTGCGAAAATTATTTGAATTGGCTAGAATTATTGGCATTGATTATGGATCAAAAAGGGTTGGTATGGCAGTAACTGATCCTTTACAGATTATTTCGTCGAGTCTGTGTACGTTGACCACCGAGGGTTTTTTAGCCTTTTTGTCTAACTATATTTTATCTGAAGAAGTTGAAGCCATCGTTATAGGAGAGCCATTTTACCCCGATGGTAATCCAGCACAAACGCATGCCGAAATAATGTTCATTGGAAAAAAGATACAACAGCTTTTTCCAACCATACCTGTGTTTCTTCAAGATGAACGATTCAGTTCCGTGGAAGCGAAAGATACTATTTTGGCCAGCGGTATTGGTAAGAAGAAAAGAAGAGATAAGGGTATGGTTGACAGGGTTGCGGCTGCTATTATTTTAGATGCTTTCATGGAAAGGAAAAGAAATGTTTTTTCTATTAATAAACCCACTCCTGCCTTTTTATAAAAATAAATTTATTCTTAACGACTATGATTTTACCTGTATTTGCCTTTGGCCAACCGGTGCTGAACAAAAAAGCTGAACCTATAACAAAGGATTATCCTGAACTTAAAGAAATTATTGAGAATATGTGGGAAACCATGTATGAAGCATCAGGTATTGGATTGGCTGCCCCCCAAATAGGTAAACCGATTAGATTGTTTATCGTGGATACCAAGCAGATGAAAGACAAAAAAAAGGAGGAAAGTCAAACGGGAATAAAAACCGTGTTTATAAATCCGGTGATCATCGAAGAGTTTGGAAATTCCTGGTCTTATGAGGAAGGTTGTTTGAGTATTCCCGATGTAAGAGGCGAGGTGGAAAGAAAGTCAGGGGTGAAAATTAGTTATCTTGACGAAAATTTTGAATCTAAAGTCGATGTATTTGAAGGTATGGAAGCACGTGTTATTCAGCATGAATACGACCATATTGAAGGTAAACTATTTGTGGAATATCTATCGCCTGCCCGAAAAATAATTTTACGGGGAAAATTGGAGAATATCAAAAAGGGAAAGGTGAGTTGTGATTATAAGATGAGGTTTGTGGTAAAATAATTCCCTCATTTTCTTCCAAAATCAGCAGGAATTTCTCCCCAGTTTTCTGTTTCCCACTTAATAAGTGGGTTTTTCCAGGTGTTATTCTTCAGCCAATCTTCGGCTCTCTCAATGGTTTCGAATAATTCTGCCGTTTCCTTGTTCCTAACTAAGGTTGTTTTACATGTTTTGTTTTTAATCCACTTAAGTGCATTTACTGAATCGGAATAAATGGGTAGGTCGCTATTATTTTTCTTTAAGAAAGCCAATCCATGAACCAAAGCCAGAAATTCACCTATATTATTTGTACCAAGACTGTATTTTTTGTGAAAAAGGACTTCTTTAGTATGCGTATCAACGCCTTGATATTCCATAACTCCAGGATTTCCACTACAGGCGGCGTCAACAGAGATACTTGGGGTAATGATGTCTGTTTTTTTCGGCGTTACAGTTGTTTTTGATCCTTGCCCTGTTGAAAAAGCTCTTTCAGCTTCACCCAGAGAGGGGAAACTTTTAAATGCGGCACCGTCAAATCCATCAACCATCTTTTTACAAATACTCCATTCTTTGTATATTCCTGGTTTTCTTCCTTTCCAGACGACATAATACTTCCCCTTTGCCATAGATATTTTTTTTACAAAGGGACAAAAAATTGAGGAAAATAAGAAAGTCGAAACAATAAAATTAAAAGAATGGTTTTTTAAGCTGACATCTGACAGTTTAGAAATGAAAAGTTTAATATTTGCAAAAAAATTAAAAATGGAGTTAATTGACACCCACGCCCACCTATATGATAAGACATACGATGCTGACAGGGCAGACATGTTACAAAGAGCGAAAGAATCGGGCGTTACGCTCATATTGATTCCCAATGTAGATATTGATACCATTGCTCCCATGATACAACTTGAGAGGGAAAGCGAAGGGTATTGTAAACCGATGATCGGCATTCATCCCTGTTCTATTGATTCAGATTATAAATCACAATTAAATGTTGCGATGAAGTGGTTGGAAAAACATCCTTTTTTTGGCATAGGTGAAATAGGCTTAGATTTTTTCTGGGACAAAACCTTTAAAAAAGAGCAGGAAGATGCCTTTCTTGAGCAATGTAAATGGGCTAAAGCAATGGATTTACCTGTTAGTATCCATTCGAGAAATGCTACAGATGAGGCAATATATTTACTTGAAAGGGCAAATTTAGGCATTGACGGTGTTTTTCATTGTTTTTCAGGCAGTGTAGAACAGGCCAGAAGAATAAAAAATTTAGGGTTAAGTATGGGAATTGGCGGTGTTTCAACATATAAAAATGTAAAAATAGGGGAGGTAATTGAAGAAATAGGATTAGATCATTTTGTATTTGAAACCGATGCTCCCTATTTATCGCCCGTTCCAAAGAGAGGAAAAAGAAACGAATCTGCTTATTTGACCTTTATTTTAGAAAAAATATCAGATGACCTAAAAGTGAGTGCTGCAGCCATAAGTGAGGCATTTTCTAATAATTCAAAAAGGATTTTTAATAAATGTTTTTGAAAATCTGTTTTTTTTTTGCCTAATTGCTTGTTTTCAATTCATGTTTGATTATTTTTGTCAGGTGCGGGGATAACATCTAGTATCTTGCTCTAGGGAGAGGTGCTCGAGTGGTTGAAGAGGCACGCCTGGAAAGCGTGTATACCTTTGCGGGTATCGAGGGTTCGAATCCCTCTCTCTCCGCTTTATTTTGTTAAATTTTATTTTTGGAAAACAAACGTTAAAAACCTTATTGATTATGCGAAATTTGTTTGTTCTATTGCTTATTCTAGGATTGGCCTCATTCGCCCCGAATAATGCAGTGTTTGCGCAAGACGCCACCGCTACTGAAAGTACTGAACAAGCTGCACCTGCAGAAGAAGCTGCGCCAGCTGAAGAGGCTGCACCGGTGGAAGAGGCTGCACCTGTAGCTGCTGAGGAAGCTGTTGTTGAAGTTAGTGGTTACCAATTGCTTAAAAAGTATTTCATCGATGGTGACTGGCGTTTCATGAGTATCATTTTATTCCCATTAATTTTGGGTTTGGCTTTCTGTATTGAGCGTGTGATCACGTTGAATATAGCATCGATCAATACCGATAAATTATTAGGTAGAATCAATGATAAGCTGAAAGGAGGAGATGTAAATGGTGCTATGGATGTTTGTAAAGCAACTCCTGGCCCAACAGCAAGTATCCTTTATGAGGGTCTGAAAAACAGACATAATGGACCTGAAGGCGTTGAAAAATCTATCGTTTCTTACGGAAGTGTTCAAATGGGTCTTTTGGAAAATGGTCTGATCTGGATTTCTTTATTTATCGCTCTTGCACCGATGCTTGGATTCATGGGTACGGTAATCGGTATGGTTCAGGCTTTTGATCGTATTGAGCAAGTAGGTGATTTATCTCCTTCTGTCGTTGCCGGTGGTATCAAGGTGGCCCTTTTAACTACGGTATTCGGTCTTATTGTAGCCATTATTCTTCAAATATTTTATAATTATATCGTTTCTAAAATAGACGGTATCGTTAATAAAATGGAAGATGCTTCTATTGGTTTGTTAGATATTATGACAGAAAACAATATTTTCAAAAAATAATTAATTCCACCCTATGTATAAATATCTAGCCAAAAACGGGCAGGCATTAGCCTTCGGTGTGGGAGCTCTGATAACGGTGATTTTCTTTGCTATTGCAGCAGGTGGATTGGAAGAGTTTTCTTCTCTTTCTATAGATGACCAGCGCCAAACCAATATTTTTGATTTTGGTCTAATGGCTTCTATAGCGTTAACTATCTTGTCAGTAGTTCTCCTTTTATTGTTTGGTGTTATTCAGGTAGCTTCTAATTTCAAAGGATCTGCAAAGGGTCTTATAGCACTTCTTGCATTAGCAGGTGTTTATTTTACCTCTATAGCTATGGCTCCAAGCGAAGTAACTGGTATTATGGCAGCCACTGTGGAAAAGGTTGGAGGGGTTTCTCCAGGAGCATTGAAATTCATCGGTGGTTCTATAACAACCTCTATAATTATCTCAGTGATTGCTATCGCAGCCTTTGTGTTAAGTGAGATTCGTAACTTCTTCAAATAATCTAGTCCATGGCAAAAAAGAATTCCAGAGATAGAATGAGTAATGAAATCAATGCTGGCTCAATGGCCGATATTGCTTTCTTGTTGCTGATATTCTTCCTCGTTACTACAACCATTGTGGAGGACAAAGGTATCACTGTAAAATTGCCGCCCTGGTCTGAAGAAGATCCAGATATTACTAAGCTAAAAACAAGAAACGTTTTTGCTGTGCTTGTAAATGCCCAAAATGATTTGCTCGTAAGAGGAGAATCAATGGATATTGCCTCGCTCAGAGAAAAAACAAAAGAGTTTATCACGAATCCTGCCAAAAGGGAGGATCTTGCGGAAATACCTACTAAAGCCATTATTACGCTTAAAAATGACAGAGGAACCAATTATGAGACCTATGTTAGTGTTTATAACGAGTTGAAGGCCGCTTATGATGAACTCTGGGACGAGATGTGTCTTAGAAAATATGGCGTTAAATATAGTGATGATCTACCGCTCGCTTGGAGAAAGTCTATTAAAGATGAGATTCCAATGGTATTATCTGAAGCTGAACCTACTAATTTTGGAGAAGAAAAATAATTAGATTTGAACCTAACCGTTCAATCTCATTTTCCCACTTATTTGTGGGAACAAAATGATTAACTATGTCTAAGTTTTCAAAAGGAAAAAAGAAATCCTCACCAGGCATTAACACAGCCTCTTTACCCGATATCGTTTTCATGTTGTTGTTCTTCTTCATGGTGGTTACAAAATTGCGTGATTCAGAATTGTTGGTGAAAGTTGCAACGCCTTTCGCTACACAACTTACCAAACTGGAGGACAAATCTTTAGTGAATTATCTTTATATTGGAAGGCCCGTAGAAAAGTATAGAGCTACCTACGGAACAAAACCAAGACTACAATTAGGAGATAAATTTGCAAATATCAATGAAATTCCTATATTCTTGGAGCGCTTTCGCGTTAAAATCGCCGAAGTACAAAGATCGAAAATTACGACTTCACTAAGAGTAGACGGTCAGGTAACAATGGGTATTGTTCAGGATGTAAAAACTGAACTAAGAAAGGCAAGCCAACTTAAAATAAATTACTCAGCTAAGAAAAAACCTGAATAATTTTTTACGGTAAATGTCTTAAAAGAGGCTGTCTAAGTAAATAGATAGCCTCTTTTTTTTGCTAATTCATGAATTGGGCTAAAAGGAATATTGGGGAAATTTTGCCGCCATAGGCATGATGGTACAATGTGGAAATAGTTCCGCCAGGGGCATGGTAGCTAGATATGTGTGACCCCTCTGGGGTCAGGCAAATATAAATGCCCACAGAAGGGTCACACGTTTTTTTTATCTTAATCTGTTCGATTCCTGAACAATTCTTTCGTCTTTTCTTATACTGAAAATGGCTAATATAGTCGCTACCAGACCAACAAAAAAACTGATAATTAGGGTCGTATTATTCTGACTTTCATCATAATGGACTTTACTGAAAAATAATATAATGATTATTCCTGTTAAATATAATGGTATAACCAACCAGGTGGACAAACTGATTTGAAGTTTTCGTTTTTTATACAAGAAAATGATGATTAGACTGATCAAAGCTGCCATGGCAAACGCAAAGTGTTCCCATATTCCTAATAGATTCATGGACATAAAGCCCGCCGATATTGCGCCCAATAGCAAAAAAAGCGTCTGAATTCTTTGGATCATCTTACAAATAATTTAAAGATTAATAATTTTTTTTCGGAACTCATGAAAAGCCCGGGTATAAAGGTAATAGGTTTGTTTTATTCTCTTTGTCTATGTTTAGATTTAATTTGTTTCTTCCTTTGGTTTTTATTTGTAAATTGTTGCGTGGGGATTCCTTCAAAAGTATATTTGTTTCTTATTTAAAATAAATGGTTTTTAACAGAGCACTTTCTAAAAATTGTGGCATTTTTCGCTGTCTATTCCTCGCTTTGGTGTGGTTGACTTCCATTTTGTCCTCTCTTTATGGCCAAAACACCCCCACTTCCACCGAAGATAAAAGAGTAAAAGTTCTCTTTGCAAAAGATTTTCTGATCTCTCAGGAGGGTGAAAATAGTATTCAAAAACTAGTAGGTGAGGTTGAGCTGAAACAGAACAATGTTCGCATGTATTGTGACTCCGCTATCATACAAAATGAAACCCTTGTCTGGGCTTATGGCAATGTTGTTTTCTGGGAAGGGGACTCCATTAAGGTCTTTTCTGATGCCATGGAATTTAATAGCGATTCGAGCATAGCTAAGTTAATAGGTAATATTCAACTTAATAAAAATAAATCAAAGCTTTTTACAGATACCTTGCTCTACGATTTAAATAGAAAATTGGCTACCTATAAAGATGGGGGGATTTTCTACTCAGGCGATACTCAGCTGAGTAGTAAACAGGGTTCTTATAATACGGAAACTTATTTCGCCGCTTTTAAGGATAGTGTCGTTGTCATTGATTCCGATTTTGCTCTGCGTGCCGATACCTTAACTTTTGATACAGATAAGGAAATCATTTATTTTAATGCTCCCACCAGACTTAAAACAGATAGTGCAGAAATCTATACTGAAAGTGGTTTCTATGAGACCATTTCAGGAAAAGCAGATTTTATTCAAAAGGCACAATACAAAAAAGGGGATGAAACTGCTACCGCCGATACCATTAGATTATTGGAAGACCAAAAAAATTATCTGCTCCTCGGACAAGCTAATTTATCAGATTCATTGCACTCGGCAACAGGTGATATTATTATTTTTTCAGAAATTTCTGATCAATTAGATATTTATGGAACGGCTCATTATATTGATTATGAGAAAGACCAAAATATAAAGGCCGATTCCATTCGGTACAATAAAAAGGAAGGTACTTATACAACCCGGGGAAGATCCTTAATTATTGATCCTCCTCAATTTTTAGAAGCTGATCAAGTGGATTATCAGGAATCTACAGGTTTCGGTTTGGCTTTCGGAAATATTGTATGGAGAGATACTTCAGAAAATATTACGCTATATTGCGATTCTTTACTATATCAAAAAAGCAAAGAATACTTTAAAGCCTTTAATAAAGTTAATGAAAGACCTCTGATGGTGGTTTTACTTGATAATGATTCTCTATTTCTTAGTGCTAATACCCTTTCTTCTATCAGACCCGATACAACGGGAATGGATTCTACCCGCATATTTGTAGCTGATCAAGAGGTTAGAGTTTTTAAATCTGATTTGCAGGCTGTATGCGATTCCTTGGCTTATAATCCTACAGATAGCTTGATTTCCATGTTCAAAAACCCGGTTGCCTGGACGGATACCAGTCAATTTTCGGCGGATACGCTTATTTTAACTAACGGAAAACAAGGGATTAAAGAAATTAATCTTACTGGAAATAGTATTATTATTAATGAGTTAGATAGTATTTTTTATAACCAGATTCAAGGTAGAACCATCGATGCATTTTTTGTCGATAAAAATCTTGATCTTATGTCAGCAAAAGGTAATGCCGAGGTAGTTTACTACATAAAAGACGAAGAAGACGCTTATGTGGGCGTAGATAAAACATCGTGTGGGATGATGAATATTATTTTTGGAGATAATGAAGTGGAAAAAATTGTATTTTATGTAAAGCCTAAAACACAGGTTTTACCCATGCTGAAAGCGGATCATCTAAAAATAAGACTGAGTGGGTTTAGTTGGAATGAGGAAGCTAAACCAAAGTTTCCAATGGATGTTTTAAACGTTCGACAGCTTATTATGGCGACTAATCCTCAGGCTGAGGCAGAATTTCAAAACTTAGAAATAAATGAAAATTAATTGGAAAAAATACCTGGGGTGTTCCTTTTTTATCCATATCTTTTTGATATCATCGCTGTTTGCAAACCAGATTCCATCGCAAAATGATATAGCAGAAGTCAATCGTCTTGTGGAGAAAAAAAATTTTTCTGAAGCTATAGACATCTATAGCGATTGGGTAGCGTTGGGATTTAAAAGTAAATGGATATTTTACAATCTTGGTTTATTACATGAAAATATGGGTAATATCGGATATGCGATGTTTTATCTGAAAAAGGCAGAGAAAATAGCTCCTGACGATGCGTTAATAAATAAAAGAAATATTATTCTACAAGAAAAAATAAAGGACAAGTTTATGATACCTATTGAAAATAATAGGTTCAGTGACCTGTTTTTAAAACCTTGGGATTATTGGAGTTTAAAAGAAGTGAGTATATTTCTTATCATAAATCTTTGGATCTGTTGCTTGTATTTTCTACTTTTTAAGGTGTTTTCTTTGTCCGGGATCTTTAAATTTTATAAACCTGTTCTTTTCATTCAAGTAGGATTAATAAGCTTTCTCTTAATTCAAAGCATAAGGGTTTTGCAAAATAATAATCAAATTGAGGCTATTATTTTGGGAGATGTTGTAGAGCTATATGAGGGAGCTGACATCTTAAGCCCTAAAATTCAAACAGTACATGCTGGATTGCCTGTACTGTTTGAAGATAAAATAGGAGATTGGATTAAGATAAGATTATATAACGGGCAAGTTGGATGGTTGAAAAAGTCCCAACTATCGGATACAATCTAATGTTAACTTAATCTTCTTTAGCAGCTTTAGGTTTCTTAGCAGCTTTTGGCTTTGCAACAACTTCTGCAACAACAGCATCAGCTACTGGAGAAGATTTTGCTGCTTTTGCTGCTTTTGCTGCAGGGGCAGATTTACTTTTGCCCTGAGGTGCTACCAGGATAGGTGCTTTAGGATCCAAGATACTAACATACGTTCTGTTATCTTTTTTACGGCGAAATACTACCGTACCATCGATATCAGCATGTAAAGTATAGTCTTTTGACAAGTAAACATTATCACCTGGGTGAAAACGAGTACCTCGTTGTCTCACTAAAATATTACCCGCTCTGGCATATTCACCACCGAATAACTTAACGCCTAATCTTTTACTTTTGCTATCCCGTCCATTATCGGAACTACCCGCACCTTTCTTATGTGCCATTTTTTCGTAAATTTAAAGGATGAATAATTACTTTGAAGAAATACCTGTGATTTCAATTTTAGTAAAACACTGGCGGTGACCATTTTTTACTTTGAAACCTTTTCTTCTTTTCTTGCGAAATACAATTACCTTATCTCCTTTTTGTCTGTTTAAGACCGTTGCACTCACTGATGCTCCAGGAAGGGTAGGTTTACCCAATGAAACGGTGCCGTTGTCATCAACCAGCTGTACCTGGTCAAAACTAACAACATCACCATTTTCGTTACTTAGCTGGTGGACATAGATCTTTTGACCTACCTCGACTTTGAATTGTTGACCAGCTATGGTTACAATTGCGAACATGTTATTTCGATTTAGATAATAAAACGCAAATATACAGGTAATTTTATAGATTCAAAGAAATAACGAGGAATTTTACTGAAGCATTGGAGAATTAAATGATATCTTCTAATTGTAATTCGAATTCTAGGAATTGATTATCTCTCTGAATCGTTAGTTTCATTTTTTTACCTATTGAACCACTAAATTTATTGTTTATCATATCTAATGAAAGTATTCCAGTGGATAAACCATTAATTTTTTTTATCCTATCACCTATTTGAAGTCCACTTTTGAATGCTGGTGTGTTTTCAATGATTCTTAAAATGGTAAAAATATTTAGGTTATCCCCTGATGCTCCAATGATGAGTCCACTGCGGTCGTAAGGTCGTTGTTTTACTTTTTTAGGATTTTTGCTTACGATGATATTCGATGTATTATAATCAAAGATGACTTTTGAAAAGGCCGATAAAATGTTATTTCCAATAATTCCATCGCGGGGTGTTATCATCAGAGAATCGAAAAAAATGGGTTTTTGTTGAAATTTTGTTATTAGTTCAGGAAAGGATTTTGAGGCGAATTGAAAGTTTTTTATTCTCCCAACATAGCCTTCTAATTTACCACCAAGCCCCAATCCTATGGGACTATTCAGCATTTTAACCTGAGCGTTTTTCAAGGAGTCTATGGAGGTATATAATAATAGGGATAATCCAGCTCCCGTGTCGATTAAATAGTTTAATGTATTGATTTCCTCCCCGTATAAATGAGTGGTACAACGAATATATGGCTTGCTCTTTATTAAGGTGAAGGGTAAAAAATCAACATTATCTTTGTTGATTTTAACTTTATTTTTAAAATATACGGGGCTAAAAAAAGTGACTATCTGTTTTTGATAGTCTATTTGCAAAGTAAACCGTTTTAGAAAATCAGCACCTAATATACCATGAATCTGTAAACCACTATATTCTTCAAAACGGAAATAATCTTCTTCCAAAACTAAAATAGAACGATGGGTAGCTTGTAAATCGCCCATTTGTAAAGAAATATTTTTTGACAAATAGGCGTATAACTCTTCCTGCATATCAGCACCGTAAAGTGTATATCTTTTCTGATAATCTATATTTAAAAAATCGGCAATTTCTTTTTTGGTGAGAATGGAATATTCTGCCCCGGTATCTAAAATGAAAGTGAGCGGTAGCAGATTATTGAAAAGGATAGAAACGAGTATGAAGTTTCCTTCAAATCGGAAGGGTATTTCCTCTTTTGTAAACGTCCTGTGTTGAGCTAAATCAAATACCTGTCCCGCAACCTTATTTGCAAATAACGCCAGGAAAATTCCAATCAATATAGAATACTTTGTCAAAAAAAAGCCATTTAATTTGCTTAAAAACATACCTTGTTTTTGTTCGTTTTAAACAATTTATTTACAAAAAAGATGATATTAGGCAATGGTATTTTTTATTTTCCTGATGTGTTAAAGATTTACCCATTTAAGGTTTGATTTTGTAGCTTTGTTAAGGAATAGTCTTTAATAGATGAACATGAATGGATTTAACTATATTATTACAATTTTAGGGGCAATAAGTTGTTTGTTATCCTGTGAGGTAGATGAATCTTTGTACCTCGATAAGGCATCGAACCCGGCACATCTGCACAAAGCACAGAAAATGCTAACAGATGTTATGGTACACGACATTTTTTCACCGCCGGTTGCCAGTAGAATTTATGTTTATTCCAGCATAGCTGCCTACGAAACTATGGTGTCAGGGAATCCCGGTTTTATTTCTTTAGCCGGACAATTAACGGCGCTAGATAAAATTCCATCGCCCAATAAAGACCGCCAGATTTGTTTTCCCGTTGCTGCCGTTCATGCTTATGTTATGGTGGGTACCAGGCTCATATTTTCAGAAGATAAAATGGACGATTTTATATCGGAAATGCACAAAACTTATAAAGAGGCAGGGGTTCCGCAAGTTGTTTTAAATCAATCAAAAAAATATGGAGAAGAAGTAGCTAACCATATCATAGCTTGGGCTGATAAAGATAATTATAAGCAGACCAGGACATTCCCCAAATATTCAATAGACGAGGATCCTACGCGCTGGCAGCCTACACCCCCGGCTTATATGGACGCTATAGAGCCAAGCTGGAATAAAATTCGCCCTTTTATCATGGAAAGGGCAGATCAATTTGCTCCTCCTCCACCTACGCCGTTTAGCTCAGATGTAAACAGTCAGTTTTACAAAGAAGCTATGGAGGTTTATAATTTAGGTAATGATTCAATTTCGGTGGAGGAAAAAAAGGACATAGCCAGCTTTTGGGATTGTAATCCATTCGTAAGTCATTTTTCCGGACACGTCATGTTCGCCACCAAGAAAATTTCTCCAGGGGGACATTGGATTGGCATTACAAAATTAGCTGCCTTAAAAGCAAAATTAGATTTTATGAAAACGGCGGAGGCTTATGCCTGGGTTTCTATAGGATTGGCCGATGCTTTTATTTCTTGTTGGGATGAGAAATACAGATCAGAACTCATCAGACCTGAAACATATATAAATAAATATATTGACGATAAATGGATGCCAACCCTTCAAACGCCACCTTTTCCGGAATACACCAGTGGTCATAGTGTAGCTTCCTCTACTACTGCGGAAATTTTAACTCATTTATTTGGAGAGGATTTTGAATTTGAAGATACCGTAGAAAAAGAGTTTGGCCTACCAACGAGGAATTTTCAGTCCTTTAAACAGGCGGCCTCAGAGGCAGCCATGAGTCGATTATGGGGCGGTATCCACTATATGCCAGCTATAACAAATGGTTCCCGTCAAGGTAGTAACTTAGGATTATTTATTGTTAAAACCCTAAAAACCCAAAAGTAATGGCATTATTGAAAAAGTATATATGGGTACTTCTTGGGCCTGTTTCATTTTTAATAATGAGTTTCCTGCCCGTCCCAAAAGGAATCACTCCAGAGGCATGGAAGGTACTGGCGATGGCCTCGTTAATGTTGATTTGGTGGATTTCGGAGGCGGTACCCATTGCGGTTACTTCTCTTTTACCCTTAGTCTTGCTCCCTTCTATGGGGGTCGCAAAATTAGAGGCAGCTGCAGCACCCTATGCCAATCCGGTAGTATATTTATTTATGGGTGGGTTTGTCATTGCACTGGCCATGGAAAAGTGGGAGCTGCATAAACGTATTGCGCTTTTTATAGTGAATCTGTCAGGTACCCATGCCAATGGAATTATTGGTGGATTTATGCTGGCAACGGCCTCTATAAGTATGTGGATTAGTAATACCGCCACAGCTATCATGATGTTGCCCATAGGATTGTCGATTATAACGTTAATGCAAAGTCAGGTTATTGCCAGTAAGGAAAATGAAAAGGGTCTTCGAAATTTTGCCATAGCAATGATGTTAGCTATAGCCAGTGGTGCAAATATTGGAGGTTCAGCAACGATCATCGGAACACCACCTAACGTTGTTTTTGCTGGTTATATGAGGGAGAATTTTAACCAGGAAGTTACTTTCTTAACCTGGATGATGATTGGTTTGCCGTTCGCTATCGTTTTGTTGATTTTCGCCTATTTTGTCATTGTAAAAATTTTGTTTCCAAATAATTTGGGTGATTTTGGCGGAGCAAAAGAAATAATTAGTAATGAAATTAAAAGTTTGGGACCAATGACAGTGGGTGAAAAATTAACCTTGTTTGTTTTCGTTTCTACTGCTTTATCCTGGATTTTCAGACTGCAATTAGATGCCATTTTCCCCGCTCTGAGGTTGTCAGATACGACGATTGCACTCATTGCGGCGATTTTGCTTTTTATTATTCCTGTAAGTGTAAAAAAGAAGGAGTTCCTGCTTAATTGGTCTGATACGGAGAAACTTCCCTGGGGTATTTTATTGCTTTTTGGAGGAGGTCTCAGTCTTGCCGACGCTTTGGCTAGTACGGGAATTATCAATGTAATTGGAGAACAATTTAATGGCTTGGATACCGCCGGATGGGTTTTTATTTTAGGGCTAACCACCGTTTCTTTATTTCTTACCGAAGTGATGTCAAACGTTGCTTTAGTGACTATATTCCTGCCTGTTGTCGGTGCCATCGCTGTTGGTGCTGGCATTGCACCCATACAACTATGTATTCCGGTAACTATTGCTGCCAGTTGCGCTTTTATGTTTCCAATGTCAACGCCACCTAATGCCATCGTTTTTGCCAGTGGTCGAATAAGCATTAGTCAAATGGCAAAGGCAGGTTTTATCCTAAATCTGTTAACTATTATAGTCATCGCTTTTTTAGTGAAATTTTTTTTCCCTTTCGTTCTTGGAAGTTAAAATAATTGAATATGGATATTTCCATAAAGGAAGTCAAACTAGTTGTAAAAGAGGTAATAGCTGAAATTCAAGCCATTAGAAATCACTTACATCAATATCCCGAACCTTCTTTCAAAGAGTTTAATACCGCTGCTTTTATTACAGAGAAATTAAGTTCATGGGGTATTTCTCCCATAACGGGTATGGCTACAACAGGTCTTGTGGTGGTGATAGAGGGAAATAATCCTTCCCTTCGCACCGTAGCTTTGAGAGCTGATATGGATGCTTTACCTATAAATGAATTGAGTGATGTTCCATATAAATCTGTAAATGAAGGATTAATGCACGCTTGTGGACATGACGTTCATACTGCCTGCTTACTTGGTGCGGTTAGAGTGCTTCACCAAATCAGACATACATTTAATGGTTCCGTTAAAGCTATTTTTCAACCTGGAGAAGAACTTTTACCCGGTGGAGCCTCCTTGATGATTGCCGCGGGTGCTTTGAAAAATCCTGAGGTTAATGTTATCTTCGGTCAACATGTTTTCCCTGATCTTCCTGTCGGAAAAGTTGGCTTTAGATCGGGTCAGTATATGGCTTCTTGTGATGAGATTTACATGACCATTAAAGGGGTAGGAGGTCATGGTGCCATGCCTCATCGTTGTGTTGATCCTGTTTTAATAAGTGCTCACCTTATTATTGCCTTGCAACAGGTGGTGAGTAGGACGATAAATCCGATTATTCCAGCAGTACTTACCATTGGGAAAATTGAATCCGTCGGTGGAGCAACCAATGTTATTCCTGATCAGGTTTTGTTAAAAGGTACTTTCCGCACCCTGGATGAAGGTGAAAGATTTGCCGCCCATGAAAAAATCAGGAAAATTGCCTTCGCTGTCGTTGAAGGAATGGGTGGGGAATTAGACCTGAGGCTTGAGGTGGGTTATCCTGCCCTGGTTAATGATGCTTATGTGACAGATTTGGCAAAAAGATCAGCTATAGCGTTTTTAGGCGCTGAAAATGTGGTCGATATTCCTATTCGTATGACCGCAGAAGATTTTTCTTACTACAGTCAGGTCGTTCCAAGCTGTTTTTATCGATTAGGTACCGCCTCGCCTGATGGAAAATTTAACCATCCGGTTCATACGCCTTATTTTGATATTGATAGAGATGCATTGGAAATAGGTGTCGGTCTTTTTGTTTGGATTGCTTTGAATAATCTCGACCGAGCTCTGAAAAATGAATGATAATTAACGGGTCGCAAGGTCACCATTTCACAGAGCTATTGGCCTGAAATTTAGTAAGTAACTGGCCCGATCTCCCTTTTCATTTATTTTGCAATAATCTTTAATGCCTGTCATACAATGTTTTGTCAGGATTTCCTCGTCAAAGCAGATAGGATTTTTATCATTCACATCATTTACTCTTAGTGTGAATTGAAATGCTTTCTAGTCTGTGTCTGTTATTCTTAGTCACACCAAAGGGCTATTACTCTAACATGATATTTATTTATAACATATTTAATAAATATATAATATGTACAATATATTATATATATTTGTAATATGAATAAATTGTATATAAATTATTGAAGGCTATGGCAACTATACTATTAATTGACGACGAGGCAAGTATTCGCAGGACATTAAAAGAAATTTTGGAATTTGAAAAATATCAGGTTCTTGAGGCTCCCGATGGATTTTCTGCCATAGATATTTTTAAAAAATCAGCTATTGACATAGTCCTTTTAGATATCAAAATGCCTAAAATGGATGGCCTGGAGGTTTTAGATTTTCTCCAGGAAATTAATCCGGAAGTACCTGTTATCATGATCTCTGGCCATGGTAACATTGATACTGCGGTTGAGGCTGTCAAAAAAGGGGCCTTTGACTATATTTCTAAACCACCTGATTTAAACAGATTATTGATTACTCTGCGGAATGCACAGGAAAGACATTCCTTGGTTGTAGAAACGAAGTCTTTAAGGAGGAAGATTTCCAGGGCTGGTTTACAGGAAATCATTGGCGATTGTCCACAGATTATAGCGGTAAAAGAAACCATACAGCAAATAGCTCCATCCGAGGCGAGGGTGCTCATTACCGGGCCAAACGGTTGTGGTAAAGAGCTTGTTGCCAAATGGATACATGAAGGTAGCCAAAGAAATAATGCCACCTTAATTGAAGTAAATTGTGCAGCTATTCCTTCAGAGTTGATAGAAAGCGAGTTGTTTGGACACGAAAAGGGTTCTTTTACGTCGGCACACAAGCAAAAATTAGGAAAATTTGAACAGGCACATGGTGGAACACTTTTTCTGGATGAGATTGGAGATATGAGTTTATCTGCTCAAGCAAAGGTTTTGAGAGTACTGCAAGAAAATACACTTTCCAGAGTTGGAGGTGAAAAGGATATTAAGGTAGATGTTAGAGTTATTGCCGCAACAAACAAGGATTTGCATGAGGAAATTGCGGCAGGTCGGTTTAGAGAGGATTTATATCACCGATTAGCTGTTATTGTATTGCCCGTGCCAGCATTATGCGATAGGAGGGAGGATATTCCCGCTTTAATAGATCATTTCATAAAAATTGTTTGCAAAGAATATGGCATTCCATGTAAAAAAATAGAAAAGGATGCGGTGAGTACTTTGACAAATCTTCCGTGGACTGGAAACATCAGGGAACTTCGAAACGTAATTGAAAGGCTTATCATATTAAGTCAACATAAAATTACGCTATCTGAGGTGGAAAAATATGTTATTCCTGTTTCCTTTTCAAGGGTGAAAAATCAAAATTGGTTGAATTCATTTACTTCTGCGGAGGAGGCTCACCGATATATTGATAAACATTTTCAATGGAGCGTAAAAGAATATTCTGTTTAAACTTAGCTTGATTTCATGTTGTTATACGTAGTTGTAAACATAAAAAAATTAAACATGACAACATCTCAGGAAGAAAATGAAAATAAAAGGTTAAAACAATACGAAGAATCCATTAAAGCGGAAAATTCGTGGACTATGTTTAAGGTTCTTTCAGAATTTGTAGAAGGATTCGACAGGTTAAACAAAGTTGGTCCTTGTGTTTCTATCTTTGGCTCCGCCAGAACAAAACCAGAACATCCTAATTATAAACTAGCTGAGGTTATCGCTAAAAGGTTAACTGACGAAGGATTCGGTGTTATTACCGGCGGTGGTCCGGGTATAATGGAAGCGGGTAATAAGGGGGCTTATGAAAATGGAGGTATTTCGGTTGGTTTAAATATTGATCTTCCATTTGAACAAAATAACAATCCGTATATCGATCATGATAAAAATATAGATTTTCGCTTTTTCTTTGTCAGAAAGGTGATGTTCGTTAAATATGCTCAGGCCTTTGTTGTTCTACCAGGTGGATTTGGAACCCTTGATGAATTATTTGAGGTGTTAACCCTTGTTCAAACAAAAAAAATAGTCCATGTCCCTGTTATTTTAGTGGGTCGTTCTTATTGGACTGGATTAAAGGACTGGATAACTTCGGTGATGCTTGAAAAGGAAAATAATATTAATGCAATTGATTTGGAACTAATTCCTATTGTGGATGAACCGGATGAAATTATGCAGATAATCAATGAGTTTTATGCCGAAAAGGGAAAACTCGGATTCAAATATCGAATGGATCAGCGTTAATAGTTCAATATTGACTGCCACGCCAATAATGGTGTGGCAGTCAATATCAGGGAATAATTTCAATGCCGAAGTCCGCTACCAATCCAATGAGACCAGAGGTGGAAAATTTCGCCTTTTTTATCTGGTTTTTTAATGGGTTAATATGATAATTTATGGCTTTAGTAAAATCGGCGCCTTGCAGGTTAGATTGGTCAAATGAGCCATTTGAAAAATCACAACCATCGAATGCTGTGTTTATAGCGGTTATTCCAGTGAAATCAGATTCTTTTAAATCGCAATCTTTAAAATGAATATTTTCCAGATTCATTCCAAAAAAGGAGGTATAATGCATCTGGCAGGTATCAAAGTTCATTTCCAGCATAAATGACGGGCAAAATTCAAAATGAATGCCGTTCAATTTACAGGTATTGAAAGTTACTCCTTTCAAAGCAGTGGTTTTTAAAGAAACATTATTTAAATCACATTGGGAAAATGTACAGTCAATAAAAATGATTTTTTCAAATGAAACGGAGGATAAAATGCAGCCATCAAATAGACAGTTTTCGAATTCATTTCCAGATATCGAAAGATTATCTATTTCAGCCTGAGTAAAAGATTTGTCATAAAAAAATTCCTTCATTTTATTTTTTCAAGGTTATCAGATACGAAATTAAATCCCTTAATTGAGATTTATCCAATACATCTTTCAAACTCATCATACCTGACGGAAGCATTTCCATTTCTTTAATAGCAGTCCTTTTTATAATTCTGGGAGGCTTGTTTCCGATTTTCAGTGTCAGTTCTGAAGTAGTTTCAGCGGTAACTATACCCGATAATTCTTCCCCATCGTTCAGCGAAAGTATAACAACGCCATAACCTGGAGAAATACTGGCATTGGGATTAATTACAGACTTTAGTAATTCCTCTCTACTCAAGCGATCAGCAATGTGTTCCAATGGTGGACCAACCATACCTCCTTTACCATTAACAGCATGACAACGAAGACATTGGGCAGCCTCATTTCTTCTAAAAAGCTCTTTTCCTTTTTCAGCATTACCGCCAAACAACGTAGCTTGGTAAGCGAGTAAATCGTTATTAAGCCACTTTTTTTGTTGATTGGTAAGTTTAGTTTTTAGAGATGAAAAAGTACTTGTTTCAATGGCATTAAAAACGTCTAAATGAAGGGCAGGATCCAGGGTATTTTCGAGTGTTAAATGGAGATATTTAGATAATATTTCCTCCGCCTTGTTATGCGTCATTATCCCTAATGCAGCAATAGCATTCTGTTTTTCGCTAATATTAGTTTGTCCATCAATGAGTTTTTCAAGCATTTGTGCTTGTTTAACAGGGGGAAAGTTAACTTTTTTAATATTTGCCAACGCAATTCGTCTTAATGTGGACAGACTATCAGATAAAGCCAGGGAAACTGCATCTGCCAAATATTTACTGTTCATCTCCAGTAGCGCATGTAATGCTTCCTGTCTGGCATATTTATTAGATGCATTATTTTTCAGGATAGAAAATATAAATTCTTCTCCTTTCTGGTATTTTAATCGACCAGCCGCTTTTATCATTGCCGCACCAAAAGGGTGGTATGCATTTTTTTTCAAGGATTTTAAGATGGGCTCAAAGGCAAGGTGAGCGTCATCGAGTTTGTGACTTTGGTTAATTTGGGGTCTGTAATAATTATCTACTCTATCCAAAACTGGAGGTTTTGTCCAATAACCAAGGGCCCACAAAGCGTCCAGTCGCATTGGATCATTATTTTTAGTATTCAGGATAAACTGGCTTAATCTTTGCGCACATTCTTTAGTACCAGTTCTCAGATTTGCGTTTATTACTCTACGCAGAAATACTTCACTTTGGCAAGACGAACGATTGAGTGTTGCTGCCAGAAAAGGGATAGCCTCGGGAATAGATAAATCGTCATTAATGGCGCGGGCAACCTCCTCCAAAACCATTTGGTTTTTGTCATCCAGGAAGGCTGTAATTCCCTGGCTTTTAAGCATTCTAAGAGCTACAACGCCACCGACGCGAACATATTCAGAAGGATGATTAAACAGCTGAGTAATTTCATTTTCCGCCTTTATTTTTGACAGAGCATAGATAATGGTATGTCTTAAATGGGGGTCATTTTCTTTTGTTTCAGCCAGTAGCTTAACTAATAGAGGGAGTTCATTTTTTGACCCTACTTTCCCTAAAGCCTCAATGGCTCTGGCTTGTACGTGGGCATCTTTATCGAAAATGAGTTTCCTTAGATTTATTAATGAGGGTTTATAACTTGCTTCACCTAATATTTTAGCAGTTTGAGCCCTAACTTGTTCTGAAGGATCAGCTAACAAGGGAAGCATATTTTTCATTAAATGATAATCTTTTCTACCTAATTGTCCGAGTCCCCAGATACTGTGTAAACGACCTAAAAGATTAGCCTTTTTATTCTTAGCCTGGGCTAATAAATCCTTTGATTTTTTTTGTTTTACGAGTTCAAACTGGGCTGCTAAACGTATTCTTTGGTCTCCAAAGCTTAACCATTCTATTAATTGAGGAATAGACTGATTTGACATTCCCTGAGCAAGGAT
The DNA here is from genome assembly GCA_017858735.1 of Bacteroidota bacterium. Taxonomy (GTDB): domain Bacteria; phylum Bacteroidota; class Bacteroidia; order Chitinophagales; family Saprospiraceae; genus BJGN01. The sequence goes on from JAFMBH010000015.1 coordinate 39,406, forward strand.
GCTTTGTGTTTTTAATCTGAGCGGATGTTTTTGATCTTTAACATCCAATACCCAGATTCGGCCTTCTGTTTTTTTATCGTAACTATCTTTCCAATCATTGATAAAAAGAGATCCATTGGGAGCAAAAGCCATTCCTGTAGGAACAATACCGCCAACGAGATCCACCTCCTTTTCCAAAGAAAAGGAAGAACCATTTGGTATTATGGTAAAGGCCATAATTTTTGAATTGGCGGAAGAACCCGTAAAAAAGGAGGCAAAAAAATGATTTTCCCATTTTGTACCTAAGGCAGATCCGGGATTAAATTTTAGACCGGCGGGACCATCATAAGCCAGGGCAATCGGTGGAAGAAGATAGGCCGCCTGTCCGGGAAAATGGGGTAAGCTCAATTTTTCGTCCATCCAGACTTTATATTTCTCATTAGGTTGATCATATTTACCATACTGCCAGTTGAGTCGCCAGCCAGTATCGGAACCTTCCAGAATATGAACATATCTTTCATTTTCGCCCGGATGATCGCCATCGTTATCAACACTTATAAGATTTCCAAAGGCGTCAAAAGCAATTTCATGGGTATTTCTCAGACCATGGGCAAATACCTCGAAATTAGAACCATCAGGGTCGCATCTCATGACAGCCCCTTCGTTTGGATAATGCCATCTTTTTCCATCTGGCCCTGTAACATCTAAACCATGATCACCAATGGACCAGTATAATTTTCCATCGACACCGATGGTCAAACCGGACATATCATGACCGGCAAAGCCAATGTGAGTCCCAAAACCTTTTGCCAGGGAGGTAATCTTATCTCCTTTAAAATCTTTATTAGCATCGGAAACTTCCCAAAGACTTGGGTTTGCAGTAACATACATTTTTCCATCATGAGCTAAAACGCCACCAGCAACACCACCTAAAAGATCATTGAATCCCTCTGCAAATGTTTGGGAATGATCAGCCTGACCATCATTATCTTCATCCCAAATACGCCGTATACTCTCCTTTTGTACCTCAAGATCGCGGAAATCCCGACGCCCGTCTTCATTGAAATCTTCCAGCCATTCATTTTTCTCAGAATATTCAGGAGAAAGGACTTTTAAATAAAACCGGGTCTTATCGGCAGCGGTTTGAAGTGCCAGGTCTTCTATCATCCAGTCCCAGTGTTCTCTGATATCTAAATAAGAACTTTTTCTGCGTGAAGTTTGAGAAACATAAGCATTACCTTGATTATCAATGCTTATGGCCACAGCATTGGCTAAAAGTGGACCTGGAGCCCATAATTTCAAGGCTAAACTGGTGTCTGTGGACGGAGAAACAGTGGTCAATTCTTGTGTAAAGTCATCTGAACTGGCTTTAAATAATTCATTTTCTGGGGTAGTAACCTTTTTACAGGCTGCTAAAAAAAATAGGAACAAGCATTGAAAAAAAGTCGAATATTTCATTTTTATATTAAGTTAGTAGTCTAAGGCAGAAAGGTTTATAGCTGATTTATCCAATGCAATATCAGGTGCCTGTATCGATTTGTAAACCATTCCGTGGAGTAATCGTCTGGTATAAAGTCGGGTCAATAAGCCATTTCTCATGGTTGGAAAAGTGCGATTACTTAAAAAAACAAAAATCAAATCCTCTTTTGGGTCACTCCAAATTACCGGACCTGTAAATCCTGTATGACCAAAGGTTTGATAGGAAGCCTTTGAAGACATGTGGGTTGTGGGCGTATTAGGCTGTTGCATATCCCAGCCAATGCCCCTGCGAATACTCTTTGGATGGTGGCTGGTAAATTTTTGTATCGTTTCAGATTTAAAAAAAGTCATTCCACCATATTCTCCTTTAAATAATATAACCTGCAGGAGGATGGCTAAATCGCGGGCATTTGAAAATAATCCGGCATGACCACTTACCCCTCCCAGCATCGCCGATCCCATATCATGAACATAACCATGTAATTTTTGACCTCTAAAATAGTTATCTACCTCTGTTGGAGCCACTCTGTTTAAATCGGTCCATTTCCATGGATTGAACCCAGTGGAGGTTAAACCCAGGGGCTCATAAAATTGTTCCGTTACATATTCATCTAAAAATTGTCCTGTGGTTACTTTCACCATTTCAGCCAGCAAATAAAAACCCAAATCGCTATATTGGTATCTGTTAGGTTTATCGAGGGCAGATTTGTAAATATCATTCAACAAGGAATCTCTAAAATCTGTCCGCAGATAAATGCTTTCTGTTACTGGAATAGAAAATTCGGGGGAAGGTTTGGATTGGTAATAATTTTCATTGAGAACAGGGGGCTTTTTTGAAATAAGCGTTTTCTCGAAAAAGGGAATCCAGTTTTGTAATCCAGCACGATGGGCCATTATATCGGCTATCGTCATATCTTTTTTGTTGGTTTCCAGTAAAGCGGGTAAATAGAGGCTTAAAGGTTTTTCAATATCAATAAGGCCTTGTTCCTGCATTCTCATGATAGCCAGGGTAGTAGCTGCCACTTTAGTGATAGAGGCAAGATCGTAAATATCATCAATTTCTACTGGTTTATTATTGGTATAGTCTTGATTTCCAAAGGCTTCTTCGTAAATAATGTCACCATTCTTGGCTACTAATACTACGCCGCCCGGGGTAGCACCTACTTCTATGGCTTGTTGGATGATATTTTTTAAATGCCCGAGGGTATCTGCACTCATTCTATGAATTTCCGGAGTAGAGTATCCCATTCGCATGCCTCCCTTTGTAATGATTCCATCTCCAAAATGCATATTTTTGGTAACAGATACTGGTAGTTTTCCCTTAAGTGCAAATACACCAAAAAGAGCTTGTGCGGTAAGATCCTGGGTTAAACTATCTGCTTCGTAAGCCGAAATAAGAACAGGTATATTTTCAAAATGAATAAGGCTGTAAGGGGAACCAAAAACAACAAGGATTAGCCTGGTTTTTTCATTGAGGCGTTTTAAAAAGGTTAATTCTGACTGAGTAAAGCCAAAATTTTTGGCTGAAAAGGCATTCATGTCATGCAATCCAACAATAACACATTCCTTAGTGGATAATTTTGCCAGCAAGGCATTTTGTTGTTCCGTGGATATTTCTTTGCCAACTTGAAAAGACTCAATTTTTCCATAGGAAATTAATCTTTTTTGGAAAGGGGTAATATATTCTGCACCAATGCTAAGACTAGCCAACGATAGCGTATCAATCCTTTTTATGGGTAGAAAATTCTTTTCATTTTTCACTAAGGTGATGGCCTCCTTTATAAGTTGTGCACGGTTCGTTAAAGCTGAAGGTTTATGTAGATCTTTATAAACGCCCTCTAAAGAAAGCGGTTTAAAGGTGTGCAAGCCCACTTTATACTTAGCCGATAAGACTCTTTTGACGCTGGCATCTATTTGAGCCGTATCAATAGTACCCTCTGAGAGGTATTTTTCTATGGTAGTAATGGCTGCAAGAACATCTTCGGGTAAAAGTAACACGTCATTTCCTGCAAGAATGGCTTCCGCTTCCGTTTGTCCTTTTTCAAAATGCTTGGTCACTCCTTTCATTTCTAAAGCATCGGTAAAAATGAGTCCATCGAAACTCATTTGTTCTCTGGCAATACCTGTAACCATTGATTTTGAAAGAGTTGAAGGTCTGTTAGGTCTGTCATCGAGGGCGGGAACATTTAAATGCCCGACCATAAAACTGGCTATTCCTTGTTTAGCCAATACCTGAAAAGGATATAATTCAATGCTATCTAATCTTGACCTATTGTGAGGAATGATGGGTAAATCATAATGTGAATCGACATTAGTGTCGCCATGACCCGGGAAATGTTTGGCACAGGCGAGGATACCTTCATCTTGCATGCCTTTCATGTAAGCTATACATTTTTGGGTGACATTTTCACGGTCTTCTCCAAAAGATCGGGTATTTATGACTGGATTGGCTGCATTATTATTCACATCAGCTACGGGGGCAAAATTAACATGTACACCGACCCTTTTCATCTGTATGCCAATTTCCCGACCCATTTTGTAGATCAATTCATTGTTTTGAATGGCTCCCAACATCAATGCTCTTGGAAAGGACATGGTTTCTTTTAATCTCATGCCCAGGCTCCACTCACCGTCAATACCAACCAATAAGGGTACTTTCGAGATACTTTGATATTGGTTAACCAATGAAATTTGTTTCGCTGGGGTACCTTGAAAAAAACATAGTCCACCCACTTCATATTTTTTAATAAGGTCCTCCACCTGCGCAATATGATCGGCTCCTTTATCAGAATGAGCGCGGATCATAATAAGCTGCGCTATTTTTTGTTTGACTGTTAATTGTTGAAAAATGGAATCTACCCAGTGTTTCTCTGCTGCATTTTTAGCACTTTCAGGCAATTGAGCAACCACCTTTGGGCAACTAAAACAAAGGATTAAAAGAAAAAACAATAATGAAGCTTTTGATAAATGCAGCATTTCTTAATAATTTTATCAATGAATTAATTTTTGTTAGACATTCTTTCCATAACGGTGGAATCAATACTTACTGCCTTTTGATAAAACACAGCACCGTTTTTAGGATCTCCTGCCTGATAGTACGCAGTGCCCAAATTGAACCAGGCATCGGATAAATCAGGCTTTATTTGGGCGGCACGCTGAAAATAGGAGATGGCCTCCAACTTGTTCCCACTAAAACCAAAGGCAATGCCTGCCAGTCGGTGAGCCTCATAGTCTTCGGGTAGCAGCGCAGCAGCTTCTTTTAAATACGTGGTAGCTTTTCGTAAGTCCCCCAACGTTTCACCAGCTATTCTACCACCATCCCTATAAGCAAGACCCATATTTTTACTTGCATCGGCATATTCAGGATCAAGGATTAAGGCTTGTTTAAAAGCCTGTATTGCCTGATCGAAATTATTGAGATAATAAAACGCATTTCCCAAAAGTAACCACGCATTTTTATAGGTTGGATGAATAGTTACCGCTTTTTGTAGATGACTCACCGCCTCCGTTCTATATCTGATGGCAGTGATTGAATCTACTTTCAATGCCTGTGCCAGTAATTCTCCCCCGGCAGCATTTCTCACTTTGGCCGATTCGGTAGCATTTTTTACATCCGTTGTAAATAAGGTGAAATTATCCTTCCACACTGGATTTCTTAACCAGGTTAAACTGGCATATAGAACGATGATGGAGATGGTAAGCGTATTTTTTAAAGAATGATTATTTATTTTTGATAATAAATAGCCTGCCATTAAGGTATAACCTAAAGAAGGAGCAAACAAAAGTCGTTCCGCCATATTTGTTCCTATGGGAAATAGGATATTACTGACAAGAGAGAGATTTATTAGGTAAATACTCAATCCGAAGGAAAGTATATTTTTTGATTTTAATCCCTTCAGTGCATAAAAAATCATGATTGCATACAAAAGGACCGATAAAATGGCACCAAAATGGTCAAAAGTAATGATGGGAATGTGCCGAGGATAATAATCGTGTGTCAGGTTAAATGGGAAGAATAAAAGCCAGACATACAGGCCTAAGGTATAGGCGATGGTCGCTACTTTTTCTGTAAAATTAAAAGGAACATAAACACCGTTTTGCCATTTTAAAAAAGGATTATTCATGAGTTCGAAAGATCCTTCGCCAAAATCAGACCCTAAAACGGCATTTCTTAGCACCAAAAAGAGCATGGTTACTAATAAATAGGGTAAAGTATGTAGCGTTATATTTTTAAAAGTAACGGTTTTTCCACCAAAATAATAGATGCTAAGCGGTATGATGGCTAAAAAAGTAATGGCACTTTCTTTAGATAATAATCCAAGAAACAGGCAAAAGGCGCCAGGCAAATGCCAAATTGATTTTTTAGATTTGAAGGCAACAAAGGCAAAATATAGGGCCATCAAACTTCCCAGAAAAGCCAAAATCTCGTCTCTACCCTTGATATTTGCTACAACCTCTGTGTGAATTGGATGTGCTGCGAAAATGAAAGCAGTAAAAAGAGATATGATTGCTCCATTGGGTATTTGTTGGAGTATTTCATTTAACACATAGAAAACAAGATAACCACAAAGAGCGAATAGTAAGGCATTGACAATATGGCTGACGAATGGAGAAGCACCAAATATGGAAATTTCTACAGCAAATGTAGCGAGGGATAAAGGGCGGTATCGTCCACCAGCAACTAATTTGGATTTTCCCTCCTCTTTGAAAAATCCATAAAAGGTGTCATAAGAAAAAATTCCTTTTAATCCGGCAAGGCCATTTTGTGTATATTGATTATCAGTAATGACAATAGCATCGTCCAGAGCGTAGTCATGCGTTATAGTATTGGCATAAATAATGAAGCCAAACAAGAATAAAAGTTTTGGTAAAAAGGGAGAAAAGGTGGTCTTGTTCTGTGGGCTCATGGTGTGAATCAAATGTTGAAAATTGAAAATATCATTTATCTCGAAGATGTGCAAATTTTTAGTTAATACTTATAAAAAAAAAGGCGAAATGATTAAATTATGAGGAATAACCCTTAAAATGTGTTAAGTTTTAACTTATTTAGTTTTTTGTTTTTATTTCTATAACCATTTTGTCATTTTAAAACTAAGCAACTATATGATTATCAAAGACTTGATTTTAAGTAGGTGGATATATCCTCTACTTAAAAATGAAAAAGTCACTGGTTTTTTTGCGTTTATGTTAATAGGCAGTTGCCTGTTCGCGCAGTCAGGAATTCCTGAATTAATACCAGTTACTCAAACTTATGTCCTTCAAAATGTACAGATTGTTGTCCGGCCCGGACAAATAATTTCAGGCGGAACGGTCATCATTCAGGATGGGCTCATTCAGGCAGCGGGTAAAGACATTGCTATTCCAGCGCATGCAAGGAAAATCAAAGCGGATTCCATGTTTGTTTATGCCGGATTTATAGCAGGGCTTTCCCAGTCAGGAATTCCCCGACCAGAATCAGCGGCAGGAGCAACCGGCGGCAGAACGCCGGGCGGACAGGGGCAACAACGACCCCGTGTATCTGATCCGTGGAATCCTACCTATGAAGAATCGGGAATCACTCCTTATGTGAGGGTTCGCGATGTGTTTAAGTCAGATGATAAATCACTGGAGGAAATGAGGAAACTGGGATTTACCGCAGCTCAGGTTTATCCTATTGGAAAAATGCTTCCTGGACAAGCTTCTCTCGTTTCATTGGGCATTGGTAAAAATGCGGATGAACTATTGTTGAAGGAAAATACGGCTTTGGTTGCCAGTTTTACTCCTGCTTCGGGTGCTTTTCCAAGCACAATTATTGGTGTAATGTCCAGATTTAGAGAATTATACAAGAATGCCATCAGATTGCAGGATTATCAGAAAAGCTATGGATCTAATCCAGTTAATGTAAATCGTCCGATGGCAGATAAATCTCTGGAATCGTTCTTTCCTGTGTTGGATGGTAAAATACCTTTCATTTTTCAGGCTCCTGATATGAAATCTGTTTATAGAGTGCAGGCACTTAAAAATGAACTGAAATTTGGCGTTCATTATGCAGATGTTAAAGAAGGATATTATGTTGGGGATTTGTTAAAATCAGAAGGGAAACCGATCATAATTTCGCTTGATTTGCCAAAGGCCGCTGATGAAAAAAAACCTGTTGCTGATTCTTCTAAAAATGCAGCGCCAAAGGACCTTGAAATGGAAGCTTTAAAGGCAAGAACAGCAGAAGAATTAAAACGTTTGGAAGGCCAGGCTGCAAAGTTGGCTGCCTTAGGTTTGCCTTTCTCATTCTCTACCGTAGGTGTAAAATCAACGGATATTAAGGAAACATTACGCAGAATGATTAAAGCCGGACTTACTGAAGATCAGGCTTTAGCCGCTTTAACCACTACTCCTGCCGCTCAATTGGGTGTTTCTAATCGATTTGGAACCGTAGAAAAGGGAAGAGCAGCCAACCTGGTTGTTTCTGATAAATCGTATTTTGATGAAAAATCATCTGTTCGCTTTGTATTTATAGATGGTAAAATATTTGAATATGAAGTTAAGGCTACCCCAAAAGCTGGTGCAAATGCAAGTGCTGGTGGAAAAGCAGCAGAGGCGCCAAAAGTTGCGGGTAAATGGTCATATACTATCAAGGCTCCTGGTATGAACACAGAGGGAATTCTTTCATTTAGTGGAAGTGGCAGTGATTTGACTGGTGAATGGACTTCCTCGCAGGTTCCCGGCACAAATCCTATTTCTAATATTTCTGTAGAAGGAAATAAATTATCTTTCACATCAAATATTAGCATGGGGGCACGTCAGATTAATCTGGATTTTAACCTGTCAGTGGATGGCAATTCCCTTTCTGGTACAGTAGGCGTTGGTACTTTTGGTACTTTTGACGTTACAGGTGCTAAAATTGATGGCCAGTAATTTAACCCATAAAACGCAATCAAATGTTTAAAATACTTAATATATTCAATTTGCTTTTCTTGGTTAGCTTTGCCCAGGCACAGGTTACTAAGGGAAGTTTGCTTATTAAAAATGGTACTATTCTTACTGTGACTAAAGGGAACATGGAAAATGCAGACCTTTTAGTGGAAAATGGTAAAATAACCAAAATGGGAAAAGGGTTGGTTGCTCCGGCAGGAACCCAAACCATTGACGCCACAGGAAAATTCATTATGCCAGGTATTATTGATGCGCATTCCCATATTGGTATCGATGTGGTCAATGAAGCGTCAAGACCCAGTACGGCTGATGTTTGGGTAGGAGATGCCCTGGACCCCTTAGATCTTTCTATTTACAGGGCTCTCGCCGGGGGGGTTACCGCTTCTCATGCCATGCACGGTTCTGCCAATGCTGTTGGAGGTGAATGCGAAACTATAAAGCATAGATATGGTACCTTGAATCCTGAAGAAATGAGGATGGAAGGGGCTCCAAGAACGATTAAATTTGCCTTGGGCGAAAATCCAATGCGTGTGCACGGTGAAGGCAATCGTATTGTTCCCGCTACACGTATGGGCGTTGAACAGATTTTCCGTAAAGGGTTTGAAGATGCAAAAGCCTATATGGCTGCCTGGGATTTATATGAAAAGGAAAAAGTAAAAAATCCTGCAGCACTGAAACCTGTCTATAATAAAAGACACGAAACCATGGCGGAAATCCTTAAAGGGAATATTATTATTCATTGCCATTCCTATCGTTCTGATGAAATTTTGATGCTTCTGAATGTTTGTAAGGATTATCAGATTAAAAGATTGGTATTCCAACATACCAATGAAGGATTTAAAGTAGCGCCTGAACTTGCCGCTTATGGTGCTATGGCTTCTGTTTTCGCAGATTGGTGGGCTTATAAGTTTGAAGTTTATTATTCGACAGCTTATAATGCAGCCATTTTAACGAAAAATGGGGTAGTTACCTCCATCAATTCTGATAGCGAGGAATATATCAGACACTTATATCACGAGGCAGCAAAAACACAGCGCTATGGTAGTTTGTCAGACGAGGAAGCGTTGGCATTAATCACCATCAATCCTGCCAAACAACTTGGAATTGACCAAAGAGTAGGGTCATTAGAGATAGGCAAAGATGCGGATATTGCCATTTTCGATGGACATCCATTATCAATTTATGCCGTTCCGCAATTTACTATTGTTGACGGGGTAGTTCGGTTTAACCGGTCAAAAGATACTGCAGACCAACGTCTTCGGGCAAGTGCAACGCGCGCGGAAACTGGATTTTTTCTGCATAAAGAGCAGCATAATCACGACCGTTGTTTAGAAGGAGCTTTTGAAAATACAGCTACCTTTTTCGGTCTCGAGCGTGAGTAAATCCTATTTTTTTATTAGCAATTAACTTATTCACATGAAAATAAATGTAGTTTTTACCCTGATTTTCACTTTGGCTTTAACCCATTCTTTTGGGCAGGTAAAAAAATCAACAAAGGGTACTTTCGCTTTAACCAATGCTACCATAGAGACCGTAACTAAAGGAACTATCTCAGGTACATTAATCATAAGTGAGGGTAAAATAACAGCGCTTGGTTCCAATGTAACTATTCCTTCTGGCGCAAATGTCATCGATTGTAAGGGAATGTTTATTTATCCGGGCATGATTGACGGAGGTACTGAACTGGGGATAGTTGAGGTTTCGTCTATTTCTTTGACGGATGATTCTGACGAACTAGGTGAATTAACCCCGCACATGGAAGCCATTTCTGCTTTCAATACCAGTGCCACAGCTGTTTCGGTAACGAGAGTAGATGGTATTACCACCACCTTGGTCGTTCCTCAGGGAGGTCTTTTTCCAGGGACAGCCTCGCTGGTAAATTTGGTTGGCTATACACCTGACCAAATTTATGCTGGTTTTAAAGGCGTTGTTTTAAATTTCCCTGGTGCAGGTCGTCGTGGGTTTTGGGACAGAAGAACAGACGAAGAGTTGAAAAAGGAGGAAGAAAAAGCCCTTAAACAACTAAATGATGTTTGGACAGAAGCTTTATATTATGTACAAGTGACTGATGCTGCAGCAAAAGATCCTTCCATTAAAGTGGCTTCTAATCCGGAAATGGCTCGTATTGCTGAGGTTATCAGAGGAAAAATGACCCTACTTATAGAAACAAATAAAGCATCTGATATTGAGGCTGCTATCAAGTGGGCGCAAGACAAAAAGGTGGCTAAAGTGGTTCTTACCGGCGTTGCTGAAGGTTGGAGAGTCGCTGATAAAATCGCAAAATCAGGTTTTCCTGTTATTACAGGTCCTATCATTGCGTTGCCTACCAGAGAATCTGATAATTATGACAAGGCCTATGCTAATCCGGGTATCATGTCGAAAGCTGGGGTTAAAGTAGCCATTCGTACCAATGATCAGGAAAATGTCAGAAACTTACCATTTCATGCTGGCTTTGCCGCGGCCTACGGAATGAGTAAAGAAGATGCATTGAAATCTGTAACCATCGTTCCCGCTGAAATTTTTGGCGTTGCCGATAAATTAGGTTCGCTGGAAGTTGGAAAACTAGCCAGTATCATGGTTACTACAGGTGATCCCCTAGAGCCAAAAACACAAATTAAATATCTTTTTATAGACGGTTGGATTGTTCCTCTGGATAGCAGACACATTCAGCTATATGAAGAATTTTTGAATCGTTCTCCAGGTCTTAAAAAATAATAATGTCCTTATTTAAGGAATATAATAATGACTTGTTTTTTTTCGCCCGCGTTCCGTTTCTAAAAGAAATTGGAACGTGGGTGATTTTTGTTTTTAGCCTAACTTCTTGTAGTCTGTTTAAGCCCGTTGTTACCTCTCCTTCTACATTAAATGAAGAGGTTTTTTTAAATGAGAGGGATGTAGAAGAGGTTCCAGCCGAAAAAGGAAAAGATAAGATAAATATTATTCCTTATTGGAAAAAAAAAGTCGACGATTTTCCCTCTAAAAATAAGGCCTCAGCTAATTTGACCCTAAGACATAATGTTATTGCGGAGGCAGAAAAATATGTTGGCATTCCATACACCTGGGCAGGTAAATCGCCGGAAACTGGTTTTGATTGTTCTGGCTTCACTTCTTATGTATTGCGCAAGTTTGATTATAATATTTCGCCGTCCTCGAAAGATCAAGCGAAATTGGGGGTGCCCAAAGCATTAGAGGATAGTAATCCGGGTGATTTAATCATCTTTAGGAATGACAAAAATGAGGTTTTTCACGTATCATTTATAACAGACATCCAGCCTCAGGTCATTGAGGTTATCCATAGTGTGAATGGGGGTGTTAAAAAGGAAAATTTATTTAACAACACTTGGTGGATGAATAAAAAAATGGAGATACGGTCTATTTTGCCATCACCCTGATTTCAACTCAGTTCTCCCATCCTAAGTGCTTTATATCGGCCTTTTCCAAATTTTGTTCCATTGAAAATGATATGAGGTTTTTGAATTTCTCTTTCCATTTCGGGTAATTCATTAAACTCCTTGCATACCTGAGAACAGCAAGCCTGATATTTTGTGGCACAAGCTTCACACTGAATGAAGAGAACATGGCAAGCTGCGTTGGCACAATTTTTATGAATATCGCAGGGTGTTCCGCATTGATGGCATTTTGAAATAACATCATCAGAAATCCGTTCACCCAATCGTTCATCGAAAACAAAATTTTTGCCTATAAATTTATTGGGCAAATTTTGTTCTTCACATTGTCTGGTATATTCTATAATTCCGCCATCAATCATATAAACATGTTCAAATCCTTTATGGAGATAATAGGCACTCGCTTTTTCACATCGAATACCGCCGGTGCAATACATGACAATATTTTCTTTTTTCTTATCGGTCAACAGATCCTCTACCAGGGGTAGGGCCTCTCTAAAGGTCTCAACATCAGGACAAATCGCATTTTCATAATGACCCACTTCGCTTTCGTAGTGGTTACGCATGTCGACCACAATGGTGTAAGGTTTATCGAGTAAGGCATTAACTTCGGGGGCAGAAAGATGTTTTCCTCTTTTAGTTACATCAAAGGTGGAATCATCTAATCCATCAGCTACGATCTTATTTCTTAATTTAATATTTAATTTAAAGAAAGATTTTCCATTATCATCTACCGCAATATTCAAACGACAACCGTTTAGCCAGGGAATGCTATACAGGTAATTTTTAAAATCATCGAAAGTGTCAGTAAGGACTGAAATCTGACCATTAATCCCTTCTGAGGCTATATAAATGCGACCAAATACCCCTAAACCATCTAGTCCTGCATATAATTCATCTCTGAAAGCAGCGGGATCACTCAGTTGATGGTATCTATAAAAAGAGAGCGTAGTTCTTGGTTCAATACTTTCTTCCAGCTTCTTTTTTAATTCAACCCTATTAACGCGATTATACAGTCTTTTCATAACGTTTAAAGATAAATGGGCTGCAATTTACCTATTTTGATTAATCCAAAGAATGCCTTTTATCATCTTTTCTTTATTTGAGAGGGTGTAGATATACATTCCATTTTGCAAAGAAGGCAAATTTATCGACGAATTTGATTGATCCACTTGGTTGTTCATAATTTCACGTCCATACATATCAAATAGCGTCAAAGTAAAAATTTCCTTTCCAAATGCAGTAGAAATATAAAGTTGTTGATGACCCGCCAGGGGATAAATCTGAATCGTTGGGTCAACAGATTCATTCATGGAGGTAACAGAAAGTGCTTTTTTCACTGCGGCAAGGGCATCAACTCTGCCATATCCATACACAGGGTTAGGATAACTACCTCCACTTATATTGGAACAAATTTGGGAACTGTAAAAGGGAAGTGAGGTTTCCCGAATGATTTGCTCCACCTTGTCAATCTGACCTACCAAGGATGGGTTAGCTGAAAAAAGAAGTGCTGCCAGTCCTGCAACATGCGGTCCAGCCATACTTGTTCCACTTAAAATACCATATCTTTTTCCTGGTAAAGCCGATTTTATACTTACACCCGGAGCCGATACATCGGGTTTAATTACTTTTTTACCTAAAATAAGTGCAGGGCCCCGCGAAGAAAAAGTAGCAATGCTATCATTGGAACGGGTAGCGCCAACGGAAAATGCACCGCTCACGGTAACAGGTATTTCTTCCATTGTTTCGCAGCTACCTCCATCATTTCCAGCGGAAACAACCACCATAATGCCCGCTTTTCGCAATAAAGAAATGGCTTTTTCGAAAAGTTCAATATGATTATTTAAACATCCCTCCATGGTCGGACATGACCAGGAGTTATTGATTACATGAGGTGCTAATAAAGGATTAGGATTTTTTCCAGATAAATCTCTGGGGGCTAAAAACCAATCAAAACAAGCGAGATAGGAAAATGGATTACCGTATCCGCGATCCATATTTCGTGCTCCTATCCAGGTTGCGCCTGGAGCAACACCTATGGAAGTACCTGAAAGGTTCTTTCCCACCATCGTTCCCATGGTGTGGGTTCCGTGAACATCGTCATCGCAAGGTATTTTGATAGAATAACCACAAGGATTTATTGTGTCTTTATTTAGGGGAGATGCCTTGTCAATGGCATCAAACCAATGATAATCATGTTTAACGATTTCTTTTGAACTCCCCCGATAGGCACTTACAAGATCAGGATGTGTCCAATCATAACCCGTGTCTTGCCCGGCGATGACGATACCCTTTCCTGTTATCCCCATGGCCCAAACGGCGGGGGCCTTTATTTTTTCAATACCCCATTCTGATGCGCTTCTCAAAGATTGATTTTCCATAGAACGCTGGTATGGAGTTACAAAAATTTCTGGATTATCATATATAAAGACAATGTCAGATCTTTTTGCCAAATAGGTAATTTGCTCTTTTGAGAGGGTAACCAAGAGGGCATTTACCAGCATATTTGATTTAAAGGAAATGCCTTTGTCGGTTAACCATTTTTGAACGGCATATTGGGAAATACGGCTGTTTTCCTGAAGCGCTTTAAAAATAAAAGAGCCCTTCTGGCTTTTATCCCAAGAAGACTTGTATGAGGAAAGGTCCATCTTTTGGTCGTGAACCTGAATAATTACTTCTGTTTTTTCTTTTTTCGACCATTCTTTCTTCAAACCTTCACTCAATTTGTAAAAGTTATTTGAAGGTTGAGAAAAAAGAAAAGAGCAATAAATAGGGAATATTAAAAGTAAAATAACCTTGTTATGTGCCATAAAATCAATTTTGAGGCAATTTGCATTGTTTTATTTTATTTTTTATGATTATTTAACATAAATAAATTGCAGTTTCGAATAAAATAATACATATTTGTAGTAAGAGCTTTAAAAAAATCTATTAACGACTGATTTTCAGTCACAGAGAGGCAAACACACACATTATGAACCCATCCATTACGGTTTACAATGCTTTCACAGGTATGTCCATATCTGAGAGGCAACAACTCCTTCTTTTTATGAAGGCACACGTCGGTGAAAACGGCGAAACCCCCTATGATTTAGCATTAGATTATGCACTAAAATTGATTCCTTCTTTCGGCGGATTTGTATTAGTTGCCTATCAGGACATTTTCCCCATTGGATGTCTTATAGTCAATAAAACAGGCATGGAAGGTTTTGGTCCGGGTCATATCATTTCTATTGCCTATCAGCACCCACAGTTTATGACCTATCCTGAAATTATGGATCTGCTAATTTCCAGAGCTATGGAATTTACGGGTGGGGACATCAGCTATTATCTCAGACCTAACGGCATGCAAGCGGAATTTATTCATCAATTCAAAGAAGCAATAAATCAGGTGCATTTTAAAAAATTGAAGACAGTGGTAACTGCTATAGCTTAAAAAAGGCGATGGTTTTGGTCATCCTTCATTTTATCCCATTAATTTAAAAAAAATATACGACATTTGCAAGAAAAAAATTGACTAAAAAGCCTTCTTCAAACCATTTAGATGCACAACTGTTAAAACGTGTTTTAGCGGAGGCAGCGCCTTATAAATCATTGTTGTTAAGTACTACTTTAATGGCTATTTTGCTGGCACCCCTGGCAACAATACGTCCCTGGCTTGTGCAGAAAATGGTTGATGAGCATATTGTTTATTCCGATGTTGAGGGTTTGCTTAAACTGTCCGTAATCTTTATTATAGTTTTATTTTTACATGCTTTTTTGACTTATCTCTTCACCTATTTGAGCGGGGTTCTAGGACAAGCGGTGGTTAGAGATTTACGAATAAAGATTTTCAATCATATAAATAGATTCAATCTTTCTTATTTTGATAAAACACCTATTGGAACTTCAACCACCCGCACAATTAATGATGTTGAAACCATAAATACCGTTTTTTCCCAAGGGGTCATTACTATTATTGCAGATATCTTAACGTTGATTGTAGTTTTAACCATAATGTTTATAACTAGTTGGGAATTAACGCTAATAGCGCTTACTACTTCTCCATTTTTAGTCATTGCCAGTTACATATTTAAAGAGAAAGTAAAAACGTCCTTTCAATCAGTCAGAACGGAAATTTCAAGAATGAATGCTTTTTTGCAAGAGCAAATTTCAGGTATGCGCTTAGTACAAATTTTCCATATCGAAAAATTGTCAATGCGTCGTTTTAAAACGATAAACAGGGAATATACTAAGGCAAATTTGGATTCGGTATTGTATTATGCAGTTTTTTATCCAGTCGTAGAAATTATATCTGCTGCCTCGCTGGGATTAATGGTATGGTGGGGAGCAAAAGGAGTCATTGGAGAAAGTGTGTCAATGGGGGCATTAATCGCATTTCCCATTTATTTAAATATGTTATTTAATCCTATTAGGATATTAGCTGATAAATTCAATACGCTACAAATGGGGTTAGTGGCCTCTGACAGGGTCTTTGCTTTGCTGGACAATCAAGCAGAACAAGAGGTAACGGGGCATCTGAAACCTGAAAAACTAAGAGGGGAGGTTGTTTTCAAACAGGTTAATTTTGCCTATCAGGGAGAAGATTGGGTATTGAAAAATGTTGATTTTCAAATTAAGCCGGGAGAAACTTTGGCTATTGTAGGGGCAACGGGTTCGGGAAAAACGAGTATAATCAGTCTAATAAATAGGTTTTATACGCATCAGTCCGGCCTCATTTCTATAGATGGAACAGATATAAAGGATTTTAATTTACAGGCGCTTCGTCATAAAATGGCATTGGTCCTTCAGGATGTTTTTCTGTTTTCAGGTTCTGTTTTTGAAAATATTACGCTGCGGGATGAGTCGATAAGTAGAGAAAAAGTCCTCTCAGCAGCTAAAATGATAGGTGCACATGAATTTATTGAAAAACTTCCAGGCGGTTACAATTATCAGGTGATGGAGAGAGGGGCAACCCTTTCTATGGGACAACGACAGCTCATTTCATTTGTTAGGGCGCTTGTTTTTGAACCTGATATCTTAATTTTAGATGAGGCTACTTCCTCCATAGATCCGGCCTCGGAATCGGTCATTCAGAAAGCTATTGAAACATTAATTGCTCAAAGAACCTCTATCATAATAGCACATAGATTATCAACCATAATGCATGCTCATAAAATTTTGGTTATGCAAAGAGGGGAGGTGATGGAATCGGGTTCACCAGAAAATTTACTAAAAAACGAAGAGGGACTTTTCAGAAAATTACACGATATGCAATTTATTCAAATTGAGTCTATGGTGACATCCACTTAATTTCTTAAAATGATTCATATATCGATAAAATGAGCATGTTTATATTTTTTTTAATTATTCATTGCCATTTCTTTTTTAAATTACCATTTAAAATAAAATTTTCATGACACAGATTATATTAGACCTGCAAGAGGTAGTTAAAGATTACGATAAAAAACGGGCTGTTGATAAAGTGAGTTTTCAACTGCCTAAAGGAGCTATTTTTGGATTGTTAGGTCCCAATGGTGCAGGTAAAACATCTCTCATTAGAATTATTACTTCTATCACCAGAGCTGATGCCGGGGTTGTTCTTTTTAATGGCGAGCCTCTTCAGGAAAAACACAGTGAAAGAATGGGTTATATGCCTGAGGAGCGAGGCTTGTACAAAAAAATGAAAATAGGTGATCATCTGCTCTATCTTGCCCAGCTCAAGGGGCTTTCCTATAAGGAAGCAAAAACTCAGCTAACTTACTGGATGGAGAAATTTGAAATTATGGATTGGTGGCCCAAAAAAATTGAGGAATTGTCCAAGGGCATGCAGCAAAAAATTCAATTTATTGTAACCATTCTCCATAAACCAGACTTAATTATTCTGGATGAGCCTTTTTCTGGCCTCGATCCTATTAACGCAAATCTTATCAAAGATGAAATTTTAAATCTTAATAAAAATGGGGCTACCCTCATTTTTTCTACCCATCGAATGGAACAGGTTGAGGAGATTTGCGAAGAAATTGTTCTTATAAACAATGGAGCAAACGTTCTTCAAGGTAAGGTAAAGGATATTAAAAATAGTTATAAGGAAAATCTGTTTAACGTTGACTTTAGTACGCCAACGCAAGTTGTTTTACCAGAAGAGTATGCTTTAAAACAAATAAATGATTTTAAGATTCAAGTTAAACTGGGGGAAAACCAATCAAGCAATGCCCTTTTGCAACATTTATTGAATCAAAATTTAAATATTTCGGGATTCAATGAAATATTACCTTCTCTCAACGAAATATTTATTCGTCGGGTGGGGCAATCAAATAGTTTCTAATAAAGATGCAGCGTAACGTAACCATTATTTCTTTTTTTCGATCCTTTTGGATATTGGGATTATTCTTAGGACTTACATTGCCTACTTTAGGTGTTTCTCAAACAGTGCCTGGAAGGTATCTAAAAGAGGTACTTCCTTGCAATGGATGCGAGGTGAGTACGTTATACCCCATCATTCAATGGCCGGTAAAAAAGGGAAAAAATATTAGCTATGATGTTGAATTAGATCGGGATACCCTGGCAAATACGCCTTCCATTTTATTTAAAAGCGCTCTTTCATATAGCATTCTTATACCATATATACCTTTGGAAAAAGGCATTTATTATTGGAGGTATAAGGTGAATGGATTACAGTGGTCACCATATTTTTCCTTTTCAATTAAGGAAGATTATCAAAAAAATATTCCCCCTGACCCTGCTCTATTCCTATCAAAAATTCCTGCAGGTCATCCAAGATTATTAGTAAATAATATTAATCAATCCCGCTTCATTGATGCTAAAAATGAAGATAGAGTATCCATTATTACTGAAGCGGATGAAC
The DNA here is from genome assembly GCA_017858735.1 of Bacteroidota bacterium. GTDB lineage: Bacteria > Bacteroidota > Bacteroidia > Chitinophagales > Saprospiraceae > BJGN01. The sequence continues at coordinate 58,027 of JAFMBH010000015.1, forward strand.
TTTTATCACTTCCCCTTCCCGATGATTCTATTGATACCTCCCGTTTTGCTAACCTAAACGATAATCAAAAAGGCAGAATTGAAAAGGATGCCGCCTATCAAATTGGTTATCAGGCTTATCAAAGAATTTATTCGTTTTGCCAGGCTTATCTTTTAACAGGAGATGAAAAGTATTTTCATAAGGCGAAAGAAATAGGCATTTTAGTCACAGGCTGGGATCGGAACGGTTATTCTGGCATGGTTGATTTTTCAGATGCTAAATGTATGCTGGGGATGGCCCTGGTTTTTGATACTTTTTATGATAAACTAAGTGATGAGGAGAAAAAATTACTATTGGATGCCATTAAAATTAGAGCAAAATATTTTTATCAATTATATAAAAATGACGTCGAAGTAAAAATTTTAAGTGGTCATTTCTGGCAGCATATTTTACATTTCCTCTTTCAGACCAATCTCATCCTGTTTAATCATGTTGATGAAACAAAAGAATGGTTAACTTATTATTACGACATATTTTTTGCAAAAGCACCCATTCTTTCCGGTGAATCAGGAGGTTGGACTGAAGGACTGTCTTATTTTACAATGAATATGGAAACCCTGATTGATATTCCCTTTTTTGTGAAGTCTTATACGGGTTATGATTTTTTTAAAATTCACCCTTTTTATAAAAACATGGCTTCCTGGTTGGTTTACCATGTTCCTCCAGGTGCCGTTGGCGATGGTTTTGCAGATAATTCAACTCATTTATATAGTCCTGGGGCAAAATATCAAGCATTTGCAATAGAGATGGCAAAATTAACTCAGCTACCCCTTTATAGGTGGTATGCGGATAAATGTCATGAATATGAACCGATAGATATATCAAAAGAATCTACCCTGCGTTGGTTTAGATTATCTAAAACGCAGCAACTTATTATGCCAACAGATGATTTAAGCATTGATTTTCCTCTGGCTAAACTGTTTAGTGATGGTGGCGTTGGTTCTATGCAAACTAATGCAGGCAATCCGGCATCAAATTTAGCAATATTCATGCGTGCCAGTCCTATCGGAGCGTATGGACATATTTTAGCAGAGCAAAACACCTTCAATATTTCTTATAAAGGTAAAAGAGTTTTTTTTAAAACTGGATATAAATTGGGTATGGATGACCCCCATAGGACAGGGTGGTCTCAGTTGACTAAAAGTGCCAATGGCGTACTAATAAATGGAAACGGACAAGTGAT
>JAFMBH010000172.1 GCA_017858735.1 Bacteroidota bacterium
AAAACCAAGCTGCTGCGCGCATCATCCAAACTAAGGCCCAACGCTAAAAAATCCTGAAAATTCTGAAAATCCTGATTCAAAACCAAGTTGCTGCGCGCACCATCTAAACCAAGGCCCAACGCTAAAAAATCCTCGAAATCCTGTAAATCCTGATTCAAACAACTGGCTTCGCCGTCCCCAATCCCCCGCTGCTCCTGACCCCAGAGGGGTCACATGTCTCTCTCTTTATTGTTTAGGTCTCAATAGCTCATTATATTTCAATGGTTGTCGAAGTAACCCAATTGCCTCTTTTACCTCAGGATCATTTCTTAATCCGATTTTTATTCTGCCGCTGGCATAGAAATGTCTGGCGGCTATTTCCTTTTCAATCAGATTCATGATCTCTGTTTTGTATTTTTCAAGGATTCCTTTCTGCTCTTTTTCTAATGCTTCGTTGACTAACTTTTGCGTTTCCGTCAGCGCATATCCCTCTTCTTTCGATTTTCTGGCAAATTCCTTCCAAGCTTTATTGGCTTCCGTCTCAAACTCTATCTGCTCATCCCTGATAAAAGAAAGAAATTGGTCAAAATCATTGAATTTCAGATTATTTATGTCCGTAGATTTATGACTATTCGCATAACGGGAAACAAATCGGAAAATAATGTCCTGACGTAAAATGGATTGGATAACGGGTATATTATCTGGGTGCTGAATGGGTAAATCAGGAGAAACGCCACCTCCGTCATAAACAGTTCTGTTATTTAAAGTTTTGTAAGCTACCTTTTTATCATCGGGAACCTCAACAGGTTCACCATTTTTATATTCAACACTTTGAATACTCCGGCCACTTGGTATGTAATATTTTGAAGTGGTTAATTTAAGCCGTGCATTATAACCAACATCCACCGTATTTTGCACTAATCCCTTTCCATACGATCTTTGGCCGACAACCACGCCGCGGTCATAATCTTGAATCACGCCACTCACTATTTCAGAAGCAGAGGCAGATCTTCTATTTATCAGAACAACCAGCGGTATTTCCGTGTCTGTTGCATCCTGAGTGGTATTAAACAGTCTATCCTGTTCTTTTATCCTACCTTTTGTGGTTACCACCAAGCTATTCTTAGGAATAAACACATTACAAACACTGATTGCTTCCATAAGAAGTCCTCCTCCATTTTCCCTCAAATCAAGAATAACCCCTTTTAAATCTGGATTTTCCTGACGCATATCCCTGAGTGCATTGGAAACATTTCGTCCTGCTCTTGGGGTAAATGTGGTTAGTGAAATATAGGCGATATCATTTTCCAAACGACTGAAATAGGGAACATTAGGTACTTCAAAATCACCCCGAATCAGATTTGTCTTTATTTCAGAGGTACTTCCCGGTCTCCTCAACGTTAGAGAAACGGAAGAACCTGCTGTACCACGGAGGAAAAAATCAACTTCCTCGGCTGATTTTCCATAGGTGTCTTTGCCATCAATAGCAATAATCTGATCGCCGGTTTTTATCCCCGCTTTATCGGCAGATTGCCCTTCATAAATTTCTGTAATCGTGGCATATTGCTGGATAAATCTGAAATCAAATCCCGCATTATTAGATTTTCCCTCATTTTGGATTCTATATTTTTCAATATCAGATTCGGGATAATAGTTGGTAAATGGATCCAACGAAGCAACCATGGCGGTGATGCCTGTTCGCATTAATTTACCAGGATCTATTTCATCCACAAAACCGCCATTTAATTCCTTATAAACCTGGGCAAAAATTTCCAAATTCCGACTTATTTCAAATTCTCTCCTATTGTCAGTAGGTGAACTGATGGCTAGAAATAAAAAAGCCGACAGGATATACAATGATTTTTGAAACATAACCATAAATTATTCTTCTTTTGAAATGCTTATTGATTTAAATTAACAGTTTTTCCAGCAAAAAGGATAATTTTGCATGCCTTTATTTTTTATAAATTAACAAAATGATTCAGATTACATTTCCAGACGGTAATGCTCGCCAATTTGAGCCAGGGGTAACTTCCTTCGAAATTGCTCGTTCCATTAGCGAGGGACTTTCTCAAAAAGTACTTGCAGCCAAAGTAAACGGGGAAGTTTGGGATCTTTCCCGCCCTATTTCAAAAAATGCAACCCTGCAATTATTAACGTGGGACGACAAAGATGGTAAAACGACCTTTTGGCATTCTACCGCGCATCTTATGGCTGAGGCGCTGGAATCCCTTTATCCAAATATTAAATTCGGTACTGGTCCAGCTATTGAATCCGGATTTTATTATGACGTGGATACAGGCACTACACCTCTTTCTTCAGAAGATTTTGTTAAAATTGAAAATGAGATGATTCGTCTGGCCAGGTTGAAAAACCAGTATGTCAGAAAAGATATTTCAAAGGAAGAGGCCGTTTCTTATTTTACAAATAAGGGAGACGAGTATAAATTAGAATTGATTGAAAAAAGGGGAGACGAATCTCTTACGTTATATACTCAGGGACAATTTACAGACTTGTGTAAGGGGCCGCATTTGCCCGATACCGGCTTCATTAAGGCGGTTAAGCTTACAAAATTAGGAGGTGCTTATTGGCAGGGTGATGATACTCGCCAGCAACTGACCCGTATTTATGGCATTTCATTTCCCAAACAAAAGGATTTGACGGAATATGAATTCATGATGGCGGAGGCCAAAAAAAGAGATCATAGAAAATTAGGAGCCGAACTTGAATTATTTATGTTTTCTGAATTAGTCGGACCTGGTTTACCGATTTGGTTACCAAAAGGAAACGCACTGAGGGAGAGATTGATGAATTTTTTAAAGGCAGAACAGGAGAAAAGGGGGTATAAATTGGTTACCACCCCTCACATAGGTAGAAAGGAATTGTATGTTACTTCCGGTCATTATGCTAAATACGGTAAGGATTCTTTTCAACCCATTCTTACGCCAAAAGAAGATGAAGAATTTTTGTTAAAACCAATGAATTGCCCTCATCATTGTGAAATATTTGCACATAAACCGCATAGCTACAAGGAGTTGCCTATGAGGATTGCGGAGTTTGGCACCGTTTACAGGTATGAGCAAAGTGGAGAACTCCATGGACTTTCCCGCGTTCGAGGTTTCACTCAGGACGATGCCCATATATTTTGTACCACAGATCAGGTGAAGGAGGAATTTTTAAATGTACTTGATTTGACCAGGGTGGTGTTAAGGAAAATGGGTTTTCAGGACTTTACCGCCCAAATTTCTTTAAGAGATCCAAATAATCCGGAGAAATATATAGGTTCCAATGAGAATTGGGAAAATGCGGAACGTGCCATCATTGAAGCAGCAACCGAGGCAGGTTTAAAAACAGTAACTGAGTTGGGTGAAGCAGCCTTTTATGGCCCTAAACTAGATTTTATGGTGAAGGATGCGCTGGGTCGCTCCTGGCAGCTTGGAACCATTCAGGTAGATTATAATCTTCCCGAGCGATTCAATTTGTCCTATACCGGAGCCGATAATAAACCCTACCGTCCGGTAATGATTCATAGAGCCCCCTTCGGATCTATGGAGCGGTTTATATCTATCATGATTGAAAACACAGCGGGTAAATTTCCGCTTTGGTTGACTTCTGATCAATTTGCCATCTTACCTATCAGTGACCGATTTATTCCTTATTGTAAGGAGGTGGTTCAGGCGTTGGCTAAACATGATATTAGAGGTTTCGTTGATGAAAGAGCTGAAAAAATTGGACGTAAGATTAGAGATGCAGAAGTCCAACACATTCCTTTTATGCTCGTTGTTGGAGAACAAGAACAAGAAAATAAAATGGTTTCAGTAAGACGACAAGGTCAAGGTGATTTAGGTAGTTTCTCTGTTTCAGATTTTGTAAACCTATTCAATGGGGAACTCGAAAAAGAAAACGCTTAATATTCATAGTCGAAATATTTATTTTATTGGTACAATAGCATTTTAGGCCGCAAGGCACAAATGGTACAATGAAAACATTTGTTATCGCAAGGCGCACAATGGTACAATGAAAACATTTGTTCCGTCAGGGACAAAAATATTACAATGAAAACATT
>JAFMBH010000173.1 GCA_017858735.1 Bacteroidota bacterium
TATCTTTAGTAAAAATCAAAAAAGTATATGGAAATATGGCATATCTGGATCATGGCAGGTTTGATTCTTCTAATGGTGGAAATATTCGTTCCCACCTTTCTCCCTCTTTGTGTCGCTTTCGGTTGTTTTGCAGCTGCCCTGGCATCAGGTCTCGATTTTTCCCTTAAAATCCAGTTGGTTGCCTTTTCAACCGGCACCCTGATTTCTTTTTTTGGCATTAGACCATTTCTGCTACATTATGCCCGCAGTAAAGGCGATGCCGTAAAGACAAATGCAGAGGCGCTCGTGGGTCAAAAAGGTTGGGTCACAGAGCGCATAAATAATGCCGTAAATGAAGGTAGAATTAAATTATCAGGCGATGACTGGAGAGCTGAATCTGCTGATAATCAAATTATTGAAGTGGGCACCCCAGTGGAGGTGTTAAAGGTGAATAGCACCATATTAGTAGTTAAATCAATTTGAAATTATTTAAATAAATTAAAATGGGCCTTACAATTATTTTAGTACTCGTCGCTGTATTTGTCATTCTCTTCGCTTTGATGGGATTTAAAATCGTTCAGCAGTCAGAAACCATGGTCATTGAACGGCTTGGAAAGTATAACCGTACCCTCGGGGCAGGGATTAATATCATCTGGCCAATTATCGATAAACCTAGGGAAATCATGTGGCGATATGTCAAAGAGAGCTTGGACGGGCGACCTATTATTCTGAAGATCGGTACCTCCAGAATTGACCTCAGAGAGAATGTATATGATTTTCCAAAGCAAAATGTAATCACTAAGGACAATGTGGTGACGGAAATAAATGCCATCCTTTATTTTCAGGTGATCGATCCGGTGAAAGCCATTTATGAGATATCAAATCTGCCCGATGCCATAGAAAAATTAACCCAGACTACCCTTCGAAATGTCATTGGCGAAATGGAACTCGATACTACGCTCACTTCCCGCGATACCATTAATAGTAAATTAAGGGCAGTCCTCGACGAAGCTTCCCACAAATGGGGCGTAAAGGTGAACCGGGTGGAATTGCAGGATATTAATCCTCCTATTCATATCAGAGAGGCCATGGAAAAACAGATGCAGGCGGAGCGTTCCAAAAGGGCTTCTATCCTGGAAGCGGAAGGTTCAAAGGCTTCTCAAATACTGATTTCTGAGGGTATGAAAACGGCGGAGATTAATAAAGCGGAAGGCGATAAACAGGCTCTCATTTTAAGAGCGGAAGGGGAGGCAAAATCGATTATCTGGAAAGCACAAGGGGAAGCTGACGCTTTTCAAAGTATTACCCAGGCAGTCGCTTCCATGAACACTGATCCGGTGAATTATCTGCTCGCCATCCGCTATATCGATACGCTAAAGGAAATGGTGAGTGGCAAAGACAATAAGGTCATTTACATGCCCTTTGAGGCATCAAATGTCTTAGGTTCTATCGGCGGAATAAAGGAACTTTTAAATGGAGGTAAATCGTAACTTTACCTTGTTAAAAAATAAAAATGAAAGCAATTAAGATTAGTGTAAACAAGCAAATGGATGGCTATACATTTAGTATTGCACCATCCGCCAGACAATTGATAAAGAGCTGGTTTCCTGACGCTCATCCTGCAAATAATATTTTTGTTGCGTATGACACTAAAAGTGATTTTGAACTTTATTATGAGAAACTTGAAAGCTATATCTATCCTGCATTATTAGGGGTTAACAATCGAAACGATCTAAACAAAAAGGTTGATGAAATACAGTTTGTGGACACGCACACGGGAAAAATTCTGCACGCTCATAAGGTTATCTTATGAAGAAGAATTATCATCTCTATTTAGGGAAAGCAGGACACCTGACAGTAATGTCTGAGTTTCTTACCCGTGGGTGGAATGTGGCTATACCAGAAGTTGACGTTGGTGATGATATATTTGTTGTTCAGGATGACAATGGTACTTTAAGAAGAGTTCAGGTTAAAACATCAACATCCACACAAAGACAAAATGGTTTTAGTGGACAATTTAATGTGCCTTTGAAGCAATTAAGAAATTTGGCTAATATTCCCGTTCATTACGTTTTTATTGTAAGAAATAGTGACCTTTGGACAAAACCAGTTATTATTCGACAGGATTATCTGCTTGATTATTTACAAAATGAGAAGATTGGATCTGAAAGTGAGGGGAATTTAAACTTATATTTTTCCTACTCTAGTGATAGAATAGCATGCTCAGGACTTGACTTATCCAAATATATATCTGACTTTAACGATTTTCCTTTTATTGAAGAGTAGAACCGCGGAAATACTGTTCGTAAATGTTACTCTCGGCGAGATGAAATTATAAGATATTTATCGAAGTTTACCTCCGCGGACGAACTTTTTTCTTTTATCTTTAATTCAAAAGTACCATTCTTCCCATGCACGAATCTTCTTTTTTAAGTATTGACTGGGGAACAACAAATCTTCGGATCCGTTGGGTTCAGTTAGCCCGCTTTGAAGTCCTGGCGGAACATTTCTCCGATCAGGGAGTGAAGAAAGTGTATCATCTTTGGCAGGCATCGGGTATAGAAAGGGAAGTGTTTTTCCTTGATGTGTTGCAAACGGAACTTCAAACCATGGGTATCCAATGGTCTGCCAAAGTCAAAGTGATTATTTCCGGCATGGCGTCCTCGTCCATTGGCATGAGGGAATTGCCTTATGCCTCGTTGCCTTTCTTCGCGAATGGTCACGCGTTGAGTGTTGAAAAATGGCAACCAAAGGGTTTTTCTCATGAAATTTCGTTGATCTCCGGCGTGAAATCTAAGGATGATGTGATGCGCGGTGAGGAAACCCAGCTCGTTGGTTTATATCAGTTGTTGCATCCTGCCGGTAACAGTTTATTCATTTTACCGGGTACACACAGTAAACATATTTTTTTGGAGAATGACGTGATTTCCTCTTTTCATACTTTCATGACGGGTGAAATATTTGATGTTTTGTCCGCACATTCCATCCTGAACGGTTCCATAGAAAAAGGTGATTTTGATTCGTCCGCTTTAGCCGCTTTTCAAAAAGGGGTGCTTATGTCAGTGGAAAAATCGTCGGTCCTGAATGCCCTTTTTATGGTGCGAACCAATGCCTTGTTTGAGAAATTTTCCAAAAATGAAAATTATTATTTTCTCAGTGGCTTACTTATCGGCTCTGAATGCAACTATTTGACCGATAAAAAATTAGATCAAATCTATATTTGTTCCTCAGGAATGCTGTTTTCTTTATATCTTGAAGCAGCAAAAACATTGGGTATTTCCATTAGCTCAGAGGTACTGACCGATGAGATGGTCGATCTGGCATTGCTTAAAGGTCAATGGTTTATCAACGAATATCAGGAAGAATGAAAAATAAGTTTAAGGCAGATAAATGGGACGAAATGCCCGTTATTGGTATCTTGAGGAATGTCCCTTTAGCCGATATCGAAGCTATTTTACCATATTATATGAAGGCGGGCTTTACCAATCTGGAGGTTACCATGAATTCCATCGGTGCGGAGGAAATCATTCGACATTTGTCTGAAAATTATCCTTCGCTAAATATTGGAGCAGGTACGGTTTGCGATAAAAACGACTTGAAAAGGGCGGTAAAAGCCGGCGCTTCCTTTATTGTTACCCCCGTGGTCGATGAAAAAGTCATTAAAAAATGTGTAAAATGGGGAATTCCCATATTCCCGGGGGCTTTTTCGCCTCTCGAAATTTATTCGGCAAATAAATGGGGCGCTACCGGAGTGAAAGTATTTCCCGCCAATCTCCTGGGCCCTTCCTACATCAAAGACGTGCTGGCTCCTTTCCAGCAGCTGAAATTATTCCCTACAGGTGGGGTAAATCTGGAAAACATTCCAGCCTATTTTAAAGCAGGCGCAAAAGGATTAGGTATGGGCGGTACCCTTTTTCTATCCTCTCTTTTGGAAACCAAAGACTACGAAAATTTAGGTCTTCATTTTGAAAAAGTAGCCCAAACGGTCAGGGCAGCACGCACAAAATAACCCACCGCTCGAAACCCCACCGCCCGAAACCCTGCGAAAC
>JAFMBH010000174.1 GCA_017858735.1 Bacteroidota bacterium
ATTTTGGAAAATGACTGGGTTATTATATTTGGCGCCGGACCGATTGGCATTGGTGCAATATTATTTGCAAAATCAAAAACCAATAAAATTATCCTCATTGATATTAATCAAAACAGAATAACTTATTGTAAATCTATTTTGGGCATTGAACATTCATTTAATGGCAATGATGAAACCCTGTTTGAACAAATAAAAGAGTTAACAAATGGACATTTTGCAGATATTGTCATCGATGCTACAGGAAACAAAAAGTCAATACAGCAACAATTAACGTTTTTAGGTCACGGCGGAAAATGGATTCTAATAGGGTTACAACGGGAAGACCTCCATATAAATCATCCGGAATTTCACAAAAGGGAAGCCACCTTAATGAGCAGTAGAAATGCCACAAAACATGATTTCGAACAAGTTATAGACAAGATCGATAGGAAAGAAATAGATCCTGCCTTACTTATTACACATACTTTAGATTTTAAGGAAGTAGTAAATAGCTTCTCCACATTTATTGTGGATCAAACCCTAATAAAAGGCATAATCAAGGCCAATGAATTAAAAAAATAGAGAAAAATGATTCCAAACGAGTGTAACAAAGATGCCTAAAAACACGATAGAAACCACCAGTTTTAAAAAAGTTGAAGTAAGAAAACCAACAAACGAACCTGTTGCTGCCCACATGGCTTCATTACCTTTTCGGGAAGCAAACCACCATTCACCAATAAAAGCACCTAAAAAGGGACCCCAAATAAATCCGAATGGAACGGGCACTATCAATCCAACGACCAGACCAATATTGGTGCCCCACACGCCATATTTTGAACCACCAAAGGCTTTGGTACCTTTTGCGGGAATCCAGTAATCTAATATACCTACACCGATAGCAATTACACCTGTCACTGAAAGAAGCATAACATCAGTTTCTATCGGCTTGGTAAGCATAAGCAAGACTAAACCAACCCAACTGATAGGTAATCCAGGAAGAACAGGAAGTAAACTACCTAAAACACCTGTAATGATGCAAATGAGAGATAAAATCAGCCAAATATAATCCATTGGATATTTCTTAACATTAAAATAAATAAAAATAAGTCTTTCCCATGAGAAAACATTGTTTATTTTATTATCATATTCTCTTTGGATAATCACCCTTTATGGCCACTTTATTTAAATTTGAAATGATTTCACACGCTACGGGTCTGTGGTATAAGTATTATAGGGCAATACCTCCCGAATTCATTCATTTGAATCAGGATTTTCAGGACTTCAAAGATTAACCATAATCTTTTAAAATTACCACCATAAAGGCCTAATAGGGCTGTCCATCCTTAAAAATCATAAAAATTTATAAAGCAGTATAAAGAATAGATGCTACCTTTTTAGACAGCCTTGTTTACCAATAGTCTTCACATTTACTCCAAACAAAAAAGTTAATTGTTACTTATTTAGTCAAATGATTTCGTCTTCTAACCGAACCTCCATTTTCTCAGTAAGTTCGTTTGAACTAAGCAAAATAATTTCGTTATCCATAAGTTATGCATTATGATATTTCGCGACTTAAGGTAATTTATTGCTAACCTTATAAGTTTCGATTTATGTCTAAATGTTTCTTCTCTGTTGGTAATGGGCTTTTTATACACAGGAAATTGTGCCGCCAGGGGCCTAATGATCTATAGACATGTGACCCCAGGAGGTCAGGTCAGATAAACTATTTTTAGGTCAGAATGCCATTTGCCCCTACATGGCATATATAATAATCTCCTTGTTGTTAACTATGTGTACTTCCCGACGAATGCGGTCCTCCCAGGATAATTCCAACGCGCTTTTCTTCTCGAGAAATACCATATACCCTGTCTTTTGGCCCAATCTATCCAGGTAACGGGCTAATTGTTCAATTCCCTCTGGCTCTGACCATTTATCGTGGTGCATTTTAATCTCTATCGTCAATACCTGTTCTTTCCAAAAAACAACCAGATCTGTCCGTCCATTTCCCGCTGCCATTTCCCGTTCAATGCGCCCTCCCCCGTTAATGACTCGTTGTAAAAAGGCCATCAACATCAATTGGTGTCCTGCTTCCTTGTATTGATATCTGTCAATCCATGATTCAGCGTTGCGTCGATAAAATTTGGTGAATGCGTCCAGTAATTTGTCCATATTCAGGGAACCGTCCGTATTCAGATACCAACTCGTTTGGGCAATATCTTGATTAATGCCAATGGAAAAGCCTATAGTCAGAATGCGGGTGACGATTTCTCTGTATATTGGATTGGCAAATTGGATAGGATTCCCCGTGCTGATAATACCCAGGTCGCGACAATAGCGGATGGCATCATCTGCTCCATCAAAAGCGGGAGAATCACCTGTGATGATACTCATAATAATGGGGCGAACCCGCGGATCATCTATCTTGTCCGCTAAGCTATCCAGATGCGTTTGGCGCTGTTCTATAAGCCGCTCCTTAGCTAATTCAATCATGTCCAGGGTAATTTCGAGGGAATAATCATTTTTGAGTATCTCGCATACCACCTCATTTGCCAGTGCGTTAGTCAACCAGGGTTGTCCACCGGAGTAGTCGTATAACTTTTCCAGTACCTCTTCAGAAAAAACCTGACCAGTATCTTGGGTATGTTGGATCAACAATCCACGTACTTCCTCCTTTGAAAATGCGGGTAGAAAAAAAGATTTTGCTTTTATGTTAAATGGCGAACCTGAACCTATCGACGGATTGTCGGCCCGAGCCCGCATGCGAAAATCACGTATATCCCGCAGGCCTACCAAGGCTATAGATTGTGGGAAATGATTAGGCCGGGTTTGAAATCCGTCCCGTAATTGACGTAAAGTAGAAATGAGCACGTCATCATAAAGCGCATCCACCTCATCAAGCAATAAAACCAATGGTTTGTCAAGTGTATCGCACCAATCGGTCAGGTAATTCCTCAGTAACAGATTACCTGGTAAATAACCATCTGGCTCAGGCGGTAAAGCATCGGGCGATAAAAAAAATTTAGAGGTCAAATACAAAGATTGTATAAACACCTCATTTGCTGTTTCCACAGTGATACTGTTATAACCCGCTGATTCCAAAGAACATACCACAGATACATAATTCCCTTCCTTATTCAGGCGGTGAGCCAAAGCGTGCAAAAAAGTAGTTTTACCAGTTTGCCGGGGCGCATGAATGAGAAAATATTGCTTTGAATGTATCAGGTGCAGTATGTTCTCATACATGTTCCTGAACGGATCTACCATGTAGTGATCTTCGGCATTACACAAGCCCGTGGTATTAAAGAATCTTTTCATTTGGTAAAGATACGCCCTTTTGTTGTGGGATGTTCGATCAAGTAACCTTCTATGAATAACCATTAATTCCAAACCAAAGATTGTTTGCCCGTTCTACGCAGGAAATTACGGGCGCTGCAACCAATTTTTGAATCAGGATTTACAGGATTTTCAGGATTAACTATAACGTCGTTGGTTTGGGTGGGAAGATTATTATTAAATGTTGCTTTCATTGTCAGGTCTTTCGCCGATGCGTTACGCAGCGGCGAAAAGAAGGGTATGAAGTAATCATCTACATTGTTTCCATAAATAGGGAAATACACCTGTATCATGGGAGGGCGAATGCAATTCGCCCCTACAAAAATGGAATACTATCATCCGTGAAATCCAATAATCCTTAAAATCCGTGATTCAAAACCGGGTGTTAGGGGGATTTTGTGCCGCCAGGGGCTAAATAATCTATAGACGTGTGACCCCAAGGGGTCATTAAAAAGAACCTGACGGAGCGAAAGTTTTCTGGTTCGTGGGATTTCCATGCCCCCTTGTCCTTTCGCTTTGCCGTCAAGTTTCTATGCTTATCTTTATTAATGGGAATGTTACATTCCTTTTCTTGTATTTTTGTATGTTAATTTTCACCTCATCTTCTTACCGAAATCAGAACACCCGATTTTTTCCAAGCTGAGGTACTCAATTCATATTTCCATTCCGAACCAGGAGGCAGGTTGTCGATATCA
>JAFMBH010000067.1 GCA_017858735.1 Bacteroidota bacterium
TTGAAGTCGTTAAATGAGGTACGAAGTACATTTTCCTGTGAGGATGCTTCTAACTTGTAAAGCAGTGATTCCTTAAATAAAAAAGAAGCGCCAATTTTTGAGATTTTCCCCAATGTCCCACCAAGTGATTTATCTTGAAGATATGCTGGAAATTCATTGACAAATTTTTGCCATTTTCCCGATATTAATAAATAGGCATAGTATCTGTAAAAAGCATGTTTGTAGCCACCAGCTAATTCATCATTTCCCTGTCCACAAAGAACCACGCCCACTCCAGATTGTTTTATCTGTTTCATTAACAGGTAATTAACCGCCGGACTGGAACCATATACAGGATAATCATGGTGCCAGGTCATTTCACTAAAATGCTGCATAAACTCATCGGCAGTGGCAGAATAGAAAAATGGATTCACCTTAAAGGCTGAGGTCATCACATTAATCCATTTTCTTTCATCGTAACGGGGGTTGTGCGTAAAATAGGAAGAAAAAGTCTTAATGGTTTTGTCTGTTAATCCGTGCGCAGAAGCCAATATTGCTGTAGAATCCAAGCCCCCACTTAGGGTTAATCCAACTTCTACGTCAGAACGCATGTGCAATCGAATGGTATTTTTGAATAAATCTCTATAAATTTCAATAGCATCCTGAAAAGTTCCTTTAAAGGAAGCAAATTGCACCGGATTTAATTTGTAGTATGAGGCAATAGAGAGTTGACCATTTTCTAGAGTAAGATGGTGGCCATGCGGTAAAATATGAATGGACTTATAAAAGGTCTTATTAGAATTTATCAGATAAGCACCAATTTTCAAGCTTTTATAAATGACCTCCTCATTTATTTCCTTATTTATTGGATAAACGAGAAGTTGCTTCACTTCGGAGCCAAAAATGAAGGTTTCCCCATCGAAATAATAGTAAAATGGTTTGATTCCAAATCTATCTCTGGAGCAAAATAATTTTCCCTTTCTACCATCCCAAATGGCAAAAGACCACATACCTAAAAATTGGTGTTGACAATCTTCTCCCCAGGCCAAATAGGCATTTAAAATTACCTCCGTATCGGTATTTGAATGAAAGGAATAACCCAGTTTCTCTAAAGACTCCCTTAATTCAACATAATTATAAATCTCACCATTGAAAACAATCCAGCAATTTCCCGACGTGGAAGACATTGGCTGATGACCGTTGGCACTTAAATCAAGGATGGATAAGCGCCTGAAGGCAAATCCCAAGTTTGCCGAAATATCATTTTCAGGAGGAGCCAGAGAATCTATCAATTTAGGATCGGTGTCCGGCCCGTAAGCATTTCTTAATCTTCCATCTGCAGTATTAATCATTAACAAACCTTCATCATCGGGTCCCCGATGCCTGATTTGTTGATTCATTTTCAATAATAAATCTGCTTTTATAGTCTTACCTGATGGAATAAATATTCCTCCTATTCCGCACATCTAATTTATCCTTTTTGATTCACTTGATTTACAATCATATTCTTTTCCATCCATTTGCTAAAATTCAACAATCTCCAGCTGGTAAAATCAAACTTCCTTTTACCACTTTTCAAATCATCTATATATTTTTCAACGCCAACCTTATGAATGAACGGCAAATCATATAAACGACTTAACCTGGCAAGCAGATTAAACTCCTCCGAAAGAAGCCAATCTTTTTCAGGCGTAGCGAAGCCAATTTTATCCTTTCTATCTAAAATTTCATCTGGCACTATACCCCGCATAGCCTCTCTGAAAACACTTTTAGTTCTACCTTTTTGATTAATGAGGAAGGATTCAGGCAGAGAAAGTAAAAATTCCGCCATCGGAATGGTAAGAAAAGGCACTCTGCTTTCCACAGACCAATGCATACTGTTTCTATCGGCATGCCTGAGTAAAGAAATCAAATTTCCATGTAGAAAAAGATGCCTTAACGTTTCCGGCACCCGACGCCCCCTGTTTTCAGGACTACGTTTCACTGTCGCAGGCAAAGCAAAATGCACTCCTTCTCTGGTAAGAAAATCTGTATTTAGCCAAATCGGTCTGGTATTTTTACCATTCCATTTATGTGCTAATTTTTTTAATCTTTGAGGAACTAAAAGACCCAATAACTGGGTCAAAGCTGCTTTAAAACCCCTTCCCGGCCATTTCGACCAATAAAACAGGAAATCTAAAATATCCATTACTTTTCCCTTCTCCCAAAGACTTTTTAGTCTTTCAGCTGGATACCCAGAATATCCAGCCAGTAGTTCATCGGCTCCCTGACCGTCCAGAATAACCTTAATGCCCTCCCTCTTTGCTTCTTGATAAATGCGGTATTGAGAATAAATACTTGTACTTCCAAAAGGTTCCCCTTGCAATGAAATGATATTATCCATGTCCTTTAAAAGATCAGGTTCATCGATGCTAACTTTATGAGAGATTGCCTTTACATTTTCATTCACCTTATCGACCCAATATTCCTCACTAATATTTTTATTTGCAGCAATATAGCTAAAGGTATGAATAGGTAAATCAGTTGCTACATAACGCATGGCGCAAACAATGGCAGAAGAATCAATGCCACCTGAGAGCGCTGCACCGATGGGAACATCACTTCTGATATGTAGTTTGACACTATAAAGAAAGAGTTCCCTTAAATGAAGGGCGGCATCAGCAAATGAAATATTTTTATTTTCCTTAATAGAAGGCATCCACCAGGAAGAAATGGAAAATGAAAAATGTGTATTTAAGGAAATTTCCAACAGGTGTGCTGGCGGCAAATGTTTTAATTCAGACGAAAAAGAACGATCCGATTCGTCATAATTGCCCCACACCAAATAATTATAAACCTCTTGATAGTCGGTTGTAAGAGCCAGATTAGGTAGCAAACATTTTAGTGTATCTATTTCAGAGGCAAAGGCCACTTTATCATTTGAAATAGAATAGAATAATGGTTTTACACCAAAAGCATCTCTGACTAAGGTTAACTTTTTACTTTCCTTATCGTAAATTGCGAAGGAAAACATACCGATTAACCTTGGCAGAACGGCACTACCCCATTTGATCCAGGCATTAAGAAGAACTTCGGAATCTGTTTCAGAGAAAAAGGGAACGCCTACATCTGACAATTCACTTTTTAGTTCCTTATAATTATAAATTTCCCCATTAAAAACCATAAAAAACCGCCCATCATTAGAAATCATGGGTTGATGGCCAGCAGAAGAAAGATCGATAATGGAGAGCCTTTTGAAGGCAAGGAACAGGTTAAACGCCCATAAATCTTCCCCTACATTTACGGAATTAGCCGTTGTTACTGTATTAAAAGCAAGAAAGCCCTCATCATCAGGGCCTCTATGTTTCATTGCAGCTAAAGCAAGATTAAAATCGGGAAGTGGTTGTGGAGAATCAGGAAGAATAAAAAGTCCGGCTAGGCCACACATGGGAAAATGTTAAGATAATGTTACTCGAATCAACTAAAATTAAATCTGTGTTCTATAGTTTATTTTTTTAGCGCATTTTCAATATCATTTTTTATACGCTCTGCAATTTTAAGTGGATCATGCCAACGTTCAACAAAATCACGACTTTTTTTTGCAATTTCTAATAAATTTTGTCTTGGAAGCTCCAAAACATATTTGATTGTTAATTCTATATTGTCAGGTGTCGTTTTAAAAAACGGTAAATCAGCTTTCATTCCTTCAGGAATGAATTTTAAGTCTTCTTCACGAATATATACAATAACAGGTTTACCCAATGCCATTACTTCAAGGGCTAAACCACCATACCAACCAGCAAACAGTTGATCAACTAATACGTCAATTGTTTTATATTTTTCTTTTGCAGCTACATTACTTAAACCTTCTACAAGTACAAATTCAAAATTAAAGCCCTTCTCTATTAAATTCTCAACAGCTTTAATAATTAAATCAGTACCCTTTGCTCCACGATGCGTAGGAGCATGGCCAATGCGAAGAGGTCTTTCGTCTAATTGAGTATAGGATGGAGACCACTCCCTTAACGAAATATGGCTATATGGTAAAAATTCCGAATTAATTGGTAAAACATGCAGTAAATCAGGATTTAATGCATAAATTTTTATGCAATTTTTTTCAAATAATTTTATTTGGTTTCGTTTTAAAGAATCTGAAAAATGATTGTAATAATCTTTACCAACTTGGTTTGCAATTGATATTGGAAAATTAGCGGAGCAATAGTCGCCCTGACGAGCATCATCACCTTGGAATTGAACAAAAAGTTTTCTTTTAAATAATTTCAATAAAAAAACTTCTACTTTTTGCATCAAAATATTATAGAGACTATATATCGAACCAAAAATTAATTTTAAATATTTCCTTTTTCCGTTATTTGAAATTATTAATGGATAAAATAATGTTCTTCCAAAATTGAAAAAAATAACATCATATTGAAAAACGTAATTTAATAACCATAATTTTTTTAATTCAATCCACAATGGATTATCAAATTTATTAGCAATTATTTTATCAGCTGGGTATCCAAAATAATTTTGATAAACTGAAAATGATTCACTTACCACGCCTAGTTCTACTAGATGTCTACTTATGCCTTGTGGATTCCCACCAACTGTAGTTGGTAGATGCAACACTTTATAGCTTAACTTTTTCAATAGCAATCTATTTTAATTTCAAATACACGAATAACCTGAATAAACATCATTAACTATTCGTTTATTTCATTTAAAACTTCCAACAAATGAAGACTTGGATTGTGTAAATAATTACGCATTTCTGAAATATCACCTATTAAATCGTTAGATTTTTCAGTTTGAAATTCAAAACAGGGTTTTTTACCAAGAAATTCGCCCATTCCCTCACAAATTTGTCTAATTGAAAGAATATCTGGACCAGCAATATTAAAAGTAGAAGAATCTTGCACAGACATAGCTGCTAATACAGCTGAACTTGCATCTTTAACGTGAATTGGGTTTATAAGTATTCCATTTTCCCCTTGAAGGACAATTGGTTTACCATTTGCAACAGAATCCATAAGTCTTGGAATCAACATATTTCTATTTTGACCTGAGCCATACATGAAAAAAGGTCTTAATATTATAACATTAAAAATAGAGGCATAACTTTGGACTAAAATTTCACTACAGGCTTTACTTCCAAGATAAAAACCCAACTGTTTGAAAGGAACTAAAGGGGCATTTTCGTTAAATGGATTAACTCCGTTTCCATATACACCTCCAGATGATGCATATATAAACTGTTTAACCCCTACCTTTCTACCATAGTCCAAGAGTTGAGCTGTTGAATCTATATTTACTTTAAAAACATCTAAAGCACTTTGCGGAAAATCTCGAAAATTTGATGATTGAGCTAAATGTATAATGCAGTCTAATTGACTAGGTAAATCATCAATCCAATGATGTGATGTAAAATCTATTATTCGGTAATTTACACCCTTTACATTTTTTTTTGTGTTTATATGATTTAAAGCTATTACATTGAACCCAAATGAAATCATCGATTTACAAAGCTCATGACCTAGTAGTCCATTGGCACCAGTAATCAACACTGTTAAATTTGAGGACATTATTTTGTTGTATAAATCAAGAGAGGTAAATATAGTCTACTGAATTCAATCTATTATTCTATTATTAACTAATGGATGCTTAATTTTTGGAGATCTATTAGTGTAATCCCCAAATATTGGATGATATAAATTTATTAAAGAATCTTTCTTTCCATATATATAATTTATTATATTGGTAAATAAATACTGAGCTGAATCAAATCCATGATATTTTTCTACATATTCACGACCTGCTCTACCCAATTCTCTTCTGAGTTCAGGTCTGGATATTAGTTTTCTAAGAACATCCACTAAATTTTCAGGTGTACCCGACACTAAAGGGCATTCATTAAAAAATGACCAGCGCCGAAAGGGTAGTATATAATCTTCATTCTCTAAATTTGAAATGGTTGGTAGCCCAGAAGCCATCCCTTCAATTGCATTAAAGCCATGCCCAGTACATATAATTTGTTCAACTAGAATATCTACGTGCTCGTTAAATAATCTTCGAATTTCATTGTTTTGAACTTTTTCTAGAATTAAATATTCAATTGAATAGCCTTCCTCTTTTAATGTACAAATTGCACGCTCTATAAATTCGGACCCTTTAAAACCTTTATGATTAGGACAATGAGCTATTACCACCTTCATTTCTTTACCATCAGCAACACTATTTTTAATTGATTTACTCCACAAATTTAAATCTATACACAATGAAGATGGAGCCAAAACGTCCCAACGTCCAAAGCCATCTGGACCCATAGTTCCTGGTAAAACTACGTCTGCATTCTTTATCCAATAATCGACATTTTTAGCTATTTTATTTTGGACTCTAGAACTTCGGGGGTAGGACATCATTAATCCATGTAAAGTTGAAGTCGATCTAATTCTTCTATACACATAAGAGTCACTTCCATAAGGTATTACTATAATCTTCTTATTAGCCAGTTTTAAGATTTTGTCTTGCAAGAATCTAACAGGAGTAAAACCTACAAAAAAGCCATTAAATGGTAGTACAAACAAATCATATTTAAATAAACATTCAATAAAGGCAAAATAAGGTTTTAACGGATAAATTATCCAATTGTACTTTTCACTTAAAATAATATCCCAATCAGACCTTTTATTTATTAAACTATAAAAATCCGTTGTGAATGTTTCTGAAATATACCCAATTTGTTGCATTGATTTTGACCAATAAGAATTATTAATTATTGGATCACTTCCCCAGACGATTCTTGGCTTTTTTCCAATTCTTTTAAAAAAAAAATTAACATAAAGAGCGCAAAAAAATGCAATAATTACAAATAAATTTGATACCATCCAAATTGCTAATTTTAATATTAAATTTTTAGTACTTATAAACATTGCTATTTTTTAAAAAATAAAAGAATAATTCTGACCTAAAGTTTCGGAGCAAATTAACCTGGATGTTTATTTTGACATTATAAAAATTACTATTATGCGAGCACCAATTTTTCAATGCTAATTTCATTTTCGGTTAGATTATTCGATAATAACTCCCAGACAACATCAATTTCATGGAATTTTTTAGAAATAATAATTCAATGATTCATCACAGGTTTTTTATTTGGGATATTTCTATTAATTTAACAGTAAAATCTCTAAAAATTTTACCCATTTTCTCGTAATCATTTAATTTTTTGCAACGAAAAAGAATCGCATAGATTATGAAACTTATCGTTAATTAAGCAATATATGCGTCAAAATCAGTTGATTTACACTTATTTAAATTTTAACTTTGATTATTCTCTTTCAAAAATATGTTCATCATTAACTCCTTTGGTTTTAGCTTTATTTAGCCATTTATTCACCTGTCTGAGACGGAACTGTCTAATGATGTTATACATTTTTGATAAAATATTTGATTCTAACCAATATTTACCTACATCAGAGATATTCTTAATGACTTTGTTCGGTTGCATTTATTGGTTGAATTCAGTACTAAATAATCCATCGGGTCTGTAAGGGATTGCGAAGTCTATAGTCGTATGAAATCCTTCTACACTTGCTATGGAAAAAACGGATATAGTGTGTATTTCAGACGACATGCTTAATGACATATAATATCCAACTTTGAAGGAAAAAGTGTCGGTATTTACTTCAAAAAAAACATTGATAGTGGTTGTTGATGCAACCAATTTAACCAACTCATTAATTCAACATCCATTACAACATTCTCCCTTTATGCTAAAAGGCTATCTGTTCGATTATATACATCTTTGATTATTTCGTTCTGAAAGAAGAGCCCAGGCTGTGATCCCAGTCCAGTAACTGTCACGGAATTAGGCAATGTTTTGTAAAGAATATTAGCAATGTCGACAAGCCCGCGCATATTCTTTACCGTTGGAGATGGGAATCCAGTAGGTAATCTTACTACTTCTGAGAAATCAATTGCTTTTGATTTTATGAATTCCATTTTTTGTAATTGCTTCAAAAGATCTTCAAGAAGATTATCATTTTGTATAGTTCCCAAAATTTCTATTGATATACGTCTATCACTGTCATTTCCTGAAAAAGTACGATAGTTGGTCACACGATAAAAATCAACACTCTTATCCATTCCGTAGAAATAGGAAACTGGGCTGTTGGTTCTTTCCTCCAACTGCAAATTGTAGATTGTGTGTGCTAGAGGCCTGTCAAGAATTACTGACGAGATGTCAATGCCACAGACTTTTGCAGCTCCAATGACTCCGTTTGAAAAAATTACCTTATCGGCCTTTATCCTGGTATTTTGGTTTTCGATGCTTAAATTAAACATTAATTCATTAGGATCAAACGATTCTATATTACAGTTAAATAGAAACTGAACTCCCCGCTCTCTCAAATCATCTACTATACCGTCAATAAAGCGTCGGGAACCTGCTACACGTGAATAAAAACTTTTTCTACTGTGTCGGAATTTAGCTGGTAATTCGAGTTGTTCTGGAAAGGCATAGATTGATCGATAGACCTCATTGACACTATTTTCAAGCCAATTCTCTTTATCTGCGCTAATAACGCGTGATATTCCTGACAATAACAAAGAGAAGCCAGCGAGTTCAGAAGCCGGAGTTTTAAAGAGGTTTTCCTGGATTCCGTAAACCACATCCTCAGTTATTCTCCTTCCAAACCGAGCGTAAGAAATATCCAACATTTTCGCAAGGGGATCAATTGTTGGCAGATTTGATACGCCTAATAAATGCTTGTGCAAATCAGCACTTAAAACGGCAAAATCATTACTGTTGCGTAGGTCAGGAAAAGACGCGTTCGTTTGCAATACTCCATTAAGGTATGATCCTGCAATATCGCCCGTTCCATTTTCAAAAACAATCAGGTCCTCGTGTGCAATGGCGCCCTGAATATAAGAATCCACTTCATTTAAACCCGTTTCCTGAAATATGTGTGTGCCTATGTCAAAATACAGACCATTCGGATATACGATTCCGCTAAGTAAGCCGCCAGGTTGAGTGTTCCGTTCGATAATGGTTATAGAAGCTGTGATATCAACTGAAAGTATTCTCCACGCAGATATTAATCCTCCAATACCAGAACCCACAATGACATAAGTTCTTTTCATTGCTTCTCAAAGATATTATCAGGTCTGAGAATATTTGAGTTCTTATGAACAATCAACGTGAATTCATAAGGCAACAGATCATGACGGATTTGAAATTTTCTTCCCAAATGTTTAACACAGAATTCAGCAATTTCCTGTACTGAGAAATGTTGAGAATTAGATTGTTTAAAATCAACAAAATCACTAAGAAAATCACAAATCAGGACCTCACCGGTAATATCGAACAGATATTTGATTCGATCGAATGCATATTGTTTTGATATTGCTGGATCTTCATGTGTTATAATATTAAAAACTCCGGAAGAAAAAACTATATCAAAATTTTTTCCTATAAGGTCATTTGAGCCGACAACAAAGAAGTCAGCTTTGCTATATTTTTCTTTACATTTCTCGATAAATTCCGGAAGCATATCAACACCCGTATAATTAACATCCTTACCATTCGTTTTACTTCCAATATAATCATGCAAATAGCCTAATCCACATCCATAATCACAAACGGACAACTTACCTTGTTTGAGAAATGGATCGATTGCGCTGAATCGTGTGGAGTTTCTCCCTTTAGGAGTCAGCAATGACGCAGGTGAATCACCATGCTCGGTAAAACTGTTTCGATACAAATCTTTTATAGCCTCGAAATAAGTCATATTTCAACTGTTTAATACTTGTACAAATAATAAAATGGGAAATCGAATTGTAATTGCTCAATAGGTATACTTCTTATTTTATCGGAAGTCCTTCTGCTATAATATCCATAAGGATAATCAACAGAACCCCATTTTTTTTTAAAGCGGTAAACGCCCTCCTGTGACAACCAAGTTCCACCCCAGTTCCACTGCTTATAACCACGATCTATCATCTTTATCATAATCCGATAGATCAATGCAGATAATACCTGGCTTTCGCGCCATTCATTCTTTACAACTGGAGTAAAGTATTCTATGGTTTGTGCATATAAGATAATCAGAACACCACACACCGGTTCACCGTTAGCCTCTCCAATATAAAGTTCGCAATCATTTCCAAACGATGATCTTAATGCCGAGAAAACAGCGAGCGGCTTAGGCAATCCTCCTAAATTAAGTATAGATTCTGTATGTTCCGAATGCAACCACTCAAACGAGGCATCATCACCTTTAAGTTCAATTGTTAGCTTAGTCTTCTCGCCTTTACGGATCATATTCCGTGTTTTGGAGTGAAAAATAGACATCAGAGCCTCTTCAATATCTGGTTGTTGATCAGGAAACTTGGTAAGTTGGCCGATTCTTTCATCAATCTTTTCGAAATCACTTTTTTCAGGATCATCTTGAACTATCGGATTTAAAGGATTTTCGATAAAATTAGCAATATCTGCCTTTCTCTCGTCTGCGAATCCACAATATCCTTTAAGAAGTAAATTAACAATTTCAATCTCTTTTTCTTTCTTCAATACGAGAGGTCCACCGTAACTTCCGTAAAACGGAAGACTATTCAGTACTGTACAATCACCATTGTTTTTTAGCGAAAAAGGTAGTAAGCCGAGCAAGTTATCGTTATCAGTTACCGTAACATAGTAAAATTCAGAGCCAGACATTATATTTTTCAGAAACGAAATAAATCCTGATGAATAATAAACCATCTGGTTTCCATAAGCAATCAGTTGCTTATCAATGCCAAGGAAATAATTTTCATTCTTATCAGAAAATTCTACAATGCTTATTTTCATCTATCTTAAATACCTAAGCCGTGATTCTCGTTTCTTAAAAAAAGTTTACACCACCATTCGAAATTCATTAGGCTCCATAGCAGAAGGCGATGATTAATTCTCTGTTCGCAATGTTCATGAATTATTTTCTTGATGAATTGAGGTTGAATAAATTCATGACACGCAATATCTTTCCCTAGGAGAAGATCCTTAACATATGCAGCATTTTCACCTCGGTACCAGCTTTCATCTGGGGCACTAAAACCCTGCTTTTTTCTATTGACGATGGTTTCAGGCAAAATACCCTCCATAGATTTTCTGAGCACATTTTTTCCATCATCAAACTGCAGATATCGCGACTTTTTAGCGAAATCGTTTTCGTTAACTTGTTTCATCATTTCCAGATTTCCAAGTTTATGTTTAACAGGTATCTTTTGTGCAAATTCAACCAGATTATTGTCTAAAAATGGGAATCGCTCTTCAAGACCATTTGCCATAGCAAGTTTATCACCAACAAGCAGTAATCCGGGCAAAAATGTCTTTATTTCAAAATAAAGACTATTCTGAATATGATGCTCTGGTGTGTCATATTTTAACTTACCATTAAAGGTAAACACCCGTTCAAAAATCTCACGAGGTTCATTTATATTTATTGAGGAGAATACTTCAGGTTGAAACAAATTTTGTTTTTGATCATCTGAAACAAGGCGCTGCCAAAAGCCATAATATTGACTAAAAAAATCCTTTTGATCAAGAGATTGGAACACCCGATAATATCTCCAGGGATAACCCCCAAAGAGCTCATCGCCCCCAGTTCCTTGTAAACATACTTTTACAAATTTACTCGCCAACCTACTAATATAATAGTTCGGATAGCTCATACCCACCCTCAGATCCTCCAAATGCCAAACTACTCTGGGAAGACTCCATTTAAGGTCTCCCGCATTAATAACTTGCTCGTAATGTTCCGATTTAATGAAATTTGCTGTTAATTCCGCATCAATGCGTTCATCATATCCTGCCTCTACACCATGTACCTCACTCATTTCAAAACCCGCCGTAAAGGTATATAAGCGGTTAACATGCTTGCTAGCCATTACAGAAATAGATCCGGAATCCATCCCACCAGAAAGGTAAGAACCAACAGATACATCAGATACCATTTGGCTCGCTACAGCTTTTTGCATGAGATTTTGTGTTTCCTCTATTCCATCCTCAAAAGATATATGTTCATCTGGTTTTGAAAAATCATAATCCCACCAGGAATTATGCTTTATTCCCGTTGTTGAACTATTAATAGAAACAGTATTTGCGGGTGGAAGCATGGTGACCCCTTTAAAAAGAGTTCGATAGGTAAAAAGATTTTGAAAGGTGAAATACTCGTTTAAAGCATCTAAATCTATCTCAACTTTAAAGTTGGAGTGTTGCATGAACGATTTTATCTCAGATGCAAATAGTAAAACTCCATTATTGAACCAGTAATAAAGTGGTTTAATTCCGTAACGGTCCCTACTAAGCCATAAAGTCTTAGTTGGTTTATGCCACGCTCCAACGGCAAACATCCCGTTTAATTTTTCAAAAAAAGCTGGTCCATATTCCGCCAAACCCTCACTTATTACTTCAGTATCTGAAGAAGATAGAAACTCATGTCCCTTGGATCTTAAGTCAATCCTAAGTTCGAGATAGTTATAGATACAACCATTAAATACGATTAACCATTCTCCATTATGAGATGGCATAGGTTGTGCCCCCTTTGCTGAAAGATCAAGAATTGACAGACGTCTATGACCTAAACCCAAATTATCATCAATAAATATACCCTCACCATCAGGTCCGCGGTGTGCAATAGCATGGGTTACTTTAACCATCTCCTGATGAGTAACAGCTATCCCGTTTAGATTAAAAATTCCAGCTATACCGCACATTGAATATGAATAGTGTTTTTAAAGTGCCTTAATAACTGAAACAACATAATCAAAATCTTCTGCTACCATGCGGTTGTGCAATGGAATAGACATGGAATAGTTATTAGCAGCCTGCGCGCCTGGATAATCCGAAGGTTGAATGTTAAATTTCTCTTTATAAAAATTTAGCATGTGAACAGCATGAGTTCCTGGTCTTGTAGAAATACCTTGTTGTTGAAGTAACTCCATTATTTCATTTCGACTGGCAGGTGACTTAAATTCATCCACAAAGGTTACAAATGATTGCCACCCATGTTTGTAATCAGCGCCATGTTTAGGAGTCCTTAACCAAGGAATTGAATCTAATTCTTTGGTATAAAAATTAGCCCATTTTTCACGCTCATTAATAAACTGATCTAATTTTTTAATTTGAACAACCCCTACTGCACCCTGTAAATCAGTCATCCTATAATTATAACCTAAGGCATTAAAGTCAGGAAGCATATAAGGTTTTGCACCATGATGTCTCTGCTCTTCAGAGATTGAAGCACCATGATTCCTCAGCATTCCCATTATTTCAGCTAATTTATCATCATTTGTAGTAATCATCCCTCCTTCACCTGTTGTAACAGATTTTCTTGGATGGAATGAAAAGCAACCAATAGTTCCAAGTCCTCCAGCTGGTGTTCCTTTGTAGGAAGCACCTGCAGCACAAGCACCATCTTCTATTAATGGAATATTTCCCGCAATCTCTTTTATTTTATCCATATCGGCGCAAAGACCAAATAAATGAACTGGAATTATTGCTTTTGTCTTTGATGTAATACGTTTGCTTAAATCTTCAGGATTTATATTAAATGTAAATGGATCTATATCTACAAAAACAACTTTTGCACCACAATATAAAACAACATTTGCTGTCGATACCCAAGTGAATGCTGGTACAATAACCTCATCCCCTTCTTTGATATCCAGAGCCACCAGAGCCAAATGCAGTGCAGTGGTCGCACTAGTCACGGCAAGTGCATGCTTAACACCATGGCGCTCGGCAAAAAGCTGTTCAAACTCACGAACTTTTGGCCCCGAAGTTAGCCAACCACTAATTAGAGGTTCTTTTAATGCCTCCCACTCTTCTTGACCTGTCACAGGTAAGGAAATAGGTATTATTCTTTTATTTAACATTTTAAACTTATTTCAACTTATCAATACCAGTATCAATTCTCCAATCAATTAATTTCTGAAGTCCCTCCTTCAAAGAATATTTATACAAAAACCCTAATTCCTTTTCTGCCTTAACTCTTGATCCAATTCTATTTTGAACCAATGCCCTTGCATCGTCTTCAGAATATGGTTTATAGGTTACTTTTAAATCCGACATCTTTAAACTCAATATAGTATCGCAAAGTTCTTTGATAGAGGTTTGAACCTCAGTGCCCACGTTATACATACCAAATTTAGTATCACTTTTTAATGCATCTACGTTACATCTCGCAACATCCTCCACGTAAATAAAATCATAAGCCTGCGAACCATCGCCATTAATTACTGGGGCCTCGTTTGCTTCAATCTTATTTAACATAATAGGCACAACTCCTGTATAAGCAGCTGTTTGATCCTGATGTGGACCATATACATTCATGTATCTCAACCCTATGAATGGCAATCCATAGCGATCATTAAATGCAGTAGCCATGGCCTCTCCTGCTATTTTAGATGCCCCATAAAAGTTTTTATTATTAAATGGATGATTCTCCGTCATTGGAAGTTCAACGGCATCACCATAAACAGATGCAGAGGAAGACCAAACCAACTTTTTTATATTATGTTTTACACATGCCTCAAGTACATTAAAAGTACCCGCTATATTGACTTCAAAAGCTGTTCTGGGAAAATCCTTACAATGTAACAACCACATAGCAGAAAGACATATTACATAATCTTTTCCTTTCATGGCATTATCCAGAATATCCAAATCCCTGATATCTCCTCCAATGGGAAAAATACTACATCTTGCATCCATTAATTGATTTGTAAGATATTCTTTTTTTCCTCTTGCAAAGTTATCGTAAATAACTACTTCTCCCACATCCTCTTTTAGAAGTTCTGAAACTACAAAACTACCAATAAAACCAGCACCGCCAATTACTAATATTTTAGCATTCTTTATTTCCATTTTGCTTATTTTTAGTTATTCATAATCACTCACCTCACCATCTCCTCATATACTCCCTCTTCAACCACTTCCCCTTTATCCATCCTGAATATTTTATCACATCGCTTCAACGTTGACACTCTATGTGCAACAATCAAAATGGTCAGGTCATCCGCTAATTGTTCTATGCCTTCCATGACGGCAAGTTCTGTTTCGTTATCTAATGCACTGGTGGCTTCATCAAAAACTATGACCTGTGCATTTTTATAGAGCGCTCTGGCTATCCCAATCCTTTGACGTTGACCACCAGAAAGGCGAATACCTCTTTCCCCAACGAAGGTATCATATTTTTGAGGTAATGCTTCTATCGTTTCAGCTATTTGTGCCTTTTGTGCCGCTTCTTTAACTCTCTGCATGTCTATATTATCCACTTCAACACCAAAAGCAATATTTTCCGCTAAGGAGGTATCTGACAAATAAATTGCCTGAGGAACATGAGCAAGTATGACCTGCCAGGATCGATAATTATGATTATCAATGATGTTGTCATCAATTTTCAAATACCCTTTTGTAGGAATCAACAATCCCATAACCACATCTAATAAGGTACTCTTTCCGCAACCCGTAGTTCCGACGAAACCGTATCTCTTTCCCTTTTCAAGAGTCAAATTAAGATTCTTCAACACAATAGCTCCCTCCTGGCTATAACTGAAACTGAGATTTTCTAATTTTATAAACTTCTCAAATTTTATAGGCTGTGGATTTACCTTATGAGCATGATCTGGGAAGGGTTGTTCAAGAAATTGTAAACCATCTTCAACTGATTCCTGAGCCCCTCTGATGGCTGTCCAATTATAATAAAAATTTTGTAAAGCAGGTAATAAACGTTGGGCGCCTAATGCCAACGCTGCTAAAATAGGAATAGCCGCCATAAATCCATCGCCCTTCAAAACCAATTGATAAGCGATGATACAAATAAATATGATGCCTAAAAATTCAACAATTAATCGGGGGCTATTACCCACTATTTGATTATTTGCTGAAGATTCGTTATATCGTGATTGCGCTCTGTTAAAAATTTTGCCATACGTTTCTTGTGTACCATCAATAAGAACATCTCTAATACCTCCAAGTCCCTCTTGTAATGCTTTAACCATCTGCGGATACTCACGACTTAACACAACTGAATTCGTCGCAAGTCTCTTTTTTACTAATAAAATAATTCCTGCATACAAAACGCCAAATCCAAGAAATGCAGTTAAAGCAACGAAAGGATCAATGGTAAATAAGGTAATAATAATCGCCATAATAGTCACACTTGATGAAATAAGATTCATTAGTGGATTAATCAAATAGGTTAAAATGGCTGAAGCCTTAATTGTAATACCTGATATAACCTCGCTACTATTCCTCGACACATGAACTGCATAAGGTTGATAAAGCGTTCTAATATAAATACTGCTGCTAAATGCAGCAGAAGTCGCAGATCCAAGTCTTGTTTGCGCCCATAATAGCAATAATCTTAAGGCTATACCAACAAATATTAAAATACAGAATGCAATAGTAAATGGCAATAAAAGCTCTTCCTGAGTTTTGATTCCCACAAGATTTATAAAAAACTGGGCAGATGGATGATTAAATACCTTTTCCGGATTAGACAATACCCCTATGAATGGCAATAACGCCGAAATACTGATGGCTTCCATAAAAGAAGAAACCGTCATCAATCCTAACAAAAGAATAAAATACACCTTCCTCCTTGGAGTGAGATTTCTCCAAACTCTGTTGAAATTATTCTTTATTGAGGGTCGTGACATGTAATTTAATATATCTTTTTAGCCTTTTCAGTTTTTTCAATCCAACAGATTCATATAAATGCCAACGTCCTCCAGCTTTTTTGCTGAAAACTCTTCTGGACGATACAAGCCTATTCTTATTTTTTTATCAATTAGATTTTCAACACGTTCAGTTAATCTGAACAGATAAGCTCGATCTACATTCCCCACTAATATCAGGTCAATAAATGGGGAATTTCTTCCCAATGCCAAATCACCTGTCAAATATACTTTTTCCAGATTTCCTAACTGATTCAAAACCTGATCAACGATTTGATCTAAACCTACGTGCTGTAATATGATACCCCTCAGTGATTTAAAAAGAGGATGTTGGGTATTAGCTGAAAATAATTTTGTCTTTGTATTCAACTCTCCTTCGCATTCTTCAATCAAATGCATTTCAGAAAGTTTATTTAACTCAAGTCGAACGGTATTACTGCTGACATCCAACTCTTTTTCCAAACCTCTGAGAAAGACTTTGGTCTTTGGATTCAACAAAAAACGAGTGAGTAACTTAAGTCTTATTTTACCCGAAAAAAGCTGATCTAATATCAAAAATATCTATTTTATTTAAGGTTTTTATACGCTTTCGCCCTGATGAGTCGCAAAGTACTCTTCCAGGTGATGTATTATTGAGTAGTAAAAATACAAAAATTAATGCAATATTAAAAATAATTTATAATATAAAAACACTCGCCTCGCAAAATAACCACCAAACCAAATCAAAACCGTGATGCAGATACTTTAATTGTGGGGAATTATTAAAATCGAACCAATCGGGGATAAGACGCGAAGCATCGCGTTGCTACGAATAACCTCTCGAACTAAAACGAAGACGTTATCTTTAATCCTCGAAATCCTGTAAATCCTGATTCAAACACCTTACTGCAAGCACCCCATAAC
>JAFMBH010000175.1 GCA_017858735.1 Bacteroidota bacterium
ACTACATGCTTTCATGGATACTTCAGGGGATGGCACAACATGAGAGACTGTCAACATATATCCAGAAAGAAACCAATATTCCTCTTGCTGTCATTGAAAAATTGCCATGAAAAAGCAACAAGCCCTTTCACCAATGACCAGTATGAAATCCTTAAAAAGCAATTTATTGCTGATACTCTAGGGCAAATTCAAATTGTTTTAGATGATCGCCCAAAGAACGAGCCTTTAGAAAAAATGAACGAGAACTTCAATGAATATTTAAAGAGATTTATAGCAGAAGATAAACAACGAATATTTAGGGTTATGATGAAAGAAGCTTTGAAGGTGGACATATCTCATTTTCAAAAAATATGATGGAGAAGTCATAGAAATCGACCAATGACCAAGGAGTCATACATATACCTATAGTTGTTACTAAAAAAGTATCTATCTTCATGAAAATTTAAATGATTTGCAGAAAATAAAAGTTACTTGTGCTATCATACTGTTTAATAAGAAGATCATGGTAGTTCAGAGAAGTGAAAATATGAAATTGCCTTTAAAATGGGAGTTCCCGGGCGGTAAAATTGAAAATGGAGAGGAGGAAGAAGATTGTATAAAGAGAGAGATTATGGAGGAATTAAACATAACCATTGATTTGATTACTAGGTTATCTCCTTCTCATTTTGATTATCCAACTTTTTCAATTGAATTGATACCCTTTGTTGCAAATTATCTGGGTGGCGAAATCAAACTAGCAGAACACAAACAATACCTTTTACTAGAAAAAGAAGATGTAGCAAGTTTAGACTTGGCAGAAGCGGATATTCCAATACTCAACGAATTTTTAAAGTTATGAATGAAGGAATTTACGAAGAGCTGGTAACAAAATTGGTTTCTCGAAAGCTTGAGCAAATTGATAAAGATGCTTTTTTTATAAATAAATCCGTTTTAGATAAGCAGGAAGCTTCTTCCGTTTTGTCAACGCATCTAGCACAAACTATAAGAACCGCTTTAAACTATGTCAAAGCTGAGAATCAAATTGAAGCTCAAATTGAAATTGCTAATAAAATTATAATATTTCTAAAAGAAGAACTAAAGAAAGAAGAATTTGAAAATGATTTGATTACTATTGAGGGTGAAATTTTAAAAGCAGTATTCACCAGAATTGATGCCCACTTTTCAGATTTTAATTTACATCTTAAAGAAATTACACCATACACTAGATTGACTCACAGTGAATTATTCACCGGTGGCAATGTTGGACTATCCCTGGAAAGTGAGCTAAAAAAGGAAATCTTGTCATCGAATCAAATCGATCTCCTTGTTTCCTTTATTAAATTTAAAGGAATTATTATTTTAGAAAAAGAACTGACAGAGTTTACTAATCGAGGTGGCCAATTAAGAGTAATTACAACCACTTATATGGGTGCCTCAGACTACAAAGCCATTCTGCTTCTTTCTAAATTAGTCAACACCCAAGTAAAAATTTCGTATAATTCAGGAAATGAAAGGCTTCACGCAAAAGCATACTTATTTAAAAGAAATACTGGTTTTCATACTGGATATATAGGATCTTCAAACTTTTCCCGTTCTGCCTTAACAGACGGTTTGGAATGGAATTTAAAAATTACTACAAAAGAAGTTGGCCATATTATTGATAAATTCCAGAAGACCTTTGACTCATATTGGCAAAGCGATGATTTTGAGTTATTTGATGACTCAATACACAAAGAAAAGTTAATTCAATCCCTAAATCAGGGCAAATCCGGGAAAATTTTAGATTCGAACTTATCTTTTTTTGATATAAAGCCATTTCCCTTTCAATCTGAAATTTTAGAGAAATTGGATGTTGAGCGGACTGTTCATCTCAGGAATAGGAATCTTGTTGTTGCTGCCACAGGCACTGGTAAAACAGTGATTTCTGCCTTTGATTTCAAAAGATTTAAGAAAGATAATCCATCTGCCAAACTTCTTTTTCTTGCCCATAGAAAAGAAATTTTAACGCAATCTATAGCTATTTTCAGAGGCATTTTAAGAGATAATAATTTTGGAGCGTTATGGGTTGATGGTTTGGTACCTGATTCGTATGAAAATGTATTTGCATCTGTTCAAACCATCAATAACCAATTAGATAATATTGCTTTATCCCCAAAATATTATGATTTCATAATTATTGATGAGTGCCATCACCTAACCGCAAATAGTTATCGGGGAATACTTGTCTATTTTCAACCTCAAATTTTACTTGGGTTAACTGCAACTCCTGAAAGAATGGACGGGGGCGATATTCAAGAAGATTTTCATAACAGAATTGCCGCTGAAATCCGTTTGCCAGAAGCTTTAAATAGAAAACTTTTATGCCCATTTCAATACTTTGGCATTACTGATAGCATAGACCTATCAAAAGTCAAATGGTTAAGAGGGCGTTATGTAGCAAGTGAATTATCAGCCGTTTACACTGCCAATGACAGAAGGGTTAGAGAAATTATTGATGCTTTAGAAAAATATACCAAAGACCTACATGATGTTCGAACTATTGGATTTTGCGTAACCATGGAACACGCGAGATTTATGGCAGAAAAATTTTGTCTAGCGGGTCTTAAAGCAGATTATTTAACGAGTGATAATAATCAAAATAGAGCTAACGTAAGAAACCAACTACTTAAAAAAGAAATCAATTATTTGTTTGTAGTAGATATATTCAATGAAGGTGTTGATATTCCAGAAATTGATACTGTTCTTTTTTTAAGACCCACTGAAAGTTTAACTATTTTCTTACAGCAACTGGGTAGAGGTTTGCGATTATCAGAAAACAAAGATTGTTTAACTGTTTTAGACTTTGTAGGAAATGCCAGACCTGAATACAATTTTGAAAATAAATTCAGGGCATTAATTGGGAAAACAGCCACCACCGTAAAGAAGGAAATAGAAGATAACTTCCCTCATTTGCCTCTTGGGTGCTCTATTATATTAGAGAAGAAAGCTAAACAGAGTATTCTGGAAAATATTACAGCTGCTACTTCATTTAATCGAAATCAATTAATTTTAAAGATTCAAAATTTTCAGCATCAAACCACTTTGGCTTTAACCTTGAATAATTTTGTAACGTTTAATAATATTCCCCTCCAAATGATATATAAAAGAGGAGGTTGGAAGAGACTTTGTTTTGATGCGGGAAAAATCGAAAAATTTGATGCTACGCATGAAAATGAAATTGTTAAGTCCATTTTGAACAAATGGATATCCTGCAGTTCAACCAGCTATTTTAACTTTATTCTCAGCCTGGCAAAAAAGGAATTTAAAATTTCAATAAACGAATGTAATGAATCTGAAAAATTAATGCTCTTAATGTTACATTATGATGTATGGCAAAAAGCAGGCGGCTTTGATTCTTTAGAATCAAGTATTAAAGAAATAGGTCGAAATAAAGTACTGCTGTCAGAAATTATTGAAGTATTAGAATTGTTAATTGACAGAATTAATTATAAAGAAATAGACATAAATTTACCCTACACGCAACCGCTTAAAATTCATGCTCGCTACACAAGAGATCAGATTTTAGCTGCCTTTGGGTTAAGTACTTTCGAAAGAAAATCTCCAAGTCGAGAAGGTGTTGCCGAAAATCAAGCCTTAAATACGGAGCTTCTTTTTATAAATTTAATTAAGTCGGAAGAAAATTTTTCTCCCACGACGATGTATGATGATTATGCAATAAATGAAATATTATTTCATTGGCAAAGTCAGAATTCAGCAGGTCCGGAAACTCCTAAGGGCTTATCATATATTAAACATCTGGAGGATGGAAAGAAAATCATGCTTTTTGTGCGAGAAAGAAATAAGGATGAATTTGACCATACTATGGGTTATGTTTTCCTAGGAGAGGGATACTTAAGAGAACATTATGGAGCAAAACCTATGAATATAAAATGGGAATTGAACGAACCAATACCTCATTATTTATGGCATGATGCAGCAAAATTACAAGTGGGGTAAAA
>JAFMBH010000176.1 GCA_017858735.1 Bacteroidota bacterium
CTGGTGTAGTTGGTTGTTCACAATCATCCAGATTTTTATCATAATATTTTGCCAGGCAATCTCCTTTTTCTTGCAAAAAAATCAATGCATCAGAGATTCTGGCCCCTCTGGAACAATTTCCAATTTTAATTTGGTTGTATAAAAATAGAGCTGAAGAGGATTCATTTGTAATCTTGACACGATCTGTCCATCCATTTTGAATGGCTCTTTCCATTGTTAAAGCACCATATCCCACTGACCAACCTACACAACTAAAAATAGTTCCCTGATGTCTGGGAAAAGGAGCATAAACCGATAAATCTATAGAAGATGGGATTGATTTTCCACCATTTTGCATAGAAACTAAAGGTTGCTTTTGATAGCGATCATCTTCAAATTCAAGTCCTGTAGGATAATCCTGCGCCCTTAGGAATAAAGAAAAGCATAAGAATAAGATGAAGAAAATATAAAACCTTAGCATAATCGTATCAATTTACCTTAACAGAAGAAGGTTTTTGCTTTGTGGTATCTTTTTGTACAGGAGCAGGTGCAAATGGATCGGGTGCTTTAGGTTTAGCAGGTGTAGTTTTTGTATTTGTATTTTTTACTGGTGCTAAGCCATCTACATTGGTAGGAACAGGCAAGGTCGTATTTGTTTCCCACCAATTTTGTGCATTTGTTTTCATTGTATCAGCGACAGAAGTTGCAGGTTGATTCGCTACAGGAATAGAGGTGGAATTCGGATCTGTTGCGGAAGGATAAGGATATGGATTGGTATTCAACCCATTATTGTATAAATTATTGGTATTATTCATATTTATATATCCAGCTTCTGCCTGAATTTCTGTCCAGGTTAAAAATTTAAAAGGGGAAATCAACCATTTTTCAAGATAGGCATCATCATATCGGGCTGCCATTTCTTTCATTTCATTAAAATGGTTAATGACCTCAGGCACTAATTTAAATAATTCCATAAAAAGAGCAATAATAATGCCGCCGTCTTCTTTGGATTGTCTTACATCTTGTAAAGGTTGTTGAAAGTTTTCAGCATAATATTGAGCTAATTCTCTGAAATTCAGCTCTAAGGAACGAGAATAATCCTTTGGAAATTCTAAAATGTATTTAAGTTTCTTTTTATTGACAAAATCCATCTTCATATTTTCAAGCTCCTGATTAAACCTATCGGCCGTTTTATCGTACCCAGTTTTAACTTTTTGAATTTGATCAGGCTTATAATTATTCATTTCCGATTTAAAAGAGGAAACACTGTTTTCAGCTTCTCTTTTCAAATCTTTGAATTTTATCATAATTTCAGATTGAACAAATTTCCTCAGAGCGGGATCCAGTTGCTTATTGGAAGTGGCGGTTCCTTGAGCTATTGTAAATGATTGATTTACAAAGCTTATCAAAATAATGAGAAAACAGAGAATCCTTTTCATGGTATTATATTAATAACTTGATTAATAATTGATTTCTTCCCAGGTTTTGAACTTGTAGGGGACAATTAACTTTTCCTCCAAATAAGTATCTTCAAATTTTTTGACTGATGATCTTAATTCTGAGATACTTGTCACCATACCAGGCACTAATTTAGCAAGTTCTGCAACGAGAGAAAGTAAAGAATTTCCATCAACGTTGGCATCCGTCACATCCTGGATAGTTAGCTGAAGATTACTTTGATAGAACGAGGTTAAATCATTGATGTCTGAAGTTAATCCACTGGTATAATCCTCTGGAAAATCCTGTATATATTGAAGCTTTCTTTCATTCATAAAATCAGCTTTGATATCAAGTAGTTGGGCGTTGAATTTATCTACCGTTTTTTGATAAGCAGTTTTAACCCTATTTATTTCTGAGGCAGAATAATTTTGTTTGTTTTCTTTGAAAGTAAGCACCAAATTTTCAGATTCCAATCGTAAATCTTTAAATTTTTGCATAAAAGGGGTTTCAATAAAGGCCCTTAAAGCACCGTCCATTTTTTCTCTTTTCTGAGTAAATCCAACAAATGGATTCGTCAAAAAGAAAATAAAAATGGGTATGATGAAGGAGATTCCCTTTTTCATAATGGTTACTGATTAAATGTTAATTGAAATATTTTGCGATCTTCAATTTTTGTAAAAGAGCCTCTGCTTCATTCTTATAAATAAAAAATTCATTTTCAGATAGTTCCTTTAACAAACGTTGATTTTCTTCCGACCATGACTTCAACTTTAATTCACATAACAAAAAACTATATTGCCCCTGGTATTTA
This sequence comes from Bacteroidota bacterium, assembly GCA_017858735.1. Classification (GTDB taxonomy): domain Bacteria; phylum Bacteroidota; class Bacteroidia; order Chitinophagales; family Saprospiraceae; genus BJGN01. The sequence goes on from JAFMBH010000176.1 coordinate 2,231, forward strand.
ACCTCCTCATCTGCTGACTTTGAACTTTGAATAAAAGCATCGGAAGCAGCTGAAAAATTGTCTATTTGGTAATATGCATTTCCAAGTAAAAGTTGCCCAATAAAAAAACGATCATCATCCAGAGTAATAGAGGTTAATAAGGGTATGGCCATTTCACTTTTATTATTTGAGATATAGGAAGAAGCTTTCTCTAATATATCATCAGTAACCAAATTCGTTCCACGAACTTCCTGCATTTGCGGAACATAATTATTAGCCAGATGCTGATATGAGTATTCATTTTCCATAAATAAATAGCTGGATACACCTAAAATTAAGGATACCGAAGCGGCAATAGCCCATTTGTACCTGGAAGGATTTAACTTCCTAATAACTGCGCCGGAAGATTCAGGTTTTTCTTGAGGCAATGGAAAAGTGTTTAATTTCTTTTTCAAATCCTGGGAAATAAAAGCCTCCAGAAGTTCTTGAGCAAGGAGGTGTTTTTTAAATTCTTCGGCTAATGCAGGATTTTCTTGAATTTCCTTTTCAAGTTGCATTTTTTCGTCGCCAAATAATTCCTTATTGGCCAATGCCTTCAGTTTTTCTGTGTACTCAGAGGTATTCATTATCCTAAATTTTTTAAGTTGGTTGCCAATTCCGGCGAATTATCAATAAGTCCAAGTAATTTTTGATAACAACGAAATTTATGCTTTCTGGCATTATCGCCTGATGGAAGTCCCATTTCCTCTGCTATTTCATTCATGGAGTAGGAAAGTTTCCATAAGGATAATATTTTGCTGCAATTATCGCCTAACTGGCTAAATAAGGTCGCAACCATATTTTGTCCTTCATTATTAAGCATGGTATCCAACGGATTTTCTCCAGTGGATTGGTCATAAGGGGTAAAATCTTCCTTTAATTCAACCCGTTTATTTTTCCTTAGCTGGTTTGACCAAATGAAACGGCAAACACCGTAAAGATAACTTTCAATGGACCCACGGTCTTCATATTCATCCTGTCGAATTTTTCGATCCAGTGTAATAATTCCTTCGTGAAACACATCCCTTGCATCTTCCTCATTTCCACCATGACTAGTAACCATTTGCTTAATCTTAAAAAACAATCCTGTAACGTTATACAGACTTGACAATGCTTGCTCTCTTTTAGAACCGCCAAAACGTATGGCAGCAGCTAAATCCATTGTTTCTAAACTACTATTCATAGTTAATATGTTTTTAAGACCAAATAATGTTCCGTTTTACATTACAAAAATATAATAATTCTGTTAATCTTTTTTTGATACATTTATACAATTAATATGGTTAATCCCTTTAATTTTATTACGTTGAATCGCTAAACATGAATAAATGTTTTTTTTATTTTGGCAAAAATAACTGGGTAAATCTACTCCTTCTTTTAAATTTGATTTGCTTTAACAGCAATTGTACAAAAAAGGTATTGGATAAAGAAGAATTTCCTCAAAACTATAAAAGTTATGTGCTTTTGGCTGAAAAATATTATGATAGTAATCAAATTGATTCAGCCTATTATTATTTGTTGAAAATTAAAAAATTCTTCCCTGAACCACCACTAGACATTGATTCTTCTTTGGTAGGTTTACCTAACACACTAATGGGATTTTATTTTGAAGATATCAATCAACCTGACTCAGCCTTGATTTATCACAAAATGGCATATCAGGATAGATTTCTGTATTTTGGTGAAAACCACCCAGAAACATCAAAATC
>JAFMBH010000177.1 GCA_017858735.1 Bacteroidota bacterium
GAAATGGAAACCGTGAGACGATTATTGGTTAGTGTATTGAATAGAAACATAAAATAATACGGAGTGAGGATTAGGAACCCTCCGGGGAAAAATAATTATACCTTACAAATAAATGGACAAAAAACACTATCAGAACGCGATATATACACCAAGTTCATTACCAAAAGATGAGTTATTTACATGCTAATGCAAAATTTATCGGTGCTCTTCTCCCTATCACCATAATCACCATCTTTGATGAACTTCCAAAATTGTTGAACAAATTCCGTGCTCAATGCTTCTGCAATTAGTATAATATCAATATCCTTGGTTGCTCTTGGAGTAAACCCTGCCTCACCAATAATTATATCACACGCAGTGCCACCGATAATAATATAATTATCAGGGTATTGCTCAAAATACTTTTTAAAAATATCCAGACCTACTACCATACATATTTCTTTAACATCTGATCCAATGCCATTTCAATCCTTTCATCCTTAATATCCTGCATACTTAAATACAAAGAAAGCGGATCCACTACTGTATTATCGCTAACAATGTTTAAAGGCTTGTATTTCCAAATCTCCAATGCATATTTTCCTTCAGTTGTATTTGCATTTAACAACTCATTACTTTTCTGTAATGCATAAAAATCTTCCTTCTCAATGGCACAATACTCTTGATTGCTTGGATTCAAGTTTGTAAAAGTTGACAAGGCACTGTTATTACTTTTAAGCAAGGTCAAACCTTTCGGTTTTTCATCTACGAATACCGTTTTAAGAACTGGATTGACAAATAGGTTATCCTTCTTTGTCTTTTCCCATAAAGCTTTTTTATCGTATCGAAACTGAATGAATTTTTCTTTTTCTCCAAACACATCAATCAATCCATGGCTTTTTAAATTACCCATGGCTTTAGTAATTGTCATTGGCGTATAACCAAATTTTTGCGCAATGTCCTTAAATGGATGATCTTCAATTTTCCAATTCAAGTCACCACTTAGTATCTTGTAGATTAAGAGCAACTGTGCTGAAGGCATCAAAAATTCCTTTTTGGTATTGTATCGACGATAGCTTTCTTGTAAGTCAATCAATAAATCAGGCAAATACATTTGTTTTCCAGGTACAATAAAATTAATATGCTTTTCAATCAATCGTTTGCGATTATAGGCTTGGATGTTTTCTAGCACTACAACTACTATTTTATTTAATTGCTTATTGATTTGCTGAAGTTGCTTCTCTATTTGCAGGATGCTCAGACCTTCTTCGTTCTTTAATTCTGCAAATACCACATCCTTATCAATAAGATTTATGTTGTATAGATTGAATTTTTCAATTACATACATGGGCAACTGACCCTGACTGCTCTTAGCCATTGGATTTGCTGTGACTGGTATGCCAAGCACTTCATCTAAATATTTCAGGACATTTTTCATTTTACAACATTAAATAAACTCATTTTTGCACAATATACTTTACTAGTTTATTGTGCAAATATAGGTTTATTATATTGATTTACAAAATCATGACCTTATCCGTTTGGAAAAATTGATTTTCACGATACTGCACATACCCTAATTGATTGGTTACCATAAGAGTACTTCCGATTAAAAAGTCAGGAGTGTTCCAATGGTGATGTCCGTAAGCCCAAAAAGAGATATTCGATGTTTCGATAAAATCATAAAGTTCCGTAGCGAAGGCTTCATTCAATGCATCCCCTTTGTACTTCGGTGGATAGTTTAAAAATGTAGGGCAATGATGAGAAAACACAACCAACTCATCGACATTAGATTGATTCACGGATTGTTTTATAAAATCCAAACAGTCGTGATGAAAAGCATTGTAATGTTCCGAAGTAAAATGCGAGCCATTGTGTTTTATTTGGTGAAAGTCATTCAAGCTTCTTTCAATCTGCCATTGATTCGCGACACTGATTTGGCTCCACAGGGTTGAAAACAGCATATTGATTCCGCTATGTACTACCGAAGTATTATTCACCAAAGTCACATTATTTTTTATTCGTTCGTTCAATACACCACTTTTGTCAGCTATATCAAAATGGTAATACTCATGATTACCAGGCAACCAATAGGTATGTTCAAAATGATCTGCTAGGAAATTAAAAAAATCATCCTGTTGACTCATGATAGCGAAAGGAACTATATCTCCTGCCAAAACCAATATATCTCCCACCGGTTGTAATGGATTGGCTTTAATGAATTTGCTGTTTTGAGGAAACTCCAAATGCAAATCAGAGGCATATTGAATTTTTAATTTCATACCGTACAAAGATCAACTTTAACTTTCATGAATGCAAAAAACATACCCGATATTTCCTCCTTTTAAGGACATTGAAAATTAAAAGAAGACAATTTTTTAACACTTTAAAGTGGCACTAATTCACCGGAATATGCAATTTATGAATGCTTATTCATTCACGCAACTTATTAAGCTTTAACTGATAGGTTTGCAGATAGTTTCGCTTAATTCCGTCTTTTAGAAACGATGCGTCAATCAAATTTTTAACGTTTTCTGTTTTTGAGACCATCAAGGCTAAAATAGCATTCATTTGTTTCTCTTGAATTCCAGCATAATCTGCCAGTAGTTGAAATTGTTTTGCAACATTACCTTGTCCCATTCTTGCTGGAATTAAGCCTTCATTTAAAGCAAAATCTTTATCCTCAATATGTATGCGACTATTTAAAAGATCATAAGCTGGACTCAATTTGAAATCGCCTAGTGGCGTTTCAATAATTGAAAAGTTCTTTAAATGAGCATCTCCATTTGAAAACAGATAGTTGAAGACCAACAATTTGAATAATTTGAGCGATTCCACTTTATAGCTTGGCAAATTTTCACGCATGAGTTCAAATAAATCCCAATAACTACCAAGGTATTTATAATCTGCACCGTGGGTTTGTGGACTCTTGCCAGCAAGAGAGGCGAAATCCTCTTGGGCCAATTTGAGACCACCTGTTACCACGTCAAATCGCTTAGTGATATAGGCTGGATCACCATTTCCAAAAAAGATTAAAGCATTCTCTGCTGTTTCAATGCCAAATACTTTTTGGGCAATTTGCATGGTTAAATGCTCATTCGCAGGCATTTGATCTGCATTTTTTGATCCATTTGGAATTGGTTTAAATATATGTGTGCCTTGCTCTCCTTCTTTAGTCAAACGGATCTTATTTTTCAATTGAATAAGTGAAAATTTTTCCTGTACGCCTGAAATGGATATACGCGTTGCATTCTCTTCAAAAGAATCTTCACCATTTTGATTAGATTGTAAAGAATTATATGGTAGAATATGATTTACCTTATTTCCATTAAATACACGCTTAATACATGTTCTACTATAGGTAGTAAACCCTGCAGCAAGTGTTCCTGGACACCTATTGATTTCCATTTTGATCATTTCATTTTAATAATTTTAACCGCACCAATCGTATCACCACCAGCTACTTCCAGTAAAATGCCGAAATAATCATCCAGGTCTATCCGTTTTTTACTGCATAGTAACCTTTTGTTCACCCCTTCTGGAATCAAATTGAAAAAAAACGGAAATAACGTTGCTGATTGAAATGCTATCTTCGATTTTGGCAGTGTCAAACTAATAGACGGTTTATTGCTATCCTTAATCCACTGTTCGTCGTAGCTAAAATTAAAACTCCCGTTATCCAATTGACTCAGCATACCAGCTAATTCGTTTTTATAAAGCACTTGTCCTGATCTCATAAGTTATTGCGTTTTTTTACCTGTAAAACCAGTTCCAAACCAAGCACATCAGCGATTTCTTGTAAAGTCCTGTAAGTTGGATTTGCTTTTCCCGCCTCCAACTGCTTTATTGTCCGAAGTCCGACCCCTGATAAATCTGCTAAATTTTCTTGCGTAATTTTTAGCATTTCTCTTCTTTCTTTTATTTGTTTAATCAATATAGAAAAGTGCGACATATTGCTCTATTTTATACAAAGCTA
>JAFMBH010000068.1 GCA_017858735.1 Bacteroidota bacterium
TTTAACTCTTTTTTCCTCATCCCTAACCACACCGTCTAAGCTCTTTTGCTTCGGGAGTGCAAATATAGAAAATTAATTTAACTTTTACTTAATATTCAATTAATTTATTTGATAAATCCTGCTAAATTTTCCTATAAATTTCTAATTAATTCATTATCAATATTGTGTGGTTTAAAATAAATCAAATATTTATCTCTACTTTAAAAAAAAATAACGACGCGATTCCAAACACCATATATATATAGGTATATGGTGAAACTTTCTTTTGATTATTTAATTATACTAATTCAATAAATTGTAATCATTTTAAACCTTACTTTTGTTCCAATATTCAAAATAATGCAAATGAAAAAACATAACTTCAATGCCGGGCCTGCTATTCTGCCTCAAAGTGTAATGTCAGAGGCTGCCCTTGCCGTGACAGATTTTAACAACAGTGGTTTATCTTTAATTGAGATTTCTCACAGAGATAAAGCTTTTATAGCTGTAATGGATGAAGCACAACAACTGGTCGTTGAGTTACTTGGCTTAGACGATTCCTATGCTGTCCTATTTCTTTCAGGTGGTGCCAGCTCACAGTTTTTTATGGTGCCTATGAATCTCCTCTCTCACGATCAATCTGCCGCTTACGTTGATTCCGGGAGTTGGGCATCAAAGGCAATTAAGGAAGCTAAAGCATTTGGCAACGTCAATGTATTAGGGTCATCAAAAAAAGAAAACTACAGTTATATACCAAAGGATTATATTGTTGATGCTAAAGAACAATACTTACACCTTACCAGTAATAATACCATTTACGGAACCCAAATACACGAATGGCCTGAAGTTCCGGTTCCCATTATATGTGATATGTCGTCGGATATTTTCAGCCGACCTCTTCCCATTGAAAAATTTGGTCTTATTTATGCCGGAGCTCAAAAAAATATGGGACCTGCCGGAGTAACGCTCGTGGTGGTTAAAAAAGAACTATTAGGCAAAAAATCCAGTGGTATTCCATCCATGCTAGATTATCAAATTCACTTTGAAAATGAATCTTCATATAACACACCTCCCGTTTTTCCAATATATGTTAGTATGTTAACTATGCGATGGATTAAAAATAATGGAGGATTAGCAGGAATGGCTAAACATAATGAAGAGAAAGGAAAGAGATTTTACACCGAACTTGATGCTAATCCATTATTTAAAGGCGCGGTTTCCGTCCAAGCAGACCGTTCCCTTATGAATGCTAATTTTTTACCCGTTAACCCAAATGACGAAAATCCTTTCCTCGATGCATGCAAAGAAGCAGGCATTGTAGGCTTAAAAGGACATAGATCTGTCGGTGGTTTCCGTGCATCTATGTATAATGCACTTCCTTTAGAAAGTGTTGATGTACTCATTTCTGTTATGAGAGATTTCGCACAATCCAGAGGATAATACCTTATGGGAATAGTACTTCCTGATAAAATTACGATTACAAATATAAATGCCTCCGTTCCTGTTAAAATAACCAGTGAACGGAGGCGTTCCTTGCGTGCATCGGTGGGTGCAACAGGATTATTACTAAGAATTCCAAGTTCCTTTAACAAAGGTCAATTTGATAATGCCTGGCTTTGGTTTACCCGTTGGGTTCATCAGTTGGTTGAAACCAAACCAAATATTTTACAACATTTGATTCCACGCCGATATAAACACGGAGATTTCATTGTAGTAAGAGGTTTAGTATATAAGATAGATATTTTAACTCATTCATTAAAAATTTCAAAAGCATCTATTCTACCAAATCAAGTGATTCAATTAAAGATAGGTGAAGGTTATGATGCGGAACAAGCAAGTGCCATAGTTAGAAAATTAATTGCAGGTCTTATGTCTAAGGTTCATTTAGATCCGATAACAGCAAGAGTCACGGAATTAAATAAGCAGCATTTCAACGTCAGGATTAATGAGGTTAAAATTCCTCATACCCATAGCCGATGGGGAAGTTGTTCTGCATCGGGCACTATCAGACTTTCCTCAAGATTACTTTTAGCGCCCCTTGATGTTATTGACTATGTTATCCTTCACGAGCTGGCTCATCTCATCGAATTTAACCATTCAAATAAATTCTGGAAATTGGTTCAAACCGCTATGCCAAATTATCAGGAAAAAGAAAAATGGTTGAAGGAAAACAACTATGTGTGTCGTTTTTAGGTTTTAAATTGTACAAAAAAAGGGAGATTAAACTTCAGTTTAACCTCCCTTTGCAGAATGTTATATTCTTTCTATTCAGCAGAAACTTCAAATTCTACCTTTCCTATAACTTCTTTATGTAAATTAATGATAGCGGTATAAGTACCGAGTTCTTTAACTTCTAAGGGAAGCTCAATTTTTTTGCGTAGAATTTCGATACCTAACTGATCTTTAATTGCAGCGGCAATTTGTACAGAAGTTACACTACCAAATATTTTACCACTGGCACCAGCTTTGGCACCAATTTTCAGTGTTTGTGAGGTTAATTGAGAAGCAATAGCTCTATAATCTCCCAAGCGCTGTAATTCTTCAGCTTCTTCTACCTTTTTAATTTCTTCCAGATTGGCCAGGTTAATTTTGTTGGCAATCTGCGCAATACCCTGAGGAATCAAAAAATTACGACCATAACCATTTTTAACGGCTACGATATCGAAACGATCTCCCAGTTTATCCATATCGCGGAGCAATATTACTTGCATGGCTTTTGGAATTTGAACAGTGTCGAGCACTGTGAGTTAACGATAAAAATCATTTTAGTAAGTCAGCAACGTAAGGTAGCAAAGCTAACTGACGAGCTCTTTTTATTGCAGAAGCAACTTTGCGCTGGTATTTCAATGAATTACCAGTAATACGTCTAGGCAAAATTTTACCTTGTTCGTTGATAAACTGCAATAAAAAATCAGCATCTTTATAATCTATATGCTTGATACCAAAACGGCGAAAACGGCAGTATTTTTTGCGGTTCTGGCCAATTTTAGGATTGCTGAGGAATTTAATATCATCTTTATTTGCCATAATCAGCTACATTTTTTTTTTAGAAATGATATACGGGCATTATTCAGCGGGAGCCACATTTTCTGATTTAGGCGCCACGGCATCAGCGGGGGGCACGGCATCAGTTCCTGGTTTCTTACGCTTTCCAATGAGACCTTTTCTTTTGTCATCATTGTATTTTATACCGAATTTATCCAACTGAATAGTTAGATAGCGCAGGACTCTTTCGTCACGGGTAAGCGCTAACTCCATCACAGCAATAAAGGAAGGATCTTCCAACTGGAATTCGATACAATAGTAAATCCCGCTGCTACGTTTCGCAATGTTATAAGCCAATTGTCTTAGGCCCATTTCATCAATGAATACAATGTTACCACCTATTTCGGTGATACTTTTTACGTAGGTCTGAGCTGTCTCCTTGATTTCATCATTAGACAGCACGGGATCAACTATGAAAGTTACTTCAAAGTTTCTCATCTGGATCAGACATTTTTTAGTTAAAAATTGGCTGCAAAAGTAATAATTTTTTTCTAATAATACTAAATAAATGTTTATTTATCTTTTGATCTGACAATTCCTATAATTTTTCCCCGATCAAATTGACCTGTAAGTGTTGGAGATTGCCTGTTTTCTGTGAATTTCCTAACATTTTCCCTCACGTAATTAAATAACTCCTGAATACTAATTCTTTTGTCCTGATTGGTGTCAGCCAGTCCCTCAAGGCCTTTAATTAAATAATAACTAAAAACACTTTGTTGGAGTCTATCTGCTTCTGCAGAATTTTCACTGGACGTTGAAGAAAGGAGCATGGCAAAATCAGATTGGACGGATTGGATATTTTGATAGAAATCGGTTTCACTACTCCCAAGGAAGCCTTTTTGCTCCTGCATACTTCCTGCATGACAGGCATCGGCTATACACATTTTAAATTGAGCATTAGATTGTTGAAGCGCTGAGTATATTTCATGATGATACAACACTTTTTCATAGGTACCGTCATAGTCTATAGGTAAAAATGCCCCTTTTATGCCATGACCTGAGAAATAAAATATCACCATATCTTTTTTTGTCACCCTGCCTAGCATGGCATTCAGAGAATCGAGAATATTTCTTCGTGTAGCTACTTTATCAACCAAATTTATAATATTCTTTGAAGGTATGGCACCTCCCTCGGGACTTCTTAGGAAAGCAAACAGGTTTAATGCATCATTATCAGGATATTGAAGAGGTTCCCTATGATTAATATAGTTAGATACGCCCACCAATAAAACATAGACTTCCCCCTCATAAAAAGAGTAAGCGGTATTTTGGGAAACAATATTTGAGCCAGCCTCCGGTACTACAGTTTTTATAAATATTCCACGGTCCCAAATTCCCTGAACTTTATTCCCATTCGCAGAAATCATCACCCCCTTTCCATGCAATAAGCCTTGTTCTATTTCCCCTTCATAAACATCTCCATTAGCGTAAGATATTTTTCCTGTTCCGTTTGGCAATCTATTTTCAAAATCACCTACATATTTGTTTCCGCCAGCGAACAAGTAGGTACCTCTGCCGTTTTGACAATTCCCCGATAAGCAGCCTTCTAATTTTTCATTTCCTTTGGGAGCTGGAGGTTGCGGACCGCCTGTTTTAACGGTTATTCCTGGGTCAGAAGTACCCTGAAAAATATTTTCGGACCAAAAACCTGATCTAATAGTGCCGTCAATATAGGTTAACGCTCCATTTCCGTGTTGTTTATCCCCTTGCCAGGCACCTTTATACTCGGAGCCATTAAAATAGTAACATATACCTATCCCATGCCGAAGATTATTTTTAAAATCGCCGATATATATGTCCCCATTTACCATCAACACCCCTTTTCCACCAATACAATCACCGGCTAAACAACCTTGAATACGACTGGAAATGGAAAACAACTTTTCTGTAACCAAATTTGAATTTTCCTCAAAAAGCTTCCCCTTTTTCCACAATCCCTGTTGTTTTACAGATTGGGAATTGATAAAGACACCCACACCCTCAGGTTTATTCTGCTTCCATTCACCAAAAAAACGGGCACCATTTTTCCAAAAACAAATTCCGATACCCTGTCTGTTTCCCTGAACAAATGCCCCCATATATCTGGAGCCATCCTGGAATGTTTTAACGCCAAATCCATCTACACAATTTATCGTACTACATTGCGACCAGAGGAACAATGGCGAATTAAACAATAGGGCAATAAAAAAAAACAACTTCCATTTCATACAACAAATATAAAATATTTATATCATAAAATAATACATATAATATTTAACGAACTACAGAAACCGGCATATTTTTGTCTATCTCACCATATAGGACAGGCGATTGTTTATTTTGTGTAAACCGACGAACCTGTTCAAACACGTAATCAAATAATTCGCTAACGGAAACGAGGCCATCCATATTTTTTTCAGCTTCACCGGTTAAACCACGAATAAGAAAATGGCTAAAAACCCCTGATTTGATTCCATCGAATTCGTGAGAAAATTCCTCTGTTTTTGAGGATAAAAGGAGGCCTAAGCCACCTGAAGATCCGGCTAAAGATTCATAGAGAAGATGAGAGTAACTTTCATTTTCAGACACAGAGCGGAAACTACCTGAGTGACAAGCATCGGCAAAAACCAATTTATGTTTAGCGGGACTTTGTAACAAAATTGCTTTGACCTCCTCATGATTTATCCGATGCATGACACCGTCACTATCCACGGGTAGAAAAGCACCAGGCAAACCATGGCCTGAAAAATAAAATAAGATTAAATCTTCTGGATTTGCTTTTGAAAATAACTGATTGGCGGCCGTCATGACATTTTTATGCGTTGCCTGTTGATCTTTCAATAAAATAATTTGTGACGAAGGCACGGAACCACCCGCTTCAGATTGTAAAAAATCAAAAATATGTTGAGCGTCATCATCGCTAAATGCTAATTTCTTCATTTGATTATAATCGGATACACCGATAATGAGCGCGCGAATTTTAGGAATTTTAATTGTTTCGACTTTAATGAAAGGAGATGCACTTTTTGGAGCTGGGGTATTAAGCTCATTATTTTCCCACACACCAATGGTAATTTTACCATCGGGCTGGGTAAGTTTCCCGATCCCCTGTTTTTTTCCGGCGACAAAAGAACCTTCGTAAGAAGTACCATCTGGATTATTCAGAATACCAAAGCCTTGCTGGGCACCCATTTGCCAACTACCCTGATAATTTCCACCGACAAAAAATATATATTTTCCGATGCCATGAAACTTACTGTAAACAAAACCACCTTCGTAAAAATCGCCGTTATGATAAAACATTTTACCCACACCCTGCCTATAACTATTCACCCATTCCCCGACGTATAAATCACCATTTGGAAAAAGCAATTTACCCTTTCCATTGGGATTTGCCCGTTGAAAATCACCTTCATATCGGCCACCACTTGGATAAATATAAACGCCATAACCTTCATAACAATTACCGGAGAGACAGCCAACGAAAGCATTTAAATTTGAGTGAAATGAAAATAAGATAATGACAGACAAACAGAAATTACGCATGGACTATTAATTTTGAAGTGAGACCGACCTTTAAAAGGCTGGGAAAGCGTAATATTTGTCTTATAAGTAGCTGTATATTGGAGGTAAAAAGATAAATAACTTACATAAGAATGAAAAAATCAAATAAAAATTGCGTGTACAGGCAGCGAAAAGATACTATTCTAAGTTTTGATACTATAACTGTAATATCGAAGCGGATAATCCTTCCTTTCTACACTCACTGAATCAATAAATTTATCAGGAAAGGGTTATCCGCTTATTTTTTTTGCTGTGAGAGAAGGATTCGAACCCCCATGAGGCAGTTAGCTATAGCACAAGAAGATTGGTGGTCAACCCCTGGATCGATACCGGCCCTATGCTACGTTTATCCCGTAATCCTCACCCCCGAGACAAGAGGGCATGGCTGCCAATTTCATCACCTCACAATTTGATGATTAAACAAAACTTGCTTTTGTTGATGCAAATATAATAATACTTTGTTTTTTATGCAAGATTTATAAAAATAATTCCAAAAAATTATGAAATTTTTAATTTACCATCAAATCAATTGCATTAGAAAGGCACAAAGCAAAGCGCCATAAGTTCCCAATGCATACCCGAGAACAGCCAGAAGCACACCGACCGGGGCAAGAGCGGGACTAATAGCGGCAGCGACAATAGGTGCTGAGGCGGCACCACCGATATTTGCCTGAGATCCTACGGCCAGAAAAAAGAAAGGCGCTTTTATCCATCTTGCCACGAAAATTAATAATATACAATGTATGCTCATCCAGATAAAGCCAACAGCGAAGAGCCCTAAATTTTGAAAAACCTCCTTGAGATTCATCTGCATGCCTATAGTTGCCACTAAAACATATAAAAATACGGAACCCAAACGAGAAGCACCTATTCCTTCAAAATTTCTCAAACTTGTAAAAGAAAAAATCAACCCAATGGTTGTTGCCAGGAAAGCTATCCAAAAGAAAGAAGAATTCAACGCGGTCAAGCGCCAGTTAATTAAAACCTCCTTATATTTCCCCAACCAGGGCGTAATTAAATCTGCCCCCCAGTGAGAAAGAGCGACGCCTGCAAAAGCAATGGTAAGAAGGTAGAGTAACGATTTGGTATCTGGAATTCTTTCGACCTCCTTTTGGAATGCCGACATTTTATTTTGCAAATCGACAATAGCAGAAGTATCAGCCTTCAACCATTTGTCTATTTTATCAGTAATACTGGCGCCATACAAGAGCAAACCCATCCAAACATTGGCTACAACGACATCTACGACAATCATAATAGCAAATAGATTTTCATTTACTGAAAAAATTTCTTTCATAGCTGTTTGATTAGCGCCTCCCCCGATCCAGGAACCTCCTATCGTAGAAAGTCCTCTCCATAAATCTTCAGGATTTGTCTGTATTAAGTCAGGGAAAAGATATTTAACGGTTAATAAAGCAATAGGCCCTCCAATGATAACCCCCAGTGAGCCGGTTAAAAACATAATGAGTGCTTTTGGCCCTAAATTCCAAACTCCCTTTAAATCAATGCTTAAACATAGTAAAATGAGAGACGCTGGCAATAAATACTGAGAGGACACTTTATATAGCAGGGAATTTTCGCCAGAAATAAGGTTGAGCGGCCAATGCAGGAGTGCTGGTAAAAAATAGCATAACAATAAGGGAGGGAAAACGGTATAAAATTTTTGAATCCATTTGTTTGTACTTGTGGAAGTAAAAAAAACGAAAGAAAGTACCGACAATAATAGTCCTAATACGATAGCATCATTGGTAAAGTAAGGTTGCATCATTATATTTGTTCTTTTTTAACCCCTCAATATAGAAAAAAACCTTTACTTACAAGGTGGAAGCTCAAATATTGAGAAAATTTAAAGTAATTTTTATGAATTATAAAAAGTTTGTTTTACCCTTAGTCATCATGGTTTTGGTTATTTTATCGGACAGGATGACCAAAGTATGGGCGGTTGAAACGCTAAAAGGGTACCCTTCACAATCCTACCTGGGTGATAGTTTTCGTATTATCTACGCTGAAAATGAAGGTGCTTTTTTAAGTTTAGGCTCAGACCTACCGGAAAACGTTAGATTCTGGGTATTGGCCGTTATCCCAATTTTGGCTTTGGGGTATTTCGGCTTTACCCTTTTTTTTAACAATGAGGTTGGACCCTGGCAGAGAATAGCTTTTGCTTTCATTATTGCAGGCGGCGGTAGTAACATCATAGACCGAATTTTAGAGGGAAAAGTAGTTGATTTTTTAAATATTGGTATTGGAGATTTTCGGTCCGGCATTTTTAATATAGCCGATATGGCTATAATGGCGGGACTTTTCCTTATTTTACCGATGGCATTTAAATCGTCCGTTCCAAAAGAGAAAGAATCTGTTCCCCCAGAAGCAGAAAATGCAGAGGAAAATGCTGAAATAAAAGAGATAGAGGAGGTTTCAGAAAGGCTTAACAAAGAAAGTAAAACGGAGTAATCCTTTAAGACTGTCATTTAGGAAAAATTTTAAATAAAACGCATGAAAGCATTATCTCCCGGGATATTATTAGGTATCATATTAGGGTATTTTCTAATACTCATTCTCGTTTCAATTTTTACCAGTAGAAATGCTAATAATCAGGATTTTTTTAATGCCGGAAGAAATTCCCCCTGGTATCTGGTGGCTATCGGCATGATAGGTGCCTCCCTCTCAGGAGTAACCTTCATATCCATTCCAGGTGTAGTCGGCGGTGGCGGTTTGAATCAGGCATTCTCTTATATGCAGATTGTTTTCGGTTACATGCTTGGGTATGCGGTTATTGCCCTGGTTTTACTCCCTTTGTACTACAGAATGAATTTAACTTCCATATACACCTATTTAGAAAATAGATTCGGGTGGCATGCCTATAAGATGGGGGCGATATATTTTCAATTAAGTCGGACCACGGGATCTGCCTTGAGATTATTTTTAGTTGCTACGATACTGCATCAATTTGTATTTGCACCTTATCAAATATCTTTTACATTCTCTGTTTTTTTAACGATATTCTTAATTTGGGTTTACACGTTTAAGGGAGGAATTAAAACAATTGTTGTCACCGACACCATTCAAACTTTTTTCATGTTGGGTGCCGTATTTCTAACTATTACCCTAATATGTCAAAATCTAAATATGGGCTTTGGCGACATGATCAGAGCGGTAAATAATAGTGGATATTCCAAAATTTTCTTTTTTGAAGGCGGCTGGAGTGACCCTAATAATTTTTTCAAGCAATTCTTAAGCGGGGCATTAATCACACTCACTATGACAGGACTCGACCAGGACATGATGCAAAAAAATCTGACCTGCAGAACATTAAAGGACGCCCAAAAAAACATGTTTACCTTCAGTTTTATATTAATTTTTGCCAATTTGTTATTTTTAACCATGGGAGCTATGCTCTATGTATATGCATCAGAACTTGGCATCACTTTACCTGAAAAGACAGATCAGGTATATCCATTTTTAGCATTAAACCATTTATCACCTTATGTAGGTATCCTGTTTACCTTGGGATTAATTGCAGCTGCTTACTCCAGCGCCGATTCGGCTTTAGCCGCCATGACCACCTCCTTTTGCATCGACTTTTTGAACTTTGAGAAGTGGGAGGCATCGGAAGAGCAAAAAAAGAAAGTCAGATTTATGGTACACATAGGATATAGCGTATTAATGTTTTTCATGATAATACTTTTCAATAGCATATCAAAGGACGGAATCATCAATGAACTTTTCAGGTGGGCAGGATTTACTTATGGACCTTTACTGGGCTTATTTGCCTTTGGGATATTGACACAATTCAAGGTAAAGAGTCAATGGATTATTCCCATCTGTGTTTTGTCGCCCATCATTTCATGGTTACTTGACACCTATTCGAAGGATTTATTTCAAGGCTTCACGTTTGGCTTTTTAATATTGGCCATAAACGGCACTTTAACGTTTTTGGGACTACTTCTTGCTAGTGAAAGGGTTTATAAAGTGGTTGAATAGGTATTTATTTATAAATATTCCTATTAAAGTTGGCACTTATTCCTACATTTGCGGCGCTTTATGGTAAATCATTATCCATATTAAATTATTTACAATGTCTAAAACTTTTGCTTCTATAACAGGTGTTCACGGCTACGTGCCAGATTATGTACTTACCAATGAGGAATTAGAAAAGATGGTTGATACCTCAGACGAATGGATAACATCCCGTACGGGAATAAAAGAGCGGAGGTTATTAAAAGGTGTGGAAAAAGGTACATCTGTACTTGGTATTGAAGCGGTAAAAGGCCTTTTAGAAAAAACGGGTACTAATCCGGAAGATATTGAACTATTGATTTGTGCAACGGTCACAGCTGACATGCATTTCCCTGATACTGCTAATCTTATTGCTGCTGCCACGGGGTTAACGAGGGCCTACACTTTTGACTTGTCGGCAGCCTGTTCAGGATTTCTATTTGCATTAACCACCGCTTCACAATTTATTGCTGCAGGTACTCATAAGAAAGTCATTGTGGTAGGCGCAGATAAAATGTCAGCCATTGTAGATTATACAGACCGCTCCACATGTATATTATTTGGAGATGGCGCCGGAGCTGTTTTACTTGAACCGTCCACTGAATATGGTGTAATGGATCAACAATTACATTCTGATGGGCAAGGTCAACACTATCTATATATGAAAGGAGGTGGATCATTCCACCCACCGTCAACAGAGACCATTGCAAATAAAGAACATTTTATTGTTCAGGACGGGAAGCCGGTATTCAAAGCGGCGGTAAGTGGCATGAGTGATGTTGTAAGTAAAGTGATGGCAAGGAATGGATTAACCAATGACAGTGTAGCCTGGCTTGTACCCCATCAGGCAAATAAAAGAATCATACAAACGGTAGCATCTATGGCGGACTTTCCATTAGAAAAAGTAATGGTAAACATTGAAAAATATGGGAATACTACGGCTGCGACCTTGCCTTTATGTCTATTTGACTGGGAGAAGAGGCTACACAAGGGGGATAATCTCATATTAACTGCCTTTGGTGGTGGCTTTACCTGGGGCGCGCTCTATCTAAAGTGGGCTTACGACACACCAGCATGATACATGATGCGAATTTTTGATTATATTTGAGGCTTAAAACAAATTTAGATATAACTATTTACCAAAAAACCAATATGGCAACAACTGCAGACATACGAAATGGTCAATGTATTGAGTTCAATGATGACATTTTTCAAATTATCGAATTTCAGCACGCACAGGTAGGCAGAGGTGCCGCCCATGTAAAAACTAAAATTCGTAGTATGACCACAGGAAGAGTTCTGGAATACACTTTTACTTCAGGTCATAAAATTAATGAAGTACGGATAGAACGAAGAAAATTCCAATTCCTGTATGCGGATGAAATGGGATATAATTTCATGAATAACGATACTTTTGATCAGGTTTCCATTGATGAGAAATTAATTGCCAGTCCCAAGTTGTTGAAAGAAGGCATGGAAGTAGATATTCTATTTCATGCTGAAAAAGAAACTCCATTAACCTTAGAAATGCCTCAGTATGTTGTTATGCAAATCACCTACACTGAACCTGGTTTACGTGGTGATACGGCAACAAATACTTTAAAACCTGCTACGGTTGAATCGGGAGCAGAGGTTAGGGTACCATTATTTGTAGGTGAGGGAGATTTCATAAAGATTGATACGGCCTCTGGCGCATATATGGAACGTGTAAAACAATAACTATATGGATTTCAAAGAAATACAGGAGTTGTTAAAACTCATTAATAGACTGGACCTTTCCGAGTTCAAAATGAAAGATGGCGAATTTGAGTTATCGATAAGAACGAAGAATTACGAAAGGGGCAGAAGTCAAGGTTATCAGGGAGTTTCACATGAAACTTACTCAGCTCCTCAAGCAGCACCTGTTGCTCCGATACCTTCAGCAGCGCCGTCTGCGTCGGGAACTTTAACAACAGCAGCACCTTCACCTGGTAATACATCGGAAAAAGCAAATGATCACCTCATTGCTGTAAAATCACCTATTGTTGGTACGTTTTACAGATCTTCCTCACCTGACAAGCCAGCATTTGTGAAGGTAGGAGATACTATTTCTGCCGGCGATGTTGTTTGTGTTGTTGAAGCGATGAAACTCTTCAATGAAATAGAAAGCGAATTTTCTGGCACCATTGAAAAAATTCTTGTGGAAGATGCTCAACCTGTTGAATACGACCAGGTGCTTTTCCTACTCAATCCGAAGGGTTAATTATGTTTAGTAAAATATTAATTGCAAATCGTGGAGAAATTGCCCTTCGGGTAATACGCACTTGTCGGGAGATGGGTATCAAAACGGTAGCTGTTTATTCCACGGCCGACAGAGAGAGTTTGCATGTCCGTTTCGCTGACGAAGCGGTGTGTATTGGTCCCCCTCAATCTTCTGAGTCATACTTAAGTGTGCCAAGAATTATGGCAGCTGTTGAAATAACCAACGCCGATGCCATACATCCTGGTTATGGTTTTTTAGCTGAAAATGCTGATTTTGCTGAAGTTTGTGCTGAATACGGCATTAAGTTCATTGGTCCTAAACCCAATCAAATCAGGAAGATGGGTGACAAAATAACAGCGAAAGAGACTATGATAGCCTCTGGCGTTCCTGTTATTCCTGGTTCTGAAGGGTTGATACAAGACACTGACGAAGGAAAGCTGGTTTCAGCATCCAT
This sequence comes from Bacteroidota bacterium, assembly GCA_017858735.1. Lineage (GTDB taxonomy): Bacteria > Bacteroidota > Bacteroidia > Chitinophagales > Saprospiraceae > BJGN01. The sequence continues at coordinate 13,260 of JAFMBH010000068.1, forward strand.
TGGGTACCCTGTAATTATTAAAGCCACTGCCGGCGGTGGGGGTAAGGGTATGCGGGTTATATGGGATGAAAAAGATTTTGATTCATCCTGGGATGCGGCTAGGAAAGAGGCGAAGGCTTCTTTTGGAAACGACGGCATTTACATAGAAAAATACATTGAAGATCCCCGACATATTGAATTTCAAATAATAGGTGATCAATTTGGAAAAGTGATACACTTATCAGAAAGAGATTGTTCTATTCAACGTCGTCACCAAAAATTAGTGGAAGAAAGTCCTTCCCCTTTTATGACTGACGCCCTACGGGAAGCTATGGGTAATGCAGCTATAAAAGCAGCCGAAGCCATAAATTACGAGGGAGTAGGTACGATTGAATTTTTGGTAGATAAATATCGTAACTTTTATTTTATGGAGATGAATACCCGTATTCAGGTAGAACATCCTGTAACTGAGGAGGTTATTGATCACGACTTAATAAAAGAACAAATCAGGGTAGCTGCCGGGTATCCTTTAACCATGGAAAATCAATATCCCCAGGCTCATGCAATGGAATGCAGGATAAATGCGGAGGATGTTTACAATAATTTCCGCCCAAGCCCGGGTCGTATTTCCTCTTTCCATAGTTCAAAAGGACATGGTGTGCGAGTTGATACGCATGTTTACGCGGGATATGGCATTCCTCCATATTATGACTCCATGATAGCCAAACTAATATGCAGGGCACATACGAGGGAAGAATGTATATTAAAAATGGAGAGAGCATTAGATGAGTTTATCATAGAAGGGGTAAAAACAACGGTTCCTTTTCACCAAAAGTTAATGAAGAACGAAGATTTTCGCAGTGGTAATTTCCATACCGGATTCCTGAATGATTTCAACATGAATGAATAATAACCGGAAAAATACCGGATGAATAATAATCCTTTTTGGCGCTTAATGAGTTACCTCTTTAATTATAAAAAAGAGGTAACTTTTGCTATTTTGTTCAATATACTTACTGCTATTTTCACGGTATTGAGTGCCCCATTAATAAGCCCTTTTTTAGATATTTTATTTTTAGATTCTTCCCAGGCTTCTAATTATGCAGACAGCTCAATGCTTCAGCAAGAAAAGTGGTTTAAGCACCAATTACTATATTTCATTGCCCAAAATGGCAAAATGAAGGCTTTACAGTATGTCTGTTTTGCTATACTGGGGGTATTTTTACTTAAAAACGTCAGTAGATATTTTGCTCTTTTTTTTATGGCCCCAGTGAGAAATGGAGTAGTAAAAGATATTCGCAATAAACTATTTACCAAAGCCTTATCATTTTCCCCTTCTTTTTACACGAGAGAAAGAAAAGGCGATCTCATTGCCAGGGTGAGTACCGATGTTCAAGAAATTGAGACCAGTATTTTACAAGTTCTGGAAACCATTTTTCGGGAACCCCTCATTATTTTGCTTAGTATTGGATTGATGATTTATATTAGTCCACCTCTAACAGGTATTGTTTTATTAATGCTTGCTTTCACCACCTTTGTAATAGGTGGAATAGGTAAAAAACTAAAACAAAGTTCTCAGGAAGTTCAGCAGGCCCTCGGCATCATTTTATCGCGGTGGGAGGAATCTCTTGGTGGTATTAAAACGATACAATCATTTAATGCTGAACGATATAAGGAGCAACAATTCGACGTAGAGAATAACTTTTACCGAATAAAAACCATACGGATGTTACAACGGAGAGACCTCTCCTCCCCTTTGGCAGAATTTTTAGGTATTTCAGTTATTACGGTCCTTTTATGGATAGGTGCTCAGCAGGTTTTTGAAAAACAAATAGAAGCCGGCACTTTTTTTGCGTTTTTATTTGCTTTTTTCAACGTAATTGACCCGGCCAAATCATTTTCGCGCGCTTATTTTGATATACGAAAAGGGATGGCAGCCTTGTCACGGGTAGAAGAAATACTGCATTATACGTCAGAGGTCATTCCCCCTTCTAACCCCATTCCATTTACCACTTTTGAGAAGGAAATAACTTTCGATAGGGTAAGTTTTCATTATCCTGGTTCAACGCAAAAGGTTTTGGATAATGTTTCCTTTAGTTTACCTAAAGGAAAAAAGATAGCCTTAATAGGACCTTCCGGCGCTGGTAAAACGACCATTTGCGAATTAATGGCGCGGTTCTACGATGTTACAGAGGGAAGAATAACGATAGACGGCATAGACATAAAAAATATATCCCTGTTAGATCTTCGCTCAGCATTTTCCGTCATAAGCCAGGAAACCACCTTATTTTACGACACAATTTTGGGAAATATAACTTTAGGACGAGAGGATATACCCCTAAAAGAAGTTATCGAAGCTTCGCGCATAGCACAAGCGCACGAATTTATAATGGACACCCAGGAAGGATATAATACGCACATTGGTGACCGGGGATTGATGTTAAGCGGGGGGCAAAGACAACGCCTTGCCTTAGCAAGAGCTTTGTTAAGAAACGCGCCTATCATGATAATGGACGAGGCTACCTCTGCGGTGGACACCAAAGTGGAAAACGCTATTCAATCTGATATTTTCCCCTATCTTGAAAACAAAACGCTCTTAATTATTGCACATAGGTCTAATTCGATACAACACGTTGACGAAATTTTAGTTATACAAGAAGGAAAAATTATTGAACAAGGATCACCAAATTCCCTTTTTGAAAAAGTGTGCCTATGAACATAACAAACAATCTTTTTTTTTCTATGCCTTCTATTGAAAAATTCGTTAAGATATTTGTTTTAATATTTGTCCTTTTCCAGATGGAGGTCTTGGCGCAGAGTAATTTAACTACTCCTGTGATGCTACCCGAGGCAGGAGATGTATTCCATTATGAAGTAGAAAAATCACCCGCCTTATTAAACTGGGAGGGAGGTACCAATAAAAGATGGGATTTCAGTTCTTTGCTTTCCCCTGTGACGCAAAAAGTTAACTGGCAGGCAGCTGGTGCCGTACTTAAAGTTCAGGTAGAAGAAAATATAGAAGGATTTTTCAACAGAGATAAGTCGGAACTACTCTGGTTGGCTGGTAATGGGCCAGATTTTCTGGGGTATGCTAAATTTTCTCAATGGGTTTTCACTGACCCCTTGGTTGAAAAAAAGACCAATACAAAATATGGAAGTGGTTTTTACGATGAAGCAACTTGCTTTGTTACCTTTTCAAAAATAAATGCCGATCCCGTTTTTTTAAAGCTATTTACCCTACAGCCCGATTCCATACGCATTAAATATACCATAGAACGGCAAACTATTTTAGATGGTTACGGCAAAATGGTGCTGCCCGGTGAAATAATGGATGTACTTCGGGAAAAAAGAGTAGATAAATACATCCCGGTGCGTATTGAAACAAAAATAGGCCGACGATCATGGCAGATTCTTAATATCCCATTGAAAAGTTCGCAACGTATTTCCTATCATTTTCATAGTCCTGAATACCGTGAGACGGTGGTAATAGTCAAAATGGACCCCACTGAAAACAATCTAAAAGCTGAAAAAATAAGTTTCAGAACGCCTTCTCCCGAAAGGAATATTTTTCCCATGGGACAAATAAAGCCTAATGCTTATCCGGCACCAAATCCTACCTTAGGTATGGTGCGATTTGATTTTATTTCATTGCCCCCGGGAAACTACAAACTCATTATTTGGAATCAATTAGGTGGGGAACAATTTAGAAAATCTTATGCAATAAAAGATAAATATTTTATGGACAGGATCGATTTAACGGCCTTAAAAAGAGGTTATTACTGGTATGAACTGTCTGATGCTTCAGGTAATAAGTTCAAACCCCAATCACTGATTATTATCAGACCTTAACCTTAAAGTATTATATTGTTTACACTTTAACACTAAATATACTTACAATAAAATGCGTCAATTGCTTGTCCTTGTTTTTTTAGTGTCATCCTATTTTGTCTCAGGACAGGTTAAAAGTCCTGTTTTAAGCAGCGACAGAACAGTGGCCGACGCTATGAAACAGAGTAGTTCGGAAGGGAAATTATTATTTATATATTTCCATGCAGAATGGGTACAACTTTGTCAATGGATGAAATCAGCTACTTTTACAGATCCGGATTTAGCCCGGTTTTTAAAAGAAAATGCCTTATTTCTTGAACTCAATATAGAAACTTCGACAGGTAATGCTGAAAAACAATTTTACAATGTAAATATGCTGCCAACGATGATTTTATTTGATGCAGCGGGAAACCAGCTTGT
>JAFMBH010000003.1 GCA_017858735.1 Bacteroidota bacterium
ACTGAAAATGCAGAACAATTATACAAAGACGGTATAAAGTTATCTATGGAATACTGGAAGGTATTTTCTCAGACATCTTATGATACCTATAATGCAAATGATTTAGTTGCTTTAAAAGCCGGAGATAATGCAGGAAACTTAGAGAAAATTCGTTTACAACGATGGTTTACCTTTTATCCTGATGGATTACAAGGTTGGTCTGAGTGGAGAAGAACTGGTGTTCCAGCATTAAAACCTACTCCTTTTGCTATAAATTCATCTAAGCAAATTATTAGAAGATACATTTATCCGGCAACGGAGGCTAATTTAAATGGTGCAAATTATCAAGCCGCTGTAGGAAAAATTTCTGGTGGTGACACAAACGACGGTAAAGTTTGGTGGGATAAATAATTAATTATCCTTTTTTATAAAGGGGTTAGGTGAGATTTTACCTAACCCCTTTTTTATGCTTTAGAGACTGCATAGTTTATTAAGTTAGCATAGTCAGATGATTTTTTGAGTAATTCAGCATTTCCTACCATAATAAAGTGTTCCCTCGCTCTGGTAATGGCGACATTTAATTTCCTATCCACACCATCCGTATTCTTAGACAACAATGTACTTAATTGTCTTGGATAATTAAGACAAGGAGAATAAATGATTATCGAACGGGCGCTGCCCTGATACCTTTCAACCGTATCGATAGTAAACATGGAGATATCCAACCCAATACTGATTAAATATTCTCTGATGCATGCAATCTGAGCTCTGTATGGGGTAATAATTCCAATATCGAAAGCTGATAATAGTCTTTGCTGTTCTTTAAAGTATTGCTGAAAAAATAAAATAATCTGTCCAATTTGAATAGCTTCAAATTGATTACTCTTTCCACTTGGATCCGACAAATCTACTTTTGTTGCAAAAAAACAAACTCTTGAAGATTGAATATACCTGGCCATTTCCGAAGTTAAAACGTTTGAAAGATCAGGTAAAGGCTGTATTAATTTTTTTTGTTTGTCAGCATATTCAGGAAGTACCTTTAGCATATCACTATAAAAATGGAAGCCCGGGAACATCATAATTTCCTTATGCATTCTACCTTGGAAACTAAGTTTACCAAGAGCCCAATGCCAGTTCATTTTTTCAACCCTTTTTATCATTCTTTCAAAAACGGAATCCCGTAAATTATGAAAGCCAATAGTCAATAAATCCAGATCTTTGACCTCACTTTGATCTTGTGATTGTAAAACAACGGCAGGCAACTGTTTATGATCACCTATTAACAGATAATGAGGAAAATGAACTAAAATACCAGCCATTGCAGGATCCGGTAATTGAGAAGCCTCATCAACCATGATCCGATGGAACTTCTTAAGCTTTAGGATATCCATATTTTTCTGGAGCGATGTCAATGTTGAGATAAAAATTCTGGCATCACCGATTAACTTCAATAATTCTTTTCTCGATTTTATTTTTTCACATTTATTTTTTAGAATATTGGATCGAAACTTGGATGCTGAGGATTGAGTTTGTCCAATGCGCAAATAATTTTCTTTTATATCCCCTCCTATAGATTCTACGGCCTCACAAATTTCATCTACAGCTCTATTCGTAAATGCAAGCAACATAATATTTTCATCGGTGGCATTATAATAATGAGCCACTAAATTTCTAATCATTACACTTGTTTTTCCCGTACCAGGTGGCCCCCACAGAAGGAAATAGTCTTTGGAATGAATAATAGCATGCAGTAATGACCGTTGTTCATCGGTCATTTTACAAAAATTATTCTCCGGAATTTGTATTTTATTTCCTTCAGAAACACTTGGTGGAATTAATCCTAAGTATAAATTCCTCTTTATTTTATCAGACGTAAGGAATCGAAATAACGATTGATCAAAATTATGAAAGGAATCAAAAAAATCTGGTTCAAGATTCCAGTAATTAAATTGCCTAAAAAAAGAGTCATCATGTTGGGGGAACAACAGTGAAACGATAATTTCATTTTTTTCAATGGCTAATAAATAAACCTTAAATAACTGAAAATCGGAGGTGAATTGCTCTTTATCCAAACTGGGATAAAGTATCAGAGTGTCCCCTACCCTAAAATTTACTCTGTTGGCTGTTTTCTCTGTCTTTAAAAAGGTAATTTGTTTATCCTGATAAGCATGAAGTGCCAAGTGATTTAAGATATCAAAGTTTTCTTTCTTATCCTTCACCGATTCCAACCATAAGGATGCTTGACCTTTTGAACCATTCTGGTAATTACCAGCGCCAGATTTAGCTAATTTTTGTTCCCTGGCAATAAAACTTATGAACGAATAAAAATATTTTTTTTCAATGGATGTTGCATCATAAAGTGTTAATATAAAATGATTTAATTCTGTTTTATAAAATCCTTTCGCCTCTGAAACCTGGTCAAATAAACGATGAAAAACAGATTCACCTGCTGACAATAAATCTTCATGAAACCCGAGATTTATTAAACTTAACTCCGTGAATAATAAATTATTTCTCATGACCATAGCCTTTTGCTGTTGAAGCAAATTGGACGGTGCGAATCTTAGGCTAAGCGAATCCCCCGCGTACAATACAAAACCAGCAACTCTTTTTTTGGCAATCGGCGACCGGATAATTAAATCGTATAACAGGAATTGATAAAAATGTGGTATGTTGATACCATAGTCATTTGTCTGAAATGTTTTTCCACTTTTCAACTCTACAATCACTGTTCTATCAGCCCCTTCAAAAAGTAAATCCAAGCGACCCTGGATTCCATATATTTCTGATAAAAAGGAAGGCTCCAAATAGCAATGTTTAGGTAAAATGTGTTGGGTTGGAAAATCTTTGGTTATTGTTTTAAGTAAATTGATAAAAATATTTTTTGAAGAATCAATTATTTTTACCAAATCTGCATCAGAGATGAGCGCAAAACTCAGCGGATTTTTATTAAAAACCAAAGGGAATAAATAGTCAAAGGTGAGGGAAGGATCAGAAATTAGCGCATCTAAAAAAAAGTTAGCAATATCTCCTATAAGAAGTTGAGGAGTTTTTGACTTGGGAGAAAATTTCTTTAACAAATAAACTTCTTGATTTCCCCCTTTGGTTTCAAAACAGTTAGCGATGGCAGTAACATCAAAAAGATAATCTGGTTCCAGAACAAAATGAACTGGTAGAAAAAAGCCATTTTCATCTATTTTAATGTGCACCAGCATACATGAAACAGGCAGTTTATCTATTATATGAAGGTTAATAATTGTGTCTGTATAGACCTCGTTTAAATTAAGGACATTAAAATGTACTAAAATTTCGTCATCACCCTCCCAATCTGCCTTAAAATAAATTAAATGTTTTTCTACATCTATTTTATAAATCAGCCCTTTTAAAAAAGGTATGGCCCTGGAAGTAGAACTAATATTCTGAGGTTTTATCCAATCAACCTTTTCTGCGAAAGGAATACTATGAGGTAAATCAATTTTATAGAAAGAATTAAAAAGAAAAACCAATAGATTTTGTCCGAGCTCGATTAATCTACCTATTTCTGTTTCAGATACATGTTCACTTTTACGGATATGTTGAAAATTGATTCTAAAATAATTTAGAGAATAGGTTATTTCCGGAGAAAGCCCAAGTTTTTGCTTTAAAAAAGTAATTTTAGAAAAAAGAGTATTAAAAAAAATAGTATCTTTTTTAATTATATCGTCAATTACGGCGAATAATAAATCGTTTAAAGCATTTAATTTAGATCGACTAACTTTCTCTGGAAAAGCGATAATTAGTTCAAATTCTTCTAAAAATTTTACGTTGGGCATTTCATTTGAAGGCATAAAAAATTAATCCTTTGTATAGGAATGAAAAAAACTATTCCAACGCATTTGTAAGACACCAAAAACTGCCTCTTTTATAATTCCGCCAGACATTTTTGATGACCCTAAAGTTCTGTCTGTGAATGTGATAGGTACTTCTTTAATAATAAATCCAGATTGAAAGGAAGCGAATTTCATTTCAATTTGGAAAGCATAGCCAACAAATTTAATTTTACCTAAATCGAGGGAAGCTAAAACACTTCGGTGATAACAAACAAACCCAGCAGTAGGATCTTTAACCGGCATACCCGTTAACAAACGTACATAAAGAGATGCACCGTAAGAAATAAAAATTCTATCAAAAGGCCAATTTTTAACCTTCCCCCCTTTTGTATATCTTGAGCCTACGGCAACTTCAGCACCCTGGAAAAAACAAGCATTTCTTAAATGCACTAAATCGGCTGGAGGATGAGAAAAATCGGCATCCATTTCGCAAATAAAAGAATAATGTTTATCTAAGGCCCAATGGAAACCAGCAATATAGGCAGTTCCTAACCCTGCTTTTCCTTTTCTTTTAAGAAGAAAAACACGTTCAGGGAAAGATAAAATCATTGAAACAACTAAATCAGCTGTACCATCTGGAGAACCATCGTCCACCACCAACACATTAAAATCATCCCCTAAATTTAATACGGCATTTATAATTGCCGTTATATTTTCCTTCTCGTTATAAGTCGGAATTATCACCAAAGTATCTGCCAAAACAACCTATTTTAGAAAAGCAATAAAAAATATGGCAAAGATAAATAAAACCATTGAAAGTATGAGATTATACAATATCCTCCTCTTTCCAGTTCTTCTGTTGCAAGGGTTTTAAATCTAAGAAATCTTCCTTCTTCTCCTTTCCTGAGGGCAAATGAGCTGATGCTTTAACTTTCTTGTCTCCGACGGGAAAATACACCCTAATAGCTTGTATAAAAATAGAGATACCCCACCCCAAAATAGGATAAATAAACCAATTAGCATTAGGCGATGTCACTTTATTAATGACGAAAAACAAAACACACCAGGTAAGATATATTCTGAGGTGTTTATAAAAATCTATTTTATTAATACTTTTGGCCATGTTAAAAATAATTATAAGAATAAACCAATAGGATATTTAAAAATTAATTTAAATATTATAAAAAACAAATAAAACCAATAAATATTTTGCCTTTTTTAATATTTTTAGTAGAACAATTTGAAAAAAGCATTATATTGATAAAGTTTTTGTGTTTATTTGTTTGGGTTAGAGGCCCTTGCTGATTTCAGCAAGGGTTTTTTAATGCCTGGGTATTTTATCCATACGTAATAATGGTTTTAGGCTAAGGAGCAGACCAGCCAGGGCAAGAAATGCTCCGGCGAGAAAAGGTGCCCCTGGAAAATAAAACGGAGCATTATCTGAGGTAAAGAAACTAAATAGATTCGTCATTAATAATGGACCGATAATAGAAGTCAGACTAATAAGACTTGTGAGCGAGCCTTGCAATGTACCTTGTTCATTGGGACCGACCTGATTAGAAATAATACCTTGAAGTGCCGGACCTGCAAGCCCACCTAAAGCAAAAGGAATCATTATTGCATACATCATCCAACCTTGATTGGCTAATGAAAAAGCGAGTAAGCCAGCAGCATTAAAAATAAGGCCAATAAATACCGATTTCACCTGCCCTAACTTTGGAATAACTATTCTTGTTAAACCGCCCTGTACTAAAGCAATGGTAACACCGACGAATCCAAGAGAATATCCTACCTCTGCAGAAGACCATTTAAATTTTTCGATAGTAAAATAAGTCCAGGTACCTTGAGTAGCATAGCCAGCCAGATAAATTAGGAGCAGAACACCTGCTAATTTAAGCACTAAGGGATGTTTTTTTATATTCAGGAGAGCCCCCAGGGGATTCGCTTTTTTCCACTGAATACTTGATCTGTTTTCAGGCTTCAGTGACTCGGGAAGTATAAAATAGCCATAAATAACATTTAAAAGAGTTAAAAAAGCAGCGGCAAAAAAAGGCACTCTGGGACCAAACTGACCTAAAACCCCGCCTAAAACAGGTCCGATAATGAATCCTAACCCAAAAGCAGCGCCAATCATACCAAAATTTTGTGCTCTTTTATCGGCTGGACTAATATCAGCAATGTAAGCTGTTGCAGTGGTAAAACTTGCACCGGTAATGCCGGCTAATATTCGCCCAATAAAAAGCCAACCCAAGGTAGGCGCGAAACCTTGTAATAAATAATCGAGACCAAACCCAGTCAGTGCAGCAAGTAAAACGGGTCTTCTCCCAAATTTATCGCTTAACATACCCATGACAGGAGCGAAAAGAAACTGCATTATGGCGTAGGAAAACATTAAAAGGCCACCATATTTGGAAGCTTCACTTAATCCTTCACCTGTAAGTTCCATAATTAAAGTTGGAAAGACGGGAATGATTATACCCAGGCCGATGACATCAAGCAGTATGGTAATGAAAATAAAAATGAGAGCGCCTGATTTAAATTCGCGTTGCATATTATAAAATTTGCCGCAAGGTAATTATAGTTCCCTACTTAAAAAAGAAACCCGGAACTAAGACTATGAATAGTTCCGGGTTAAACATTATATCAACAAAACATTATTCTTCTAGTCCCAGACCATAGTAATACTTTCTTGGGCTATCAGGATAGCGACCTTCAATGAGAAGACCTCCCTCCTTATTTTCAATAGCTTTTTTGAGCTCGGCCACACTTTTGACATCTTGTCTATCAATACGGGTAATAATAAATCCTTCTTCAATGTCAGTATATCTTCTAAGAAGTCCGGCACTTAATTGTTCCACCTTAACACCCTCCACTTTAAGTTTATCCCTTTCAGCTTTTGACAAATCAGAGAAAGTTGCGCCTAATTTATCCAGTGCAGCTGAAGGTTCTGATTTTGATACAAGGCCAGTATTTCCGGATGAATTCCTCAAGGTAACGGTCAATTTTTTATCCGCACCATCTCTGAGAACGGTTACAAGGATTTCATCACCTGGACGCTTGCGACCTACCATTTCCAGCAGTTTTGAGGAGGTAGAAATACTCACGCCATCTAATTCTCTAATAATATCGCCTTTTTTTAGACCAGCTTTTGCGGCGGCACCATCAGAAAGGACACTATCTATATAAACCCCTTCGTTGACAGGCAACTTCATTTCCTGAGCATACCTACCGTCAATACCCCTGATAATAGCGCCTAAATATCCTCTTTGCACCGTGCCATGTTCCCTTAGATCGGTTACAATTTTAGCGACAATATTACTGGGAACGGCAAATGAATATCCTGCAAACACGCCGGTAGGAGATGCAATTGCAGTATTAATACCAATGAGGTCACCTTGAGTGTTAACTAAAGCACCCCCTGAATTACCAGGATTTACCACCGCATCAGTTTGAATAAAAGATTCAATGGGAGCTTTTCCCTCTAAAATATTGATACTTCTACCAATGGCACTAATGATACCAGCGGTAACGGTAGATTCCAAATTAAATGGATTACCCACCGCGACGACCCATTCACCCACCTTTAATTCATCGGAATTAGCAAATGACAATGTAGGTAAATTTTCAGCATCAATTTTTATTAATGCAACATCAGTATTAGGATCTAAACCTATAACCTTTGCAGTTAATAGTCTCTTATCATGTAGGGTGATTTCAATTTTGTCCGCATCGGCTACCACATGATTATTAGTTACAATATAACCATCGGCACTAATAATAACACCAGATCCCGTTCCTTCTTGTTTAGGTTGCTGTCTCGGTTCAGGATTACCAAAAAATCGACGGAACGTTTCAGGAATCTCTTCCATATCAAACATTCCACCAGCATTACTCTTTGTTTTACCAATGGATCGTATGTGAACGACAGCGGGTAAAACCTTTTCGGCAGCCATGGTAAACCCTTCAGAAGGAATACCAGATACAGCACCATTTTGATTGGTAAGATAAGCTGGCGTTGTGGGATTTGCATAATTAAAAGGTTCTCCCTTTCTAAAAAGGGCAGAAGCAGTTATAGTTATAGCAGCGCCCAAAACTGAAGCAAGGATTAATTGAACAAATTTATTTTGCATGTTAATTATGGTTTTAATAAGAGAAATACATTAAACGCTTTTTGGTTGGGTAGGAACACAAAAAAAACATATTGTTAACAAATTTTAACATATTTGCATTGTCATTAAAAAACAAATTTTTTGAATACGAAGTCTTATATTTGTGCCTCAATCAAAATTTGTATTTACATAACATAAGAAAAAGATAATTATTATGGCCGAAATTATCCGAATGCCCCGAATGAGTGATACCATGGAAGAAGGTAATATCATTGGTTGGTTAAAAAAGGTAGGCGATAAAGTAGAGCCGGGTGAAACGTTAGCAGAAGTTGAAACTGATAAAGCTACGATGGAACTCGATGCATTTGTTGAAGGAACGCTTTTATATATTGCTGTTCCGGAGGGCACGGTAGCTATTGACGGCATCATTGCCGTTATAGGACAACCTGGAGAAGACTGGCAAGCAGCTATTAACGGTACGGGAGTTACAGGAGGTTCAACTGGTTCAGCTACTGCCATTACTGCTGTTGAACCAATTAAGCAAGATAATATACCTGCCCCAATAGTAAGCGATTCAAGTGATGGCCAAAGAATAAAAGCCTCACCTTTAGCAAAAAGTATGGCAAAGGAATCTGGTATAAATCTTGGACAAATTCAAGGCTCCGGAGAAGGAGGAAGAATTGTAAGAAAAGATGTCATTGGCGTTAAACCTGGTGAAGCTATTGTACCAACAGTGACAAAAACTGTGGCAGCACCTACCCAAGTAGTATCTTTACAAACCAACGCTACTGAATCGTCGTATGAAGATAAGACAGTTAGCCAAATGCGAAAAACCATCGCCAGGAGGTTAAGTGAAAGTAAATTTACAGCGCCTCATTTTTATCTTTCCGTTGAAATTGATATGGAAAGAGCCATACAGGTAAGGGAGCAATTGAATCAAAATAGTGAGGTAAGAATTTCTTATAACGATTTGGTTATTCGAACTGCGGCATCCGCGTTAAAAAAGCATGCCGTTATTAATGCTTCCTGGTTAGGAGACAGGATTCGTTACAACCACGATGTTCATATTGGTGTAGCTGTTGCCGTTGAAGATGGATTGTTAGTTCCTGTGATAAAACATGCTGACAGAAAAACACTTTCTCAAATAAATGGAGAAGTTAAGATGCTTGCTGGTAAAGCCAAGGATAAAAAACTTCAGCCTGACGAAATGCAAGGAAATACCTTTACCATTTCTAATCTGGGGATGTTTGGAATAGATGAATTTACCGCTATTATTAATCCACCAGATGCCTGTATTTTAGCAGTAGGTGGAATTATTCAAAAACCAGTGGTTAAGAATGGTCAAATCGTTGTGGGAAATACAATGAAAGTAACCTTAAGCTGTGATCATAGAGTCGTTGATGGTGCTTCGGGAGCTCAATTTTTACAAACTTTAAAGTCTATTCTCGAAGAACCTTTATTGCTCTTAAAATAAAATCGCAATGAAAAAAACCCTTGTTATTGGAGCTTCTTCCAAACCTGGACGGGTATCCAGAGAAGCTGTGTTAAAATTGAGGGAAGCTGGACACGAAGTCATTGCTATCGGTGCGCAAGAAGATAAAATTGGAGATATATCCATTCAAACAGGTCATCCATTAAATATGGGTGACCTGCATACCGTTACCCTTTATTTGAATCCGAACAGACAGATTGACTATTACGATTACTTAATGGCATTGAAACCCAAAAGGATAATATTCAATCCTGGAACGGAAAACCCTGATCTCGAAAGTTTGGCTCATGAAAACAATATTGAAACCGAAGAGGCATGTACCCTTGTTCTTCTCTCCTTAGGTGCTTATTGAACTTTAGGCATCTGACAAGCTTCATCCGCTTTTTTACCACAAAGTGTACAATCTCCTAATTGATCTTTTAACATTGGATTATTGGAGGAACAAGTGCCTCTAAAAGGTTCTCCTGTTACCCAGTGCCTGAGGTTCAACAAAAGAATAGAGGCAAACATAAAACTAAAAATGATGCCTAGCATTGTTAAAAATTCCATTTTTACATTTTTTAAGAACACTACAAAGATAAGGTTCTTTTTCTTTTAATTACACTACCATGGGCAATGATTTAAATCAAAAAATGGAGGCATTCAGTCGTCTCTTGATAATAATGGATGAATTACGGGAGAAATGTCCCTGGGATAAAAAACAAACCTTCCAAAGTTTGAGAATGCTCACCCTCGAAGAAACTTATGAGCTATCGGATGCCATCCTAAAAAATAATCTACCTGAAATACAAGAAGAAATTGGTGATGTTTTTTTGCATTTAATATTTTACAGTAAAATAGCTGAGGAATCAAATTCATTTGATGTGGCTGATTGTCTGCATAGTATTTGTGAAAAACTGATAAGAAGACATCCACATATTTACGGGGATGTAAAAGTTAATTCAGCGGAAGAGGTAAAGAAAAATTGGGAACAGATTAAATTAACAGAAGGTAAAAAATCAGTCCTTTCGGGCGTGCCATCTTCCCTCCCCTCTCTGGTTAAAGCTTATAGAATACAAGAAAAAACGAGCCAGGTAGGTTTTGACTGGGAGAATAAAGAACAAGTCTGGGAAAAAGTTGTTGAAGAAATAGAAGAGTTTAAAGAGGAGTTGGTAAAAAACGAATCAATGGAAAGAAAGGAAGAAGAATTTGGAGATTTACTCTTTTCGTTAGTGAATTATGCTCGTTTTGAAGGGATTAATCCTGAAAATGCGCTGGAAAAAGTAAACTTGAAGTTCACAAAAAGATTTGAGTATATAGAAAATAAAGCAGGTGATAGGCTTAGCAGTCTATCTCTCGACGAAATGAATATTCTATGGGCAGAAGCTAAAATGCAATAAAACAGGCATAGAATATAGTAATTATTAATACCTTTAATGCTTATATAACCTGCATTTTATGAAAAAAATTGAACTTCGAATCGTCGCACTTTCGCATAGTGTATCTCAATCAAATAACTATGCAGTTGTATTAGGTGAGATGATTGGATTAAGGCGTATTCCTATTGTTATTGGGAGTTTTGAGGCTCAAGCTATCGCTGTTGCCATGGAAAAAATGACACCTAACAGGCCACTTACTCACGATTTATTTAAACAAACCCTGGAGGCATTCAAAGTTGAAATAAAGGAAATTATCATTAATAATTTATTAGACGGAATTTTCTATGCCAGACTTATTTGTGAAAGGGAAGGTGAAATTATAGAACTTGATTCAAGAACTTCCGATGCTATTGCCCTTGCTGTAAGATTTCAATGCCCTATTTTTACTTACGAATTTATCCTCGACACGGCAGGTGTTGAATTAGACGAAAGCACACAAACAGAAATTGAGGAAGAGAGCGATGATGAAATGGAGGAAAAGCCTGGTAAGGACAAACAAAGTACTCTAAGCACTTATTCCCTGGAGTCTCTTCAAAATATGCTTTTACAAGTTTTAGAAGAAGAGAATTACGAAAAAGCGGCTACCATTCGCGATGAGATAGATAAAAGAAAAAGGGACTTGGATTAAAGGCTGATTGAAGAGTCCTTTTAATCAGCTCTTATACTTTCCAGGATATTTTTGACTCTCTGAATCATTTCATCAGAAACATCCAGGTGGGTAACAAATCTTATTGTTTTAGGTCCAAAAGCAGAAGCTTTGACCCCATTTTTAGCTAATTTTTCCAGAAACTGGTTGGCAGTCCATGCTTCCTGTAAGTCAAATATAATAATATTTGATTTTACAGGTTTTACTGACTTTACATAATCCAGTTTTTCTAAACAGTCTGCAATTTCTTTAGCATTAATATGATCTGTTTTTAAACGATTTACGTGATTATCCAAAGCAAAGATGCCTGCGGCGGCAAGAAAACCTGCCTGTCGCATTCCGCCGCCCATCACTTTTCTAATTCTTCTTGCCTCATTTACAAACTGTTTATTCCCTATGAGTAAAGATCCTACGGGAGCACCTAATCCTTTTGATAAACAGATAGAGATACTATCAAAAACAGCACCGTAATTTTTTGTTGAATCACCAGTTTCAACCAATGCATGAAATAATCTCGCACCATCGAGATGTAATTTCAGCCCCGAATTATTGCAAACATTTTTTATAGGAATAATTTCATCTAAAGTGTAGTAATTCCCACCCCCTTTATTTGTGGTATTTTCCAAAACCACTAATGTTGACTTTGGGAGCCAATCTGCGGGACTTTTAATAGCCTCTTGAACCTGATTGGCCGTAATTTTACCATAATTTCCTTCTATTAAATTTACGCCAATACCCGAGTGAAAAGCATAGCCAGCTACTTCATATTGAAATACATGAGAATTTGCATCACAAATCATTTCATCAAGAGGTCGCGTATGTAATTTTATAGCAATTTGATTGGTCATGGTGCCGGACGGGCAAAACAAGGCAGCATCCATGCCAAACATAGCTGCTGCTTTTTCTTCCAGAAAATTAACGGAAGGATCACCTCTAAAAACATCATCTCCTACCTTAGCATTCCACATCATCTCCAACATTCCCGGTGTAGGTTTGGTCACTGTATCAGAAATAAGATTAATTTCCATTGTATTAATTTTGCGGTAAAATTAGAATAATTCATGAATCGAACTTAGCTGATTACATAAAAAACATATTATAAATTCATATTTAAATTAATTTTTCGTTGAAATGATAATATTTAAGATCAATATATTAGATTTACCAATGAACGAATTACCTAACATTAAAGGTTGCCATGCTTTCCTCTCAAAACTCACTTATTAAACAGGCTAAAGCAAACGAACCTCAGGCTTTACAAAGCTGGAATAAGCAACTTACGGCTTATAATGAGGGAATACAGTCAAGCAGGTATGAACCTGCACAATTAAAATCAAAAGCATTTCAATACAATCCAAATCAAAAATTGATGGCCATTCAAAAAATGGCCGAAGAGAGTACAAATAATCAAAAATTTATTCAACTAAAATCTTTAGGAACAACATTTAACCAACAGAGGCAACCTCCATTGCAGCTTAAAAAAAATAATTCCGGTTTACCAGATACCTTAAAAAGTGGCGTTGAAAGTTTATCTGGTCTTTCTATGGATGATGTAAAAGTTCATTATAATTCTGATAAACCGGCGCAATTAAATGCGCATGCCTATGCACAAGGTACAGATATTCACCTAGCTTCAGGTCAGGAAAAACATTTACCTCATGAGGCTTGGCATGTAGTACAACAGAAGCAAGGGAGGGTTCAGCCTACCACCATGATGAAGGCTAAAGTGCCCATTAATGATGACCAGGCTTTAGAAAAGGAAGCTGATATAATGGGTACGAGGGCTTTACAAATGAAACCATTTTCTCTTTCAGATTACAGGACAGAAAACTCAGTTCAGAAAAAAGAGGTAGTTCAAAAAATTGGTGACAACTTAAGTAATGAATTTGAGGACCAGTTAGCCATGGAAACACCAGGCAGAGACGCAATAGGTTCTCTTGATGAATTAGATAAAGATTTAGATTTCAAATCATCCGATGGTATTGAGGACGTTAAAGCAACTAATATACCGTTACCAAAACATAAGGGTATATCCAAGGCATTTCATACAACCACCAATAAATATGCCGCTAATAGTATTCTTCAAAGAATTGATCCGAGGTTTCATAATCCCGCTTCAAGATTTGGTGGAGGATTTTATGTTGCTAGCGATCTTCAAACATGTTATGCAGAATTAAAAGCACATGAACTAGACCAATTTAAAGATGATTATGAATTAAAACCAGGAGAATCCCCTCAATGGTTATCTGCAGTACATACCATGGAATATGATGTTAGCGGTGGAGATCTTGTAGATTGTACAAGTGGAAAATTAGCTGAAATGGTAAAGGCCCAACCATTAGCCATAGAAAAAAAGGTGAGGGAGGACAAAAGAGATGGGATCGTTTTTCCTTCAACTAAAGGAAGCGGCATGAATATCGTACTTTTCCAGAACTACGGCATTCTTAAATCTATCTCGGCTGAGCCCACCTCTGCAAAAGAAGGTTTTGGTGAATTTAAAAAGGAAAAATTATCCGAAAAAATGGATAAAATGGAGAAAAAAGGAGATTTCTCAAAAATTAAAGATGCTTCACGGACAAATGTTGGAACAATTTAAATAATTACAAAGGCCTTTTCAAAATAAAATAGTTAGTTCCCAATTAATTATAATTTCAAACTATTTGAAATTATTTAAATACTTATTTCGCCTTTAAACACCTGAACGGCAGGACCTGTCAACCAAACATCTGAAAAAGTGGGTATTTTGCTATCATGCTTGGGTCTGAAACTAACATGAAGTAAACCGCCTTTAGCTTTAATACTAACTTCAAATTTATCAACTTGCCAACCTTTACTTATATAATAAGCCATGGCCGCAGCGGTAACACCTGTACCACACGCCAATGTTTCTGCCTCTACGCCTCGCTCAAAGGTGGCTATTTCCAAACCTGTAGGAGCATCAACCAAAAAATTTACATTGGTTCCACCTTTTCCAAACATCGGATTTAAACGTATTTTTTTACCCTTATTATGCACATCAAAGCCGTTTAAGTCGTCAACAAATTCAACCCAGTGTGGACTCCCAGTATGAATAAAATAGGCATTTGACCTAACTTCTACCTTATCTACATTTTTCAGAGAGATAGCATATTCATTATTGTCAAACACTTTAAACTGGTGATAACCATCGGTGGCACTAAAAGAACCCTCTGAAGATATTATACCTAAATCGTTGGCAAAAGCAACGATGCATCTGCCACCGTTACCGCACATAGAACCTTCATTTCCATCGGCATTAAAATAGCGCATTTTAAAATCAGCAACATCATCATTTTCCAATAAAATGAAACCATCTGCACCGATGCCAAAATTTCTGTGGCATAAATGAGCTATTAAATCAGGTGTGCTAAAATCGGACGGAGCTGGTATTCTGTTATCTACCATCACAAAATCATTGCCTGCCCCATGATATTTGTAAAAATTAATGGTATTATTCATAATTGACTGTGTCTGTTTTTTCAGGTAAAACCATAGGATTTACCTCCATATTTTGTTCATCAAAACCTACGGGGACGCCTCCTTTGTAATGTAACCAAGCCAACCAAAGGCTTAAAAACAGAATAAGGCCCAAACCGAATAGGGAAAATTTCCAACCCCAAATATTACCCTCCGGGACAACAAATTGACGTAAAAATTCATCCTTTTCCTTTTGAATATCTTCTTTACTTTTTTGCATTCATATATATTTGTTCCGTAAATATAGTGAAATAGTACATTTCAAAGGATATACGTTTTATAAGGTACGATTCATTTCAATAAAATGAAGAGGAACTTTAGGTTTGCCAAATTCTAAGGGTACCTCGAAAGGTAAAATCTTCTCTGATGTTATAAATCCTAATTTTTCATACCACAAAATAAGATCTTGCCGACGATGGATAACCTGAATCTGGATTTTTTCCAAACCAAGAGATTGCCCGTATTGGATAGCATTTGATACTAATAACTTTCCAATACCATTCCCTTGAAGCGTTGGCTCAACAGAGAGCATCCCCATATATAAATTTTCATTTTTCGCTTCCAGATATACTGAACCAATGATTACCTCATTATCATTTATGGCAATAAGAAATACTGCTTTTTCATTAGAAAAAAGCAAAAACAGGTCATTTTCATCTGTTCTTTTATCCCCTTCAATCAAATCAGACTCAAATGTCCAACCTTTCTTTGCCTCCTCGCCACGATAGGCATTATTGACAAGTATGCAGATATTGGGTAAATCGTATAAAATTGCCCTGGAAACTTTCATAATTTATTTATTTTACCTAAATTCCCAAAATTAATAAAAATTTGATACCATGTTCAAACTGATTTCCATCCTTTTGTTTTCCAGTGTATGTTTACTCAATGGACAAACATTTTCCAAAAATGAAATAAATGAATGGACTACAAGGGCACAAAATGTCACAATTATAAGAGATAATTACGGTGTTCCGCACATTTATGGTAAAACCGACGCCGATGTAGTTTTCGGGTTAATGTACACGCAGTGTGAGGATGATTTTAATCGGGTGGAGGAGAATTATTTAGATGCATTAGGCAGATTATCAGAATCTCTGGGTGAAAATTATTTTTATCAGGACGCACGAGCCAGAATGTATGCAGACACCCTACTTGCAAAAAATAATTATTTACGATCACCTACCTGGTTAAAAGTACTATTAGACGGGTTTGCCTCGGGGATTAATTATTATCTATATAAAAATCCAAATGTTAAACCCAAAATCATACATAGGTTTGAACCCTGGATGCCTTTATTATTTACTGAAGGAAGTATTGGCGGAAACATTACAATTATTCCAATTCAGGGGATTAAAGATTTTTATGAGGGAAATGGCATGGGCTATCAGGTCCCTGAAATACCTGAATGGGAACAGGAGCCAGCAGGTTCAAATGGATTTGCCATTGCGCCAGAATTAACAAAAAATGGATATCCGTTACTACTAATTAATCCACATACCTCTTTTTATTTCAGAACGGAGGTTCATTTAGTAAGTGAGGAAGGCCTAAACACTTACGGTGCAATTACTTGGGGGCAATTTTTTGTTTATCAGGGATTTAATGAAAAATGTGGCTGGATGCATACATCTGGTGCCGCTGATGTGGCAGATGAATATTTAGAAACGATTGAAAAAAGAGGAAGTGATTATTATTACCTCTATGAGAATAAATGGCTACCAGTCAAAACCCGAAAGGAAATCATCTATTTTCAAACTAATAAAAGTAAATTATCCAGAGAAATAACCTTGTATTTTACACATCACGGACCAATTATAGCACGAAAAGATGGTAAATGGGTATCCATAAGAATGATGACAGAACAAATTGACGCATTAGCTCAATCTTTTTTAAGAACCAAGACAGAAGATGTCAAATCTTTTGAAAAAGTAATGAAGTTAAATACAAATTCATCTAACAATACCGTTTTTGCAGATAATTCAGGGAATATTGCCTATTGGCATGGAAATTTTATGCCAAAAAGAAGTCTGGATTATAATTGGAATGGCCTTTTAGATGGCACAACTTCAAATACAGAATGGAAAGGATATCATAAGGTTAAAGAACTGGTTCGAATAATTAATCCTGCCAATGGCTGGATTCAGAACTGTAATTCAAATCCTTTTACTGCCTCTGGAAAATTTAGTCCTGAAAGGAAAAAATATCCTAATTATATGGCACCGGATGAAGAAAATTTCCGAGGCGTAGCCGCTATAAGAATACTGGAAAATGTAAAAGGAAACTGGACGCTTGACAGTTTAGTTAAAGCAGCTTTTAATCCTTTTTTACCTGGCTTGGCAAATATTATCCCGGATCTTCTAAAAGTTTATAAAGGAGATTTGTCCTCTTCTTTTACTGATCCACTCAAAGAGTTATCTACCTGGAACTTTGAGAGAGATTCTTTATCCATTGCTACTAGCCTGGCCGTTTTTTATGGTGAAAATATTATGGACATTGCCAGAGTTAAAAGTGGCTATGGTGCAAAATCTATGTTAAACCTGGAGGCTTATGTTTTAAAAAACTTATCGGCAACAGATAAAAAACTTGCTTTTGAAAAAACCATAAATCAACTTTCCAGTCAATTTGGCACATGGAGGACTAAATGGGGAGATATAAACAGGTTTCAACGAATAAGTGCAGGTATTCGCCCAGAATTCAACGATGATTTAGAAAGTTTGCCTGTAGGTTTCACCTCATCTGCCTGGGGATCACTTGCTGCATTTGGTTCAAAAACACAAGCGGGAACCAAAAAAAGATATGGGACTTTGGGAAATAGTTTTGTTGCCATAGTAGAATTTGGGCCCAAAATTAACGCTCATTCTATTGTCACAGGTGGTTCATCCAGTAACCTGAATTCACCCCATTTTAATGACCAATCCCTTAGATACACAAGAGGACAGTTCAAAAAAATTCATTTTTATAAAAATGAAGTGGAATCCAATGCAGTGAAAACCTATCACCCTTAATTTACATCATTAAAGAAAAAAAATAATCATGGATAAAAGAACCTTTTTCAAACACTCCATCGCCATGGGCTTAGGTGCCCCTGCCTTATTTAACACCCTAGAAAAGTTAAATCTCACCGTTGCCAATAAATCGGTGGAAGAAATAGCTGAAGACGAAAATTATTGGTTAGGAATCAGGGGTGGTTACCGACTAAAGCCAGATTATATAAATCTTGAAAACGGTTACTATTGCTTTATGCCACAAGCCATTCTGGAAGACTATCTTCATCATATTAGGGAGGTAAATTATCAAGGTTCTCACTACATGCGAACCGTTCAGTGGGATAATAAAAGAGCTGTTTGTGGCCAACTTGCGGATCTAATCCAATGTGATGCGGAAGAAATTATCATAACCAGAAACACAACAGAATCTCTGGATACGGTCATTGGAGGTATTCATTGGGGAAAAGGTGATGAGGCTATTATGGCAAACCAAGACTATTTCGCCATGATAGAGCATTTTCGCTTATGTGAAGAAAGATATGGTATTGTTCGAAAAATAGTAGATGTGCCGAATATTCCAATCTCTGATGAAGAAATAGTCGCGGTCTATGAAAATGCGATAACAAGTAAAACGAAATTAATCATGGTCTGCCATATTGTTAATATAACAGGTCAGATACTTCCCATTAGAAAAATCTGTGATATGGCTCATAAAAAAGGTGTGGAGGTACTGGTCGATGGAGCGCATGCTATTGGACATTTCGCATTTGACATCAAAGAATTACACTGTGACTACTATGGTTCCAGTCTCCATAAATGGCTATCTGCTCCCTTAGGCGCAGGATTATTATATATTAATAAGGAAAAAATAAGCGGTCTTTGGCCAATGTTTGGTGATTTTGGCTATCCTTTAGAAAACATAAGGAGAATGAATCATACGGGTACACACCCCGTTGCGACAGACTTAGCGATAGGAAATGCCATTGAGTATTTACATCGTTTAGGATTAGACAAAAAAGAAGCCAGATTGCGCTATTTACAAAATTATTGGACCAGCCGGGTACGCAATGAACCGAATATAATAGTTAATACGCCAGCTGACCCAAAAAGAGTTTGTGGTATCGCCAACGTGGGTATAAAAAATATGAAAACCTCTTTGATGGCAGAAAATCTATTGAAAAAATATAGAATATGGACGGTAGCCATTGATGGCCAAGGAGTTCAGGGTTGTAGAATCGTACCCAATATCTACACTACCACCAGGGAACTGGATATTTTCATTAAGGCATTAAAGGAAATGGCAAAAAGTTAACTTATTGAAGTAAATTTTGATAAATATTCACTAATTTACCATTTACCACTTGTGCATCAAATTTTTTGACATGCTCTAACCCCTTATTTACAGCGTGTTTTCTTTGCTCTCTATGTTGAATAAAAAAGAGAATTCCCTCTTTTATTTCTTCATAATTAGCGGGATCTACCAAGTAAGCACCTGGACCACCCACTTCAGGTAACGATGTTGTTTTACTTGTAATTACAGGAATACCGCTATATAATGCCTCCAAAACAGGAATACCAAAACCTTCAAAATAAGAAGGGTAAATAAAAACTTCTGCATTTTGATAAACGATGGGTAAATGTTCGTTCGCTACGTTTCTAAACATAATCTTATTAGAATAAATCTCTTTATAGAGATCCAATTCTTTTTTAATTATTTTAAAATATTTACGGTTTGGCTTGCCAATAATTAGAAAAGGGCATTGATATTCAGTAGGTAGACCTTTCCAGGCTTTTAAAGCGGATAGTAAATTTTTCCTTGATGTGATACTTCCAACCGATAAGAAATATTGATTTGGTAATTGATAAAGATTTACAACATGTTGAAATTCATCTTTTGTGTAGGTTTTTTTGAAATTATCATTTACTGTTTGATACACTACCTCTACCTTTTCAGGAGAAAGATTAAATTTTTTACAGATATCTGTTTTAGTATATTCGCTAACGGCAATAACTACATCAGCTTTTTGACAACTATATCTTATTTTTAAAAAATGAATGAATCTATCAAAAAAAGAGTAATCGATTTTATAATAAAGGAAAGCAATATCATGAATAGTAACTACCCATTTAATCTTTGGGTTTTTCACCAATTCGACAGGCAATTCATTACTTAGTCCGTGATAAATATCAATCAGGTGTTTTTTACAATCTTTGGGAATACCGAAGGACCTCCAAAAAAAATATTGAAACCAATGTGGATGTACAATGCTAAAAGAATGCTTATCTGGTAAAAAGGAATAATTATCAGAGGAAAAAGGAGAAAAAAGGAATAATTTAAATAACCTGGGCTGATACTTATATAGATTTATTAAAATCGTTCTACTATAATTTCCAAGACCGGTTGAGTTTTGAAAGAATCTTTTCGCATCGAATGCAACATTTATCATACGGACAATAATCGGACCATCAACCTAACCGATTAAACGGCAAAACTCTCACCACAACCACAGGTACGAGCAGCATTAGGATTATTAAAATAGAAACCCTTGCCATCGAGACCACCTGAAAACTCTAAGGTAGTATTGCACAGATAAAGAAAGCTTTTTAGATCAGTCACAATTTTAACATCATTATCTTCAAAAATTTGATCATTGGGTTTCCCCTCATTATCAAAATCCATCTGATAACTAAGACCTGAGCAACCGCCACTAGTGACAGAAACTCTTACGAAATAATCCTCTGACATATTTTTGTCAGCACGAATTTCGACAATTTTAGATTTTGCAGATTCCCCGACGTAAAGCATAGCAAAGAAATTAAGAGGCTATTTTAACAAACTATAAAATAGCCTCTTTATATAAATTAATGAGCGGCAGCCATTGCGGTAACGGCTATACCAATCTTAGACTGATAATCAGCGATAGCCCCTTTAATGGCATCTTCTGCCAAAACAGAACAATGTATCTTAACTGGTGGCAGGGCTAATTCTTCTACAATATCCATATTGTCTATGGTTAAAGCTTGTTCGATAGTTTTGCCTTTAAGCCATTCTGTTGCTAAGGATGAAGAAGCGATAGCAGAACCACAACCAAAGGTTTTAAATTTAGCATCAATGATGGTCTGCGTTGAAGGATCCACCTCAATCTGGAGACGCATAACGTCACCACACTCAGGAGCACCGACCAAACCGGTACCAACGGTAGTTTTACTTTTATCGAGGGTTCCTACATTTTTAGGATGTTGGAAATGCTCCAATACTTTTTCTGAATATGCCATAATAAATTAATTTTGAAAGGATGTTATATAATATTAGTGTTCAGACCATTGCACATTGCTAAGATCTACTCCCTCTTTGTACATTTCCCAAATAGGACTTAAATCTCTCATGTGATTTACGCCAGCCACCAATTTTTCTACTGCAAAATCCACCTCCTCCTCGGTAGTAAATCTTCCCAGACTAAAACGAATAGAAGAATGAGCTAAATCGTCACCTAAACCTAAAGCAACAAGGACATAAGAAGGTTCAAGAGAGGCTGAGGTACAAGCTGAACCTGAAGAAACGGCTATATTTTGGTTGAAGGTCATCATAAGACCCTCCCCTTCTACATGTTTAAAGCTAATATTAGTAACGTGAGGCATTCTATGATTTACGTTACCATTAATATAGCATTCTTCTAATCGTGACGTAAGTTCGTGTTCTAATCTATCTCTTAGTTTACTTAATCTTTCAGCATCGGCATGCATTTCTAATCTTGCTATTTCGGCTGCTTTACCGAAGCCCACGATACCGGGAACATTGAGGGTGCCGGAGCGCATACCTCTTTCATGACCGCCACCATCCATTTGAGCAGTTACTTTTACCCGAGGAGATTTTCTACTTACGTAAAGCGCACCCACTCCTTTAGGACCATACATTTTGTGGCTGGTCCACGCCATAAGATGAACACCAATTTCTTTTGGATATGTTGGTATTTTTCCTACTGCCTGCGTTGCATCACTCATAAAGAGGACCCCATGCTTTTCACAAATATCACCTATTTCCTTCATGGGTTGGATAACACCTGTTTCATTATTAGCCCACATAACCGACACTAAAATGGTGGTTGATTTAATGGCTGCTTCCAACTCTGCTAAGTCAATAAGACCATCTTCTGCCACTTTCAGGTAGGTTATTTCAGCACCCGCCTCCGTTAGCTTATCACATGTGTCCAACACTGCTTTATGCTCGGTGGTCACGGTAATGATGTGATTTCCTTTTGACCTGTACATTTCAAAAACGCCCTTGATCGCCAGGTTATCTGATTCGGTAGCGCCCGAGGTGAAAATTATTTCTTTAGGATCGACCTTAAGTAAAGCCGCAATTTGTTCTCTGGCGTAATCAACACCCTCCTCAGCTTCCCAACCGAAAGGATGATTCCTACTGGCTGAATTCCCAGGTTTCTGATAAAAATAAGGCACCATTGTATCCACAACTCTTGGATCACACGGTGTTGTTGAGTTATTGTCTAAGTAAACACGCATAGGTTCCTTTATCATTATTATAATTTATTTAGATTTAATCTAAAAGAAAAGACTTCTGGCAAATATAACCAATCCTGTAAAATAAAAGTTTTGTGAAAGAATAAAAATCATCAAATTTTCACAAAAAAAAATACTTACATTGGGAAAAAAAGTGTTTTAAAAAAAATTTAAGTATGAATTCATCGTCTCTTATTTTCGATAAATTTAAAAAAACAAATCCATCTGATTGGGTTAAGGCAGCAGAAAAAGAACTCAATGGTAAACCATTAGAAAGTTTAAACTACCGATACAACGATGAAATCATGATGCCTCCTGTGGTTTTTTCTGGTAAAGAGGATAAAAAAATGAAACCTATTGTTTGGAGAAAAAATCATGTATGTCAATGGGGTATTAGTTTCCGACACACGGAAATGATTAAAGAAGAAAATATTGAGTTCTTTATTTCTATAGGCATAAATAATTTCAAACTCAATGTGACAGAGAAGACTAAAATCAGGGCTGATGAATTAAAAAGATTATTCCCATCATGTCAATGGCTCGATGATTATCAGAAAGAAAGGGAACCTGCAGACTTTTTTATTCAACAAATATTAGAGAATTTTCAGCTGGCTATTAGTTTAATACAAGGTTTAGAAATAAATGAGAGAAATATTAATAATTTCCTTACCAATATTTATTTTTCAAGAGAAATAAACGCTAATTATTTGTTTGAAATTTCATTAGGACGAGCCCAAAGAATTGTTTGGAGGAATATACTTAAAGCCTTAGGAATAAATAATCCAGCTCCCCCACTATTTATTTCCACCTTACCTGTCTTGAGAAACAAGTTCAATGATCACTTTTTAGTTGAAGCAACAGCAAAAACCCTATCCGCCATACTAGGTGGTTCTGACTTCATCTATCTTGAGTTTGATGAAATAACTGAGGAAATGAGAGCCGAGAACTTAGCTCATATCCATAATATTTTCACCATGGAGTCCAGTATCGGCGAATCAATAGATCCTATTGCAGGAAGTTTCTATCTGGATAACCTAACCACAAAAATAGCTAAGCAAATTTGGGACAAATTAAAATCCTGACTCATTCATATTTTTAGTCATCAACCGAACTATTTTGAATTTTTCAAAAAATATCTTGGCAAAAGAGCGAAAAATAGTATAGATAGGAATGGCAAGTACCATTCCAATAATTCCGGCTAAATTGGCACCAACGAGAATCAAAACAAATATTTCAAGTGGGTGGGCCAAAACAGATTTTGAAAAAATAAACGGTTGTAAAATATAATTATCTAACATTTGCATCGAAACAAAAATAAGTACCACCGTCACTAACTGGGGCCAAACCTCGGTATAAAATGAAAGATCTAAATTAGAAGAAAGAGTTATAAGTACAGCAAATGCTGCACCAAAAATAGGGCCTAAATAAGGGATGAGATTCATAAGAGCGGCAAAAAAAGCAATGATTAATGCATTTTTAATACCAAAAATAGAAAGCATTACCAGCATATAGATAGTAATGAGGAGCATTTGTAGAAGCAGTCCATTAAAATATCTTGATAAGATTCTAATAGATTCTTGTATGGCATTTTGAGTTTGATCTACATAATTGTCAGGAATTAAGGTAAGTAAAAAGCTTAGAAACATACCTTGTTCTTGAATAAAAAAGAAGGCAATAAACAAAATAGATGCTATAGCTACCACAAAGCTACTAGCTGTAGAAAAGAATTCGGTAAGAATATCTGTTACCAGAGCAGGTTCAAACCAACCTTTAGTGAGAGAACTTACCAATTCCTCCAAATTAATAAATTCAACAGGAATGCCATGCGACTTTAGCCATTGAAGTATATTCTGAAAAGGTTCGTCGAGCGCCACTGCGATAGATTTGTAATCTACCTCTGACAAATTCATAGCCTGAGTAAAAAAAACTGGAATAAACAAAGCCAGAATACCTGCAATTAAAAAAAAGAAAGCACCTAGAGTCAAAGCAGCTGCTACTGAATTGGGTATAACAAACTTACCTATTTTGATTTTTTTTAGAAATCCCATCATGGGTGATCCCATTAGTGAAATGACCCAAGCGATAATGAGATAGCTAATAATTTCAGAAAACCGATAAATAATAGTGCCCAAAATGATGGTAACCAGGGCAATAATGAAATATCTCGACAGTGAATTAATCCGCATAAATATTATTTTATAAATGACAAATTTCTGGAAAGACCGTTAAACCCAGTTCTTTTAACAGCAGAATTTTCAAAAAGGTCTGTAAATTTTTCTTCTGTCAGAGCATGCCAATCTTCTGTAGTAAAATTCATAAGTTCTTCATTGGGTAAAAATTCTTTTTCATCATTAGGCGTTGAAAATTTATTCCAAGGACAAACATCCTGACAAATATCACAACCAAAAACCCAGTTTTCCATTTTATCTTTAAATTCTTCGGCTATTTGAGATCTTAGTTCAATGGTCAGATAAGAAATGCATTTTTTAGCATCTAACAAATAGCCATTTTGATCAATGGCATCTGTTGGACAGGCATCAATACAACGGCGACAAGAACCGCAATAATCCCTCATTGGACTATCATAAGGTAGTTCTGTATCAATAATAATTTCAGCCAAAAAGAAAAAAGAACCTGCCTGAGGATGAATTAGCAGGGTGTTTTTTCCTTTCCAACCTAATCCGGCTAACTCAGCCCAATCTCTCTCCAAAATAGGGGCAGAATCGGTAAAAAATCTACCCTGACTATTTGGACAAATTTCTTGAATAGACGAAAAAAGACTTTTCAATTTCTTTCTTAATACTTTATGATAATCTTTTCCATAAGCGTATTTAGCTATTTTTGGTGCATTTTTATCTTTCTGTATATTATTTGTGGCATAATTAAAAGAGAGAACAATGACTGTTTTAGCTTCAGGAACTAATTGACGGGGATCTATTCTAAGATTGAAATGATTTTCCATGTACTTCATTTCACCATGATAACCCATTTCAAGCCATTGAGTTAACCTTTCAGCAGACTGATCCAGGGAACTTGCTCTGGCAAAACCGATACGAGAGAAGCCTAATAATTTTGCTGCATCAATGATTAAATTTTTCTGATTAAAATGATTTTCACTCACCATTTAGCAATTTAATGAAATTTAATTTCTTTAATTTGCTGTTCTCCAAGAGCCTCATTTAGAATATTTAATAACTTTATTTTACCTAAAGAAAGCTCATGCCTGAGAGAAGGAACATCTATATAGAGAAAAAGCACATTATTTTTCATGTAAATCCTTGTGGTGTGATTTGAAATATAATCACCCATGGTTTGCCTGTAAACGGCTTGCACTCTGGTGGCACTTACTCCATTTTCGTTTCTATACTGGCTAAACAAAGAAGTTAAAACCACCTTCAACGACCGTTCAGGTTTAAAAGCCATTATTTACCAAATTTAGAATCAAAAACCGTATTTATTCCTTCTTTATTTATGGTATACTTAAAGTTATCATGTACCGCCCAGGCACCATACTCACCTTTAACATTCATAGCGACAATACCCACTTGTTTGCTGGTATCGCCTGCAAGACCCGGGATTTTTTCAAACAATCTGTTTACTGATAATTTAGCTGCCTCCTGAGGAGATTTCCCTTGTCTCATAAACTCAACACAGAGGAAGGTACATAAATTTTTAAGTACTAATTCGCCCAAACCGGTACAAGCGGCTGCACCGACGGTTCCATCCACATAAAGCCCTGCACCTAATACTGGAGAATCACCGATTC
Organism: Bacteroidota bacterium; assembly: GCA_017858735.1. Taxonomy (GTDB): domain Bacteria; phylum Bacteroidota; class Bacteroidia; order Chitinophagales; family Saprospiraceae; genus BJGN01. Next base: position 26,220 of record JAFMBH010000003.1, read on the forward strand.
TACCATTCATTTTAAAAGCCCAACCACTGGTGGAACAAGCACCACATAATCTTCCTTTAGCATCGACGGCTAATATACCAATAGTATCATGATTACCTGGATGATAATTATTATCAGTCAACCATTTTTCCCAGGTTACTTTGGCATGATCTGACATAAGGTTTTCCGTTTTGAATCCCTCGGCTAAAGCAAATTTAAGGGCACCTTCACCTGCGAGCATAACATGAGGTGTTTTTTCCATAACCTTTCTGGCCACACTAATTGGGTGCATGACACCTTCCAGGAAAACAACACTTCCTGCGTTACCTTTCTCATCCATAATACATGCATCGAGCGTCACCCTGCCATCACGATCCGGGTAACCGCCGTAACCAACACTTGTATCAAGCACATCAGCTTCTGGAACTCTTGCTCCTGCTTCAACTGCATCTAATGAATAATTAGTTTCGGACAATTTCATCCAAGCGGCCGTTGTAGCTTTTTCATTTGGCCAGGTTGCAATAACAGACGCAATATCATTAACCTTTGCATCATCTTCAGAACTTTGTTTATCACCAGCATTTTTAGAAAACAAATAAGTTCCGACGGCAGTCAAAGCACTGCTTGCAATAAATTTCCTGCGATTTAGCATAGTTTATGATTTATTTTAATAAAAAGATTGTGAAAATAGAAAAAGAAAAGAAATAATAACATTAAAAATGCTCAAACTTTCATCTTACCAACATAAAACTTCCTTGTTTCACAAATTCGCCCCCATTTTTCAAGACTAAGATTATTGAATAAAGATAGGTATCATTACTCAGTTTAACATCTGATTTAGTTCCATTCCAGCCTAAATATTCATCATTTGGCTGAAAGCCTTCCCTTTTGAAAACCATTTCACCATATCTATTGAAGATTTCAAACGACTTGACCTCTTTTATTTGTTCAGCATCAGCAAAGACAGTAATCAGATCATTAATTCCGTCACCATTTGGCGAAAAAACATTAGGAACAAATACAGAAAAAGTATTATCTACGGTAATTTGAGAAGTAACAGATTCTGTGCAACCAAAGACATTGGTTATCTGAACCCTTATAAGACCGCCTTTATCAGCTAAAATTTCAGGATTTAAGCATTGGTAACAACTCAGATTAAATTCAGGGCTCCAGGATAACGATTTTATTAAAGAAGCCGGAATATTAATCTGAGGTTGCAAGACAAATTTATCACCAAAAGATAGCTTAATAGCTGGCGGCAATTGAATCATTTTAGCATAAAGCGCAGGCATTATAAAATCATGCACCAGCATACAATTCCTGTTATCACGAATGGTAAGAGAATAAGGATTACCTGGAATTAAATCATTAAAAATGGATTCGTCCTTAAAGGAAGAACCCATATTCACAGAATATGTATATGGAGGAATTCCACCACCATTTCCAATTTGCAAGCTATTTGAGGTAAACTGAGAGCAATCAAAAACCAGTGGAGATAGCGGCGCTGGTTCCATAATTTCTGCCCCTGCAGAGGTTTTACAATTATTTACATCGACTATTGTAACAGTGTATATCCCTTTTCCCAAGCCTGAAGGATTTGGTAAATCAGGTAAGCCCCCGGACCAATTGAATTGATAGGGTGGCGTACCACCGCTAACCGCTACCAGAATTTTTCCATCTTTACCATTTGCACAACTTACTGAACTAGAAGTTGTTATTGTTTGCAAATTAAAATGTCTGATTTCTGCTATTCCTTGAAACTCTCCATCACATTCACCGTCTGAGAAAGCTAAGATTTGTATTTTGCCTTTAGCGCCTGTTTTAATCAAATAATCATTATCCATCTGATTAGTAACCTGAACAGCGGGCAAACTATCAGCCTTCCAGGTAAATGAAAAAGGAGATTTACCATTAAAGACAACAGGAATTTCCGCTAATCCACCAGGGCAAATATCCATTATACCACTTATTTTAGCTTGAGGGGGAATTTTGCGTGATATTCTAATAGTATCAGATAGTTCCCTTTTACAATTATCTAAAACATTTAGCACTAAAAAAGTATCTTTTGGGGGTATGAATTTAATTTGAGAGGTTCTTAAACCATTTCCCCACAAGTAGGAGTATGGAGGTACCCCGCCTATAGGATTTACATTTATGGTCAGCGTATCACCTAAACAAAAGGTAACATTTTTCAGACCATTCCTTAATTTGGAAACATCCTTAATGAACAACCTAGCTGTATCGGCAATACAAGCGCAAGGAAAATCGAGTTGTAAAATGAGCTCTTCCAGACCCTCCTCCTCATTATCGAGCAGTGTATTTATGGGTAAATCAACGAATAATTTATTTTCAGGAATGGTAATTTCTTTAGGTAATCTTTCAAAATCAAGCCCTTCTTTTGCTTTACTATCATTAGCCACCTTTATTTTTACGATGAGCGGTTGTTGAATATTATCTGCATTCAATCTATTCAACCTAAAAAAGCCATTAGTGCAACCTTCCTCAATAATTTGAGCTTCATCTTGAGAAGATCCATTTAATTTAGCCCCCCCACCGATATTGAAACTTTCCGCTTCCAGAAAAACCGCAGAATCAAACTTACCATCAGATACATCGGCAATTAAAAGACGAATTCTATAGGTTTGGCAAGGAATTAACTTAAGTATAGCAGTCAATGGACGAGTAAAACCATCATATTGGATTCTCTCCTGATTTGGGTTATATACCCAGGTTCTGTTGCAACGAGCGGCATCATCGGGATGCATATTATCTGTAAAAAACAGTTGGTTCTGATTATAATTTATGGTATTAATGGAAACAAAAGCATTTGAACCTGGCACAAGAGCTACATTTTCACCTTTATTATTAAAGGAACCATTAATTCCTGGTCCACTAACAAAAAAGCCAAAAACATCATTAAATTTTTGACCAACATACTCACAATATTCATCCGAGGCGAAAACATATCTAAAATTCACAAAACTATCTAAAGGAACAAAATCAAATTCAATACCAACAACATCAAAAACAGGACCAGTAGCTAATTTCACTAAATCTACATCACTTGATACATCGCCAAAATCGGTAGTTATATCTCTTTTTTGATTAGGACCTTCAGCATTTTTAACATTTCCAGTAGAAAGAATGATACCCTTTTCTAATCCAATACTAGGTCTTCCCCCTTCAAAAAAACCAATGCCGGCCTTATTGCCGATAGACCGGATTTTAGAAATATTTTTACAGGCTCCATTAACGAAAACATCCTGAACGAGCTCCTCCGGAGAATAGGAATTATTTATTTTTATACTCTGACCATACAAGGTCAAAATATTAAAAACCAATATTAAAATGAAAAAAAATAAATTCCTCATGTAATTTTAAAGAAATATAAACAGTTATTATGTCCTTAAAAACGGTAAAATTATTGATAAATTGTTAAAAATCTGTTTGTAAGGAAAAATGAAATTATATTTGCAGAATAAAGAAAACATATCATGCGCCCAATTCTAATTTTCCTTATCGTTTTTATACCTTTTTTTGCAGTTTCACAAATTAGAATAGGTAATTGTGGAAAATGGAAATACATCAGATTAAGTGATAGGGACACGGTGACGCAAACGTGCCCCGGTGATTTAAAAAATGACTGGAAATTTTTCACCTTTCAACCTGGAATCCCTCCTCTTCATATCGTTGTTACAGATACTTTTGGAAACATAGAATTGGTCAGACCTTTTATGTCTGCAAATTTTGAAAATTTTAAACCAGGATTTTACCGGGTATATGGGTTATACTACCCATTTACCTATTATTTGAAACCTGGTAAAAATATTTTCAAGGATACCATGGGTAGTTACTGTTATGGTTTCACTGAAAATTTTGTGCTTATCAATAACAACGTTCCAGATCCAGGTGAAATTTCTCTTTCAAAAGGTAATTTATCTAATTTAATATGCCCCAATGCAGAAACGGATCAAACGCTTCAATTTCAGACAAATAGTCCTTCACCATTATATACTTACTTACTCACCAACTCAAATAATCTTATTTTAGCCGTACAGAATAATGGGCTATTTGATTTCAAGAACCTACCATCTGGCAAATATTATATTCATGGCCTGGCCTATACAGGTGCTCTTCAGGCTAAAATGGGACAAATACTTGATGCTGTTCCACTAAGTAAAAATTGTTTTACAAAGACCTTCAAGGCTGTTGAAATTGAAAAAAAATCTCCTTTGGGAGGTCAAATTTCTTTAGAAGATAGTCCATCGTCAAAAAAATATTTTTGCACCCAATTTGGGTCAAGCGACTCTATTACCATAAATCATTCCGGTGATTCCTACCTTAATTACTCTTTTTTGATATTGGACAGGAATAACAATGTTAAAGGGATAGAAAAAGAATCAAAAATTCAATTGAATAAATATCCTACGGGATCTTATAAAATAATTGGATTATCTCATCTTTCAGCACTACCAAATTTGCTTAATGAACCTTTAGCAAGGGTTATTTCTCTATTAAATTGCATAGATATTTCAGCTAATCAGATTGAATTATACATAGAAAATATTAATGTTTTAAATTTCAAATCTGCCCGAACAAAAGGAGATTCTATTTGGTGTGTCAATACTCCGGAAACCTTAAGTTTAACGGCTATTGGAACAGGTTCCGACAATGTACAATTGATATGGGTTGCAACCGATAGAACGGGAAAAGTATTGGGATTAAACAAAAATCCTGATTCTATTCCAATGAATAAGTTAAATGAAACACTATTTCAGTTTTATGCGCTGGCATACACAGGTAATTTAACTTTGAATATCGGCGATGATTTAAATAAATCAACAGTTTCTACCGGTTGTTATGATTTGTCAGAAACATTTTATTCTGTAAGAAAAAAAGAAACCAGAGGCGGAATCGTTAGATTCTCAAACGCCAATCAATTAACAAATATATGCTTAGGTCCAACGTCGAATTATAATGTTCAGGCATCCAGATTTAACTCCTTGGGAGAAAAATATATTTATCTTTTAACCAATAGCCGAAATGAAATTATAAACACATCCGTCAGTGGACAATTTTCTTTAAACAACTTAAATACAGGCCAATATTCCATAAGTGGTCTATCCTACACAGGATCATTATCCTTTGGAACCGGCTCCAGAATGGATACCACTATTTTTAGTAATGAATGTTATAGTTTATCTGAAAACACATTAATTTTTCAAAAAACCATTACTGATGGCGCAACGATTTCATTTGATGACGGTCAAACTGCGGTAAACACCTGTAAAGGCTTGAAGAATAAAACTTTTGAGTTAAAAAACAATGCATTAATTACCCAGAAATATGCTTATGCTCTCACCAACGAATCAGGAAAAATCATACAGATTGAAAAAGGAAATACTCTGCAACTAAATGATTCTTCCTTGCTTGTTTATTACCTTCGAGGAATTGCTTATTCGGGTGAACTTACCTTAAAATTGGGAGACAACATAAATGGAAAATTTCTGTCAACAGGTTGTCATTCACTATCTAAAAATAGACTTACCATAAGTTTCGACGACATAAATGCCGGAACTATTACCGTTGAAAAATTAGTAACTTGTATTTCTCCAAATGAAGTTAAAAGTATTCCAATAAATGTTACAGGTGCTGCAGGGAAGTATGCCTGGTTGTTATCTGACACCCTTAACCAATTACTGGAGGTTCAAACCAGCCTACTACCTTTTGTGAAAAGAGGGTTGCCAAATAAGTTGAGAATTTATGGTTTTTCTTATTTAGATCAGCCATCTTACCAAATTGGAAAATCCATTTTTCAACAAAATCATAACATTACCTGCTTTGAATTAACCCGGGGATATAAAGAAGTGACCTGGTCAGAATCTGATGGAGGAATTATTACCGTTGTTGGGGCTGGTAACAGCATAACTATATGTCAGTCAGAGCTTTCAAAGCCTTTACAGCTTTCAAATACAAGTAATGCGGACGGAGATAAATATATATATCTTATTGCCGATAAACAACAAAAATTATTGGCTACTTCTCCAAATAATAGTTTTGATTTAAGTGCTTTTAGCGGAGGTATTTACCAAATATACGGCCTCTCATACTCTGGTACCCTAAATTTGAAACCCGGCGATGTAATTCCAAAAGAGAATAGTGGCAGTGATTGTGAATCCTGGTCAAAAAATGCTATTTCTATAGAAATAACAGCCACTTCCGTCGGTAAAATATCTTTTGTTGGGGAAAATAATAATGTGCAGATATGCGATAGGAAAAATGTACAATCATTAAGATTAAATCCAATAGTAAGTAATGTGGCTAAAAAAACTTTCTTACTAACCAATGAAAATGGTAAAATATTAGCAATTTTCAATAACAACCAGCTGCCAAATATTGACAAAATAAATGATTTGGTTTTGAGGATATACGGACTGGGATACAATGGAACATTAAACGCCAAAATTGATTCAAATATATTAGGAAATAATCTAAGTTCGGGTTGTTTTCAATTATCCGAAAATTTTCTCTCTATAAATAGGAATAATATTTCAGGAGGATTTGTTTCCTTATCAAATAATCAAAATCAACAACAAATATGTCCAACGGACAGCGCTGCTAATTTGTTAACTTTTAGAAGTATTGCCGCACATGGTCAGAAATTAATTTATCTAATTACCAACGTAAATAATATAATACTAGATAGTACTTCCAAAAATTCATATCATTTTACACAACAAGGTATTGGAGATTACAGAGTATATGGATTTTCCTACAACGGAGATTTTTCAGGTAAATTAGGTGCTTCCATAAATGACCCATCCTTATCAGAAGATTGTTTTGGTCTATCCTCAAATTACATATCTGTTGCGAAAAGGAATCCGGTGGCAGGATTCGTTGTTATGGATGATGCCAATACGCTACTTCAAAATTGTCCATCTGATCAAAATTTTCCATTAAGGCAGATTAAAACCATAGGAAATAATTCTGGAAATCAATGTTTTGTAATAATTGATGGAAATCAGATTATCGTTGATATTTTATTTAGTCCGACGATTTACCCAACGGAGTACCCTTCAGGTAAATATAATATCGTATCCATATCATTTAATGGTACTTTAAACATTAAAAAAGGAGAAAAGTGGGGTATAAAAATACCTTCAAATTCCTGTTATTCCATATCTGGAAATGATGTTTCATTTTTAAATTTAGAACCTCAGGGAGGTATTATCAAAGTTGTTGAAGGAGATACATCAAACATTTGTATCGGTAATTCTGCACCTTCCCCCATTAAATTTTCTAAGGATAGTATCAATGAATTAACATATTCCTATTTAATAACCGACCAGTCAAATAGATACTTAGGACATTTTACAAATATTGATTTACTAAGTTTTGAGGATTATTCTACGGGTAATATTAACGTCTGGGGTTTATCACACACGGGAAACATCACTTTACAAAAAGGAGATTCCATTTTAAAAAAGGATATTACAACTGGCTGTTTTCAGCTTTCAAAGAACTCCATTTCATTAAAACTAAATATATTCAGAGGGCATACAGTAAAAACGAATCTCAATACGGATTCTTTACTTATTTGCACGGGTGACGGACTTCCAAATCTGGTTAATTTCTTAAGTTCTGATAGCTTGTCTGGTTTAAATTACCGATATGTACTCACTACCCTTACGAACAATATTATACAAGTTATTAATGGTAATTCCATAGATTTTGAAACTACAGGGTTAAGAGAAATGAGACTTTATAGTGTAGCATTTAACGGTAATTTCAACAGTCAGACAGGAGCATCCATTTTTAACACTAATCTTTCATCGGGATGTTTCAAAATATCTGATAATTTTATTAAAATATCAAGAGACAGGCCTACGAATCACAGGATTTTATTTTCAAATAATGACACCATACAAAAATTATGTCTGTCTAAATCAGGCTCAATTGCCAGATTAAAAAGTACATTCACAGGCAGAACAGGATACGTTTACATTGTATTGAATAAATTCAATAACATAATAATGCTTAATGCTACTCAAAATATAGATATTGAAAAACTTGAAGATGGTGACTATCAAGTATATGGACTTTCTTATACAGGAAATCTGAATCTACGTGTAGGTAATACCTTTAAAACCGATGAAATCTTAGCTACGAGTTGTTTTAGATTATCGAGTAATTCTGTAAAATTCTATAAGGGAGGCTATGCTGAAGGAGGTCAAATCAGCACTTTCCTATCCTCAAACACCTTATTTACCTGTCCAAAAGATGGTGTAGCTGATTTAATAGATATTTCCGTTCCAAATAACCCGATAGGAACAAAATACCAATTTTTAATAACCGATAGTTTGAATAGATTATTTTATGCACCATTTGAAAATCAGTTAATCAATTTCGATAATACCCCCTCAGGGAATTATCGAATATATGGTATTGCCTATACTGGTTCACTGGGTTTTCAATTAGGAGCAAATATTTTAAATAATACCCTGGTGAATGCCTGCTTTGATTTATCAGATAATTACTTAGATATAAATCACAATAAGCCTGAAGCCGGACAAATTTCAAAAAAGGATGGAACGACTTCCAGGACCATTGTTGCTATAAATAACAATCAAAAGGATAGTATTTTATTAAAGGTAACCAATGCTAAACCGGTAAATGTTCCTTATATTTTTGTCATGGTAAATGAGAATAACCTGATTGTTTCAGCTCAAAATGAGGCATTTAATTTAGACACACTCAAGATTGGCAGATACAGAATTTTTGGTGTAGCGAGTTCCAGTCCAAACCTGTCTATAAATGTTGGAAAATCATTTTCAGACATTGGCAAAGCAGAAAATTGCATTTTAATTTCGTCAAATTTTTTAGAAGTGGATATCATTCCTACTGCTGGTTCCCCCATTTTAAACAACATACTTATCGTTCCAGAAAAAGCACAACACATTTCGCTAAGTGCATTTCCTAACCCTGTAAATGATATTTTAACTGTGCAAATAAGGCACAATGAACATAAAAATGAACAGGCAACCTTAAGATTAACTCATATTTCAGGAAAAATACTATTTGAATTGAATACAGATTTAGGGAAGGGAGAGCAAATATTAACCATACCTATGGCAATGTATCCAGCTGGACTATACATTTTAACTGTTGATGCGGGAGAAAATCTATATACGGGAAAAATTATCAAGACGGAATAAAATTTATGCCTTAGATTTCTTTTTGTAGTCTTTTATAAACAATTTATGATCAAAGGACTCATAATCGGAGGGAGTGTTTGAGGCTACAATAAGGAGAGTATTTTTAGGTAGGCTACTAATACTCTCTGAGTACCAATCAGCACCTTCCACATCGAGATTTGTAGTAGGTTCATCTAATAGTACAAGTGGAACATCTGAAAAAAGAGCGAGACCCAGTTTAACCCGTTGTTTCATTCCTGAAGAAAAAAATTTCAACGGTTTATTTGCTGATTTCTGAAGTTTAAGAATCTCCATAAAATCACGCACCTTCATTTTGTTCCTAAAAGGTTTAAATTGAGCTTGAAATTCAACAGATTCTGCCAGCGTAAACTCCTCTATAAGGTCCATATAAGGAGCAGCGAAGGAAATATATTTATATAATTGATCCAAAGGAATCAAGGTATCATTAAAAAAGGGTTGTAATTTTCCCTGGCTGGGTGTGAGATGACCGGAAAGAATTTTCAAGAGTGTTGATTTACCCGAACCATTTGGACCAATCAAGGCATATTTCTGACCTTCATTAAATTGAAAATCAATTTTTTTAAAAATCCAATCCGGAGGAAATTTTTTTCCTATATTATTGAGAACTAGTTTCATGAGTTAGAGACACTTGGTCTGTTTTAAATCTGGCTATCATAGATTTTGATTCACTAAAAAAGGAGATGATTTCATCTTTGAAGACAGACGGCTGCATTGAATCCTTTATAAAGGAGATACCAACATTAAAACTACTATTTCGGACAAAAATGACATTATAAATATATTTTATTTCTTCAATTTCAGCTAATTGAAAGCCCTTCCTCTCCAAGCCTATATGATTAATGCCGATATAAGAAAGAGGTTCTCTGGCGACTCTAACAAAAGGCGGAACATTATTTCGAACAAGTCCGGCACCAGCGACGAAGCTGAATCTTCCTATTTTACAAAATTGCTGAACGAGCACATTACCACCCAATACGGCATGGTCATTAATATGGACATGACCAGCTAATTGAACGCCATTGGATAAAATAACATGATCTCCAATGATGCAATCATGAGCCACATGAACGTAAGCCATAATAAGGCAATGACTTCCAACGATAGTAGTACCCGTTTCCTGGGTACCCCTATTGAGGGTGGCACCTTCCCTAATAACCGTTTTGTCACCAATAACCAGGGTACTATATTCACCTTTAAATTTAAGATCCTGAGGAACAGCGCCTAATACAGCGCCGGGAAAAACCTCACAAAAATTGCCTAGTCTGGTACCAGATAAAACAGTCGCATTGGGACCAATTTTGCAATAATCTCCAATGACAACATCTTTATCAACATAACTGAAAGGTAATACAATGGAACCAATCCCTATTTTGGCATCAGGATGAATAAATGACAAAGAAGATTGGTCTGTCATAATTAACTTTCTACTTTTCTTCTAATAATCTGCGCAGTTAATTCCGCTTCAGAAACAATTTTGTTATCAACATAAGCAATACCCTGCATGTGACAAATACCTCTTCGAATAGGTGATAACAGTTCCATTTTGATAAGTAAAATATCTCCTGGAGACACTTTAGCTTTAAATTTAGCATTATCAATTTTCAGGAAATAAGTATCCCAATTCCAGGGATCTTCTACGGTAGAAAGAGCGAGGATTCCACCGGTCTGGGCCATAGCTTCTACTTGTAGAACACCAGGCATGACAGGATTACCTGGAAAATGGCCCTGAAAATACTGCTCATTTACCGTGATATTTTTCACTCCAACTACGTAAGTATCTGTTAACTCCGTAATTTTATCCAGCAGAAGGAATGGAAAACGGTGGGGTAACCAGGATTCAAGTCTTACAGAATTGAAAACGGGAATTTTAGACGGATCATATTTAGGCTTACCTCTTAGCTTTCTTTGCTCCTGAAGCTGTTTTTTAAGTACTCTCGCAAATAAATTATTAGAGGAATGACCAGGTTTATGTACAACAAAACGACCTTTAATGGGCGCACCAAGTAGCGCAATATCACCAATAAAATCTAATAGTTTATGTCTTGCAGGTTCATTTTCAAAGGATTGGTTTGATTTGTTAATCACCCCCAAAGTAGCTGGTAAAGGCAGCTGACTATGAGAAAGTGAACCCCATTTTTCCCATTCAGTTGAGGAGGGTAAGCGATCAGCGATCACTAATGCATTATCTAAGGTTCCGCCTTTTATTAAGCCATTTCCCATTAAACTATCAATATCTTTAAGAAGAACAAACGATTTTGCTGGAGAAATTTCACCCTCATACTTCTCAAGACCCGCTAAGACAGCGAATTGTTGCCCGGGATAAGGAACGTCAAAATCGACCAGAACGGTAACTTCAAAACCATCAAAGGGCGAAATCACATAATGTGCACCTGATTCTTCGTCCTTAAACTCAATGGTTTCTTCTACTTCAAAAAACAACTTATTTTCAGATTGATCTAAAAGACCTGCCTCATTTAAAAGTGAGGTGAAAATTTTAGAGGAACCGTCCAGATAAGGAACTTCCGAACCATCTATTTCAATCTGTAAATTATCAATTTCTTTTGCATAAATGGCAGATAGTAAATGTTCTATAGTAGCCACTAGAGCACCTTCGTATTCAATGACCGTAGATCTGGTGGTACTTGTTACCCTGTTGCAATCTGCGGGAATCAAAGGTTTACCAGGTAAATCAATTCGTTGAAACTTAATTCCATGATTCTCTTCAGCTGGTTTTAAAGTGATGGTGGCAGAAGCCCCGGTATGCAAACCGACGCCGGAAATAGTTACCGCTTTAGAAATAGTTTTTTGCTTCATTATAAAAGTCATATATATAAATAATAATGTTAGGTTTTTAATTATAGTTGTTTCAACTTTTTCTCTATTTTCTGAAGACGTAAAATGAGAGATGGGAGTTGCTTGAAAACGGAAAATGATTTCAAGAATGAAATATAAGGTATCGCTGGTGAACCCATAAAGGATTGACCAGAGGTTGTAATAGATGTAGAAATACCACTTTGTCCTTGAATTTTTGTACCATCTGCAATTTTAAGATGACCCGAAAAACCTACCTGACCGCCAATCTGACAATTTGAACCAATATGCGTTGAACCAGCAACTCCTGTTTGAGCGGCTATCACTGTGTTTTCACCCACTTCAGCATTATGCCCAATTTGCACAAGATTATCAATTTTAACCCCCTTTTTAATTATAGTAGCACCCAAAGTAGCCCTATCGATGGTAGAATTAGCCCCTATTTCAACATAATCCTCCAATATAACATTACCCAGCTGAGGAATTTTACGAAGTAGTGAGCCGCCATCGGATACAAATCCAAATCCATCGCAACCGATAACTACATTTGCGTGTATAATACAATGATTACCAATTTCACAATCAGCTAAGATACGAACACCAGGAAAAAGGACGCAATTTTTACCTATAGACACATTTTTTCCAATAAAAACCTGAGGATAAATAATGGTATTTTCCCCAATGAACCCATTTTGTTCAATGACGGTATAGATACCAACGCTCACTTTTTTTCCTATAGATACACTGGGATGAATAACAGATTCGTCGGCTATTCCCGTTGGATAAAGGACGGGTTCTGAAAATTTCTCTAAGGTAAGCGCCATGGCATTATAAACATTCTTTACTTTAAGCAAAGTAGGTTTAACAGAAATCCTAGGTTCAAAATTTTCAGGAACTAAAACAGCTGACGCAGAAGTTGTATATAAATAAGCCTCATAACGAGGATTATGTAAAAAACTAATAGAACCTTCCCCACCCTCTTCAATTTTACTTGGTTTGGAAACAATTACATCCGGATTACCTACCAGTTTCCCGTCTAATAATTTTGAGAGTTCTTTCATTGAAAATTCCATGTTGCAAAGGTAATAAAAAGCCATCTTTCTTTACTACAACTAATGAGGCAACCTTTGATAAAATCGAAAAATTACCTTTACAATCTTATATTTGCATAAAAAAGTGAATCCGAAATTACGAATTGGAACCAGAGGGAGTAAATTAGCCATGTGGCAAGCTCACTTTACGCAAGAAAAACTATCCGCTATTGGTATAGCATCGGAGTTGATAATTATCAAAACAACTGGCGATCAAATACAACATTTAAGTTTTGATAAAATGGAGGGTAAAGGTTTCTTCACAAAAGAAATCGAGGATGCTTTATTAAGAGGAGAAATAGATTTAGCTGTTCACTCTATGAAAGATTTACCAACGAATGCACCGGAAGGTTTAGTTATTTCCGCCGTTTCCTACAGGGAGGATCCATCAGATGTCTTGTTAATCAATAAAAATATTACGGACAAGAGTAAAGTTTTACAATTACCTGAAAAGGCGCGCGTTGGAACATCTTCCTCCAGGAGGAAAGGTCAGTTATTAGATATAAGACCTGATCTTCAATTAGTTGATATTCGTGGAAATGTTCCAACAAGAATACAAAAATTAAAACAGGGTGACTTTGATGCTATCATATTGGCATCCGCAGGACTGGCTCGCTTAGATATTGACACCACTTCCTTTCATGTTATCCGCTTTGATCCAACGGAGATTGTTCCCGCACCGGCTCAAGGTGTTTTAGCCTGGCAAACCATGGCCAATGATATCCAGACGAGAAAAATATTAATGGGTATTCATCAAAGTGAGGTTTCTGATGTAACCAATGTTGAACGAAAAGTATTAAATCTGATGAATGGGGGATGTCAAATGCCTCTCGGGGTATATTGTTATAAAGATAAATTTGGTAATTATCATGTTCATGCTGCCTATTCTACCTCTTTTGATTTACCTATTACCAGAGTGTCTATTTCGTCAGCTACCCATTTTCAATTAGCAGAAAAAGTAGTCGAAAAATTACGATCATAAAATTATATATGACACGCGTTTTTATCAGCAGACACCTCCCTGAAAATTCCTCTTTTAGAGAAAAATTAGCCTCTTTTGGTTCTTTTATTATACAGGATGAACCATTAATAGACTTGATTCCCATTCCATTTTCAATTATTGAACCTTGCGATTGGATTTTTTTCTCCAGTAAAAATGCCGTTTCATTTTTTTTCAAACAAATAAAAGCTTTATCAATAAAAATTCCAACCTCAGTAAAATGGGGTGCCATAGGTTTGGCCACCGCTAAGGAACTACTAACTTATCAAATTACAGCAGATTTTTCTGGAAATGGTAATCCAGAAGAAGTTGGTATTAGTTTTTCTACACTGGTTAATGGAAAAAAAGTTTTATTTCCTTCAGCAAAAAATTCCCGGGAAAGCATACAGGGTTTTATAAAAAATGAAGCGTTGGAAATATTCAATTTATCCATTTATGATAATCTACCTAAAAGTGACTTTGATATTGTTCCTTCGGATATCTACGTATTTACCAGTCCGTTAAACGTGCTTGCATACTCAAAAAAATACAAACTATCAGACAAAAATTGTATTGCCATCGGAGAAACTACAGCGAAACAACTTAAACATTCAGGAGCCTTGAGTGTTTTGACGAGCCCATTTACAACAGAAGAAAGTATGGCTCAAACTATCATTGATTTATTGAGATAAAATGTACTATTTAAAAAATACTAATAATTAATTTTCAATAATTTAGTTTGCACTACCTCTTCTCCAACTATAAAACGAAGGGAATAAAATCCTGAAACAGGAAATAAATCTTCTGGTAAGATTTCAAAATGATAGCCATCTAAATATTTATTATTAAACTCTTTGATTAACTGTCCATTAGGACTAAACAATTGAACCGTAACGAGCGACTCTTTGTGAAGTTTAAAGTTCACACTCGTACCGCCAGAAAAAGGGTTAGGAAAGGAAGGCAATAATTCTACATTATTAAGCTTTAGAACTTTAGATAAATCTACCCTTAAAATGGACTCCAGTTTGTAAAATTTAAATTCATTAGGTAATAAAACCCTGGTCTTTAAATATCCTGCATTAATATTACCCAACAGCGTATCAAATCCAACCGATATCCAATCTGCTCCATTCCAACCTTT
This sequence comes from Bacteroidota bacterium, assembly GCA_017858735.1. GTDB lineage: Bacteria > Bacteroidota > Bacteroidia > Chitinophagales > Saprospiraceae > BJGN01. Next base: position 41,457 of record JAFMBH010000003.1, read on the forward strand.
TAGCCTTAGCTGCTTTAAATCTAATACACCGGAATGTAAATTATTTTCAGTTCCCCAACGCATTGAAAACTGAATAGGGCCATTATTTTCAATTTGCCACACTGGGTAGTCACCAGAATTTTTAGCTAAATAATTACCAGCTTCAATAAAACCTACTTTTGCGTATTCATTCCCAATATTGGTCACAGCTGTGATAAAAATTGGATGGTAGCCTGAAAAAGTACTGCCAACAGGAAAAATCACAGGATTTAAAGACAAATTTCTACCCACCAAACCTTTTCCATTGGTAACAATATAATTAACATCACTAAAATCTGACAGATTTACAATATCAAGATCAGTGTCATTTAATGTTAACAAGTTGTAATTATTTACAAAATGCAGGTTTGATACGGCTAATGAAACACCTTGAAGATAGGTAGGAACGGAAAGGCTTTTGAGCAAAAATAAATGATTAATGTTTCCTTTTAAAAAATTAATTTTTCCAGGTAAATCTCCAAAAATCTGAAGATTATCTATTTGATCATTAATACTAATACTTTCTACATTTCCAGAAACAGCCAAAATACCTTTAGCTGTTAGAGATGCATTTTTATCGATAAAAATATGCCCATCCACTTTAAGATGGGTTGCAGAATCTACAAATAAAGAGGTACCATTAACAGTCAGTTGACTCCATAGAGAGGTAGTAAACAAAATAAAAAAACCAAAAGGTATGACCGATTTAAATGGATAATTAATCATGAGCTAATCTAAATCCTAAATTATTAAAACGGCTTGCCGGTGGATTGCCGTACCTGTAGGAAACTCTGCAATCATCGGAAATATCATCGAAACTGCCACCTCTGTACAATTTACTGGAACCATTTACGGGGCCTGTTGGATTTGTAAATGAGCCTGGTTTATAAAAATTAAACCAATCTTGCACCCATTCCCATACATTCCCGGACATATCATAAAGACCCAAAGAATTAGGCTTTTTAGATTTTACAGGCTGAGATTTTCGGCCTGAATTTTCTCTAAACCAGGCAACTTCATTTATATCGGATGAACCTGCAAACAAGAAATCTGTAGAATTTGCTCCACCCTTAGCAGCAAATTCCCATTCAGCTTCTGTTGGCAATCTAAAAACAAAAGCGGATTGTTTAGCATTCAATTTTTTAAGAAAATCCTGTATATCGAGCCAACTTACATTTTCAACCGGACAGTTATCACAATCATAGTTAAAAGATGGGTCTGACCCCATAACTTCCTCCCACAGACCTTGAGTTACCTCCGTTTCAGCTAAATAAAATGGGTTTAGCGTGACTGTATGAATAGGTTTTTCTATATTATTCCCAAAATCACTACCCATATTAAAGGTGCCGCCATTAACTTTAATGAACCGTCCAAATTCACCATCTGAACTGGTTAAGGTTTTAACAATAATAGGATTTCCATACACCACTCCCTGATCGTTGATACAATAGGAACGAATATAATAAGTTGTATTTCCAGTTAAGCCATTGATAATCGCCTGAAATGTGCCCAACCCATTTCCATTGGTTGTTAGGTTATTGGTTAATATTGGATTAGGTGATTTACTCCATACGAATCCTCTGGCACTTACTCCAGACCCTCCTTCCTGGCGTACCTCACCGTTTAAAGTAAATGAATTATTGGAAATATTAGATGCTGGTAGCGTTACAACCAAAGCGGTAGAACTACCCGCTGTGGTAAAATTCAGGTTATTCCCATAAATGATTCTCCCATCAGAGAGCTTTGCATAAGCTCTAAAGTGATAAGTAGTTTGTTTTAAAAGAGAACTAACATTCAAATTGATGCTTCCAACCAGACTCCCTATTGATTTGACCACTGAAGACGATACCGTTGGATTTATAACGGTACCGTAACAAACACCACTTTCTGTGATAAGGCTTAATGGGAAAACATTTACCAATATATTAATAGACAAAGAAGTATCTGTTAACGCTGTTATTGTATTGGTTGTAATCTGGGTAATTTGATCTTGACAAGGTCCCCATTGAGGAATACCATTACAAAATGTCAGTGTCTGACCATTTATTCCGGGAGGAATTAAAACCCAGGATTCACCATTCCAATATTTGAGTTCACCCGCCTGATTACCAGGAAATTCAGTACGCCATTTAAGTCCGTCAAAATACCATACTCCTTTCGTTCCATCCAATTGAAAAACAACCAATCCTGTCGCCGGAGAGACAATAGCTTGCCTCTGAACAGCCGTCATTCTAGGAATCAAAATGCCTTTGTTCTCTGAAAAAATTTCTAATATAGCCGTGGGATGAGCAGGAGTAGAACCCATATTTATGGTCACTGATTGAGCATTAATCAGTGAAATGTACCCCACAATTGAAAAACAAATAAGTAGTATCCCTTTCATTATTTATAATTTCCCCAAAACGTTTCTTGCAAAACTACAAAAGAAATAGGAAGGTTCAAAACCTTTGAGAATCAATTACATACAGAAGACATATAAAACAATATATGTAATATTTTATTTATTTTTAAAAGCCTGACTTACAATTTACTTACGCATTCATTAATAAATTTTTGACAATAAAAAAGATTTTTGACCTGATGGAGAAAATAAAGTCAAAAAATAGATACCTATCGGGTAATTTCCTAAATCTATACGGAAATAGTAACCATTTTCAAGAGATTCATTGGATAAAATAGTAGTTATCTTCTTTCCTGTCGCATCGACAAGAAACAATTCCGCTTTATCCATTTTAGGACCATTATAGGTAAACTCAAAAAACCTAATGGAAGGATTTGGAAAAATATCTATGGTAAAATCAGGGGTTTCTATTTCATTTGTTGATGTTAACATGGAACCCTGGCTAGGATTGGGTAATTTAACAGAGGTAAACAATTGATATTCACCTGGTTTTAAGATGGTTGTGAAATTACTTTGAGATATAAAAACACTATCACCGGTAAAAAATGAATGCCACCAACCTGTTTTAACTCCCTGCAGCATTAAAGTTGAGTTCACCACATCGGTATTTGCCATCACGATGGCATCAAATTGAGTATTTTTATAATGCATATATTTCATATAAGCATTAAGATCATAATCGGCTGGCAACTCTTTAAAAACAGCATATTTCGATCTCAGTGCATTAAGGGAACTCACCACATCACTTAATCTTTTCCGGGCCTGTTGATTAAGGTAAGACCAGGGAACGGGTTTCGGAGATAATCGGCAATTATCATTTACACTTCCATTTTCACAAGTATTAATGGAATAATCAAAACCCAGTTCACCAAATTGCCAAATCATTTTAGGTCCGGGACTTAAGGTAAAAACAGTAAAAGCCATTTCCATTCTTTGCAGAGCGGTCGTTAAATTACGGGTATTGTAAGTGCCAGACTGTTTACCATACAAAGCATTTCTAAACATAAGTCTTTCTTCATCATGACTTTCCATGTATTGAATAAGGGCAGCATTGGGAAAATTTCTTTTTTTAAAATCCAATCCAGACAAATTTGAAGGATAACCCATAGTTGCTTCATTAAATTGCTGATTCATATTTCCCCAAAGCAACATACCTCTTTTTGCCAATTCAATTTCCTCTACTACATCGGCAAAATGTTCAAGGATAATATACACATCGGGATTTACTTTTCGAAGGTGGTCAGAATAATCTTGCCAGATAGCTACTCTGGAGGCATCATAATTACCCCAGGCACCGGTATTACCCAAAGTGTTTTTTTGAGTAAAGCCCTTTGAAAGATCAAATCTAAATCCATCAATTTTATATTCATTTAACCAAAAAGAAAGCACTCTTTTTGAAAAATCTCTTGTAAATTTACTTTCATGATTAAAATCATAGCCGACATTAAAATCATGTTTTGCGACCTGATTAAACCAGGGGTTGTCAGCTGAAGGCCTTGCATTCAGTTCATCCCAAAACATTCTGCATAAAGGACTTTGGCTAAAAGCGTGATTTAAAACGATATCTACAATTACCGCGAGACCTTTTTTATGACATTCATCGATAAAAGATTTAAAGAAAACAGGAGAACCATAATATTTATCTAAAGCCAGATGATACGACGGATTATAACCCCAGGAGTTATTTCCTTCAAACTCATTAACGGGCATTAATTCAATAGCATTTACGCCTAATCTGACTAAATAATCTAAAGTATCCTTTAATTTTTTATAATTGGGTGCTACTAAAAAGTCTCTAATATGTAGCTCATAAATGATAAGATCGGAAGCTAAGGGTTTATTTTTCAATGTATTTTTCCATTCATACTTGTGTAAAGTTGAATCGATATGGGTGACTATACCTGACGTTTTACCTACTGGATAGGCAGGTAGTCCAGGAAAAGTAAGCGGTGAAATAAATTTATCATGGTCAGGATCCAAAACCAGCGAAGCGTAAGGATCTGCAAATCTTTGAGTATTATTCAAAGCCAATTGATATTGAAACGGTTTTTCCAGTGGAACACCATCTAATTCAATCCAATGAAGCGTACCATCTTCTGAAACATTAAATATAAAATCGGTATTAATTTTCCATTCATTAAAATCACCCAGTAAAAAAAGGTGCTTTTTGCCCGGAGCTTCCGCAGAAATCCTAACTCTATTTGGGGAAAGTCTTTGAAAGCCCAGTGTATAATTATCGGGAGCTGATAATCTTTTAGGCTCTGGAACTACCCAGAAACTGGTTTGGAGTTTTAGGGAATCTCCAATAGATGTTCTCGCTAAAACAATTATTTGATGATTAGGGCGGTTATCCGGGACCCAGGTGAAGGAAATTGAGGTACCGGTTTGATTAGAAACCAAACTATCGTTATCAAACAAAGAAATATTCACCGTTTCTGAAAACAAAGCTTTTAAAGTAAACGGTTCCTTTGGATTCAGTAATTTCTCAGGGGTTGAAGGCTCCTGAATAGTGCCTGTAAGGCCTGAGTTTTGAAATACGGGATAAAAAATATCCTTTGAACCTACCTCTTTACCTTCTTTACTTCCATTTGCATTCCTAAAAACAAAAGCCAGGCTAATTATTTTTTCCCCGGCGGGTACTTTATAAAATGACCTGATAGAAGGCTTTATTTCAAAGGAGAATACATTTGGTTTTCCGGGTACCTGTTTCATTTCCCAGTTTGGATTGACTACTCCCCAAGTTGTTTGCACATATTTCCAATCGGCATTTGACGTTGATTTATCCGTAATAACTCCAGTATGGAGGTAAATGCTACAAGCACAGTCTTTTAATCCTGCCGTTCCTTTCGACGCATCAAAAAAAATAGTCACAGATTCATTCTCCTTCGGAAAATTCGGAGTAGAAACAAGGATCTGATTATAAAGGAAATGGCTATGAAGTATGGTGAAAATGAATAGGCAAACTTTATACATAATGCTTTTTATTAGGAATAACAAGTTATCTTGCGCCAAAATAACAAAAAATACTCACCTTTTTAGAAGTATAGGTGAGTTTAAAATAAAGAAAAAATGAAGAAAATTTTTCTAAAACCAGGCAAAGAAACACCCGTTAAAAGATTTCATCCCTGGGTGTTTTCTGGTGCCATTGAACGTTATGAAGCAGGAATTACCTCTGGTGATTGGGTTATGGTATGTGATTCCAGAGAAAATGCCTTAGCCTTTGGCCATTATCAGGAAGGAAGTATTAGAATCAGACTCTTGCATTTTTCTACCAGTCCGCCTGATGCCAATTTTTATATAAACAAATTTAATAATGCTTTAAGATTAAGAAAAGGAGTTAGCTTAAATAAAAACGGACAAACCAATAGTTTCAGGCTTATCAATGGTGAGGGTGATGGATTATCGGGTTTGATTATAGATATTTACGGTGAAACTGCTGTTGTGCAGTGCCATAGTACAGGTATTTATAAAGATAAACAACAAATAATCAAAGCATTTGAAGAATTAGACGGTTTAACCATACGCAATATCTACGATAAGAGTGAAGAGACGTTATACAAAAACGAAGGTATTCAGGAAAAAAATGGCTACTGGAAGGGAGGCTTAAGTGGAACGGGTAATATTTTAGAGAATGGTCATATTTTTAATATTGATTGGGAAAAGGGACAAAAAACAGGATTTTTTCTAGATCAGCGTGAAAATAGATTTCTTTTAGGGCAATTAGCCGCTGACAAAGAGGTATTAAACTGTTACTGTTATACTGGAGGATTTTCAATTTACGCCATTAAAGGTGGTGCCGCCAGTGTTGAAAGTGTTGATTCCTCGGCATTAGCTATTGAACAGTATAAAGAAAATTTACAATCCAATGGTTTAGATGCTGAAAAACATGTCTCTACCGTTTCTGATGTACCAACATTTTTAAGGCAACAAACAAAATCGTATGATATCATTGTAGTGGATCCGCCGGCATTTGCTAAAAGCATGGATAAAAGGCACAATGCCATACAAGCTTATATAAGGTTAAATGCGTTGGCTATGAAACAATTGAAGCCAGGAGGTTTATTGTTCACCTTTTCTTGCTCTCAGGTCGTTGATAGGAATCTTTTCCAAAATGCATTGTTATCTGCATCAATTGAAGCGGGAAGAAAAACGAGCATATTACACCATTTGTCCCAAGGCCCTGACCACCCAAGCAGTATTTTTCATCCGGAAAGTGGTTATTTAAAAGGCCTGGTTCTCTATGTTGAATAAATAACACGGTCATGTTATTCGTTATATTCAGTGCTTTAATTTTTGGAATTCCTTTAATTATTCAAAGATACAAGCATAAAATTCCATTATCTGATTTTTTTAGCCCAATTGTATTATGCTATGCGACGGGTATACTATTGAGTATCTTAAATAAAGAGAGGGATAATTTGTTTTTCAATGTTGCCTCATGGATTAGCCAAATATCCATATTGTTGGCTATACCCTTGTTACTTTATGGCAGCAGCTCAATCAAGCAAATAAGTGGATACAAGCGTTTAGGTCTGTCTTTTTTCTTCGCCTCCGTAAGTTCGGCTATTTCATGTTTTTCGGTAGTATGGTGGTTTAAAAATGATATAATATCATTTGCCCAGGTAGGATCTATGTTAACGGGATTATATACAGGTGGAACACCCAACATGCAAGCCATAGGTTTTGCATTGAAAGGAGACCCCAAACTAATTGTTCAATTAACGGCCGCTGACGCCCTGGTTGGGGGCAGTTATTTGGTTTTACTCACCAGTATTGTTCCAGTTATAACATCTTATGTTCTTCCGCGCTTCAAAAAGCCGGTAATCCATGATGAAGTAGTTTCTACTTCCACCCAAATAAAAATGGAGCGTTGGGATTATTTTATCCTTATATTCTTCACTCTGCTTTGGTTGTCAGTGCTCCTGGGATTACTTTATGCAGGTGATCTTTTAGAAAATACCGCCATTATATTGTTTTTTATCACGGGTATTAGTATCGTTTTATCTTTTTTTAAATTTATTGCCAAAAGATCTTCCACCTCGTTTACAATGGGAGAATATCTATTATTGGTTTTTGCGTTATCGCTTAGTATTCAAGGAAAATGGTCAGATATCACCCGAGGAAGCAATCTTATATTTATCATTACAGCTGTGAGTATGTATGGTAGTATTGGCCTCCACTTAATACTCAGTAAACTTTTTGGTATTGACAGAGACACCTTTTTAATTAGCTCTACTGCGGCTATTTACGGTCCTCCATTTGTGTCGCAAATAGCTACTGTCATCAAAAACAAGTATTTGCTCATGCCAGGAATATTAGTTGGACTCTTGGGGTATGCGATAGGAAATTATATTGGGTTAGCCGTATATTATTTATTGATTACGTATTAATCATGAAATAATATACGGCCAATACCTTATTTTTTCAATTCGGCATAATATTTAAAATAATAGGGAATGGTTTCCATACCTTTCATGTAGTTAAACAAGCCATAATGTTCATTGGGAGAGTGAATATCATCGCTATCTAAACCAAAGCCCATGAGTACAGATTTGATGCCCAACTCCTTTTCAAATAAGGCAACAATAGGAATACTTCCTCCCCCTCTTTGTGGAATTGGATCTTTTCCAAAAGTATGTTTCATAGCTAATTCCGCTGCTTTATATTCCGGCGTATCGGTTGGAGTGACTACTGGATGACCACCATGATGAGGTGTGACCGTAACCTTTACAGCAGGAGGAGCAATACTTTCAAAATAATTTTTAAAAAGTTCAGTGATAGTATCAGGATCTTGATTAGGAACGAGGCGCATGCTAATTTTAGCGAAAGCCTTAGACGGTAAAACGGTTTTTGCACCTTCACCAATATATCCGCCCCAGATACCATTTACATCGAGGGTAGGTCTAATAGAAGTTCTTTCTAATACCGTGTACCCCGCTTCACCGTGTACGGAATCAATTTTCAAGTCAGCCTGATATTCCTCTAATGAAAAAGGAGCTTCATTCATTTTTCGTCTATCCTCTAAAGAAACAGGCAGAACAGCCTCATAAAAACCGGGAATAGTCACATGATTATTATCATCATGCATTGAAGCGATCATTTTTGTCAGAATATTGATTGGATTTCCAACTGCACCGCCATAAACACCGGAATGAAGATCTCTATTGGGGCCAACCACGGCTACTTCAACATAACTTAAACCTCTAAGACCAACAGTTATACTTGGTATATCATTGGCAATTAATGAAGTATCAGAAATCAGGATGACATCTGCTGAAAGTTTTGATCTATTATTTTCCAAAAAAGAAGAAAGATTGGCAGAACCTACCTCCTCTTCCCCTTCAATCATAAATTTAACATTACAAGGTAATGAGTCACAGGCCATCATAGCTTCGAAAGCCTTAATATGCATATAAACCTGGCCTTTGTCATCGCAAGAACCCCTTGCAAAGACAGCTCCATCTGGATGAACATCTGTTTTTCGAATTACGGGCTCAAAAGGAGGAGAATGCCATAAATAGAGAGGATCAGCGGGTTGAACATCATAATGACCATATACCATAATAGTAGGCAGGGAAGGATTTACCATTTTTTCACCAAAAACGACAGGATGACCCTTTGTTGGAATAACCTCCACATTATCGGCACCTGCTAATTTTAACTTTTCAGCAACAAAAGAAGCGGCAAAAGCTACGTCTGCATCATTATCAGGATTGGCACTTACGGAAGGAATACGCAAAAAATCAAATAATTCGGAAACGAATCTTTCCTTATTATTCTGCAGGTATTCTTGAACTTTTTTCATAATATCAATTTTCGCCATTTAAAATAGTCATCAAATATGTTCTTGTAAAAAAATCAGAAGTTCTTCATTTGAGATTTGGTATTTCATAATACCTTGAAAACAGGTAGAAATAAACCCATTTTCCTCGGAAACAATCACTGCTGCGACGGCGTAACGCTCGGATGCGCCTAAGGCGGCCCGGTGACGGAGTCCCACATCAGCTGGTAAATTTCCATTTTCAGATAAGGGTAAAATACAGGAAGCCGCAGCGGCTCTTCCTTTACTTATAATAAGCGCACCATCATGTAATGGAGATGTTTTGTTAAAGATACTCTCAACCAATCTTCGGGTGACCACGGCGTCCAGTAATGTACCCGTGCCAATAAGAGGTTCTGCACTCGTATCGCCGGATAGAACTAATAGAGCACCCGTTTTATCTCGGCTCATCCTAAGTAAAGCACTACTAAGAGCCATAATTTGTCTTTCTCTGTATGTTTTAATGCCCGGTTTAGCTAAAAATATTCTTGATAAAAAATTAGACCTTTTTCTTAGGGTGGTATTTCCTAAAAACAATAAAAAACGTCGGATTTCAGGTTGGAAAATAATAACTATAATAATTACCCCCACATTAATGAATTGATTTAGCAAACTAGACATTAGCTGCATGTCTAATGCATTAACGGTCCACCAAATGACAAAAAGTAACAGAATACCGAGGAACAGACCATTACCAAAATTACCTCTTAACAAGGTGTAAATCTGGTAAATGATAAAACTAAAAATGAAAAAATCAATAAGATCCAACAAACTTATCGTCATTGAACCTATGGAAAAGGTAGAAAAGAAGATAGATAATAATGTAATATACATGGTTGCAAAATAGTAAAAAAAAGGGACTTTTTCCTATATTTGTAAATCTTAATTATTAAATAATCCTTTCTCCGGATGTTCAAAATAAATTTTCTTTCTTTTATCTTATGCCTTTTTTTGCCGATAATCCTCTTCGGTCAGGAAATTAGGCAAAATGAAATTGGTGAGCGAATAATTGTTTTTCCTGACGGAACCTGGAGATACTTTCATAAGAGGCAACTGTCTGGTGGTAATTATCCGGTGGTAAATCAAGAGGTAACACCATTAAATAACCCCATTGAAATCACACGGGAAGAAGTATATCAACTGGTAAATCGGAGAATTCAACAGGCAAAAGACGCCATGTATTATGCAGATATCAGAGCAAAAGCAATGGCTGAGCAAGAAAAAGAATTACAAAACAAAATAGCCATTGCACAACAAAATAGTTTGGTTCCAGCTGAGGAATTAAATAAATTATTTAATCAATTAACCCTTACTCAACAATTGGCATCCACTTCTTTAGGAACGATAAAAGAAGCTCAATCTGATATATTAATAACACAAGATTTAAAAATGAAAGGGGATATTTTAAGGTTGTTCAGACCAGAAAACACCCCTGGAAAATTAGATTTTAATACTGTTTTTGCTTCTGAAGAAATGGTAAATCTCGATTTTTTTGCAAACGATTCTCCCCTCGCTTTTTATGGACAAAATATCGGCGTAATCATGCCAGATAATCTTGCCAGTACAAACGCTATATGCCAATATGCTTATGAAGGACTTGATGCAAAAGGACTAGATTGGCGAAGAGATGGCGAAAAAGAATTGTTATTCACTTTCACTGATGAAAGATTAAGGCTGTTTTTTCCCGACAAAGAATATCTCCGATGCGAAGCTTTTTTGTCTACTGTAGGAAGAAGGGAAAAACAATTGACAATAGAGTTTCGGTTTGCCTATCCAAATGCCAGAGAAGCTTATGGAGTTATAGAAAAAAACAGTTTAATTACGCTTAAATTATTTGACGGACAAATCATTCAATTAAAAGCAGGTGAATTGGATTTAGGTAAATATGAAACTGACAAGGATATTTTAACTTATAGAATGATATATAAAATGGATAATCAACAGATTAATTTGTTGAGAAAACAAGAGCTGGAGGAAATTCGTATGTATTGGAGCGCTGGTTTTGAGGTTTATCCTGTGTATAACATAGATTTTTTCTCTCGTCAACTAAAATGTTTAGATTAAAATGATAAAATCTAAAGAAGTTGATAAAAAAGTTCCTTTTACAATGCTTGGTCTGAAGCTTCCCACGGATCCACGATGGGTAAATTTAGCTGAAATATCTTTGGAAGATATACTGACAGATCACGCCTTTTGTGAGCAAAAAGCAGCGGTAAGCTGTATATCTTTAATTCAGGGTTTTCCAGATAAAAAAGAACTGGTTCGAGAACTTTCACCCATTGTAACAGAAGAATGGGGACACTTTCGTATGGTTTTAGCAGAAATTGAACGTCGTCAATTTAATTTAGGTACACAAAGGAAAGATTTATATGTCAATCAGCTTCTTGCTTTTCAGCAAAAAGGAGGCTCAAGGGAGGATAGACTCCTGGACAAATTATTATTTTGCGGTTTGATTGAAGCCAGAAGTTGTGAAAGATTCAGATTGCTTTACGAATATCTGACAGACCCCTATTTAAAAGAGTTTTACTACAAATTTATGGTATCTGAGGCTGGACACTATGTCCTATTTTTAGACCTTGCAAGATTATATTTTCCAGAGGATAAGGTTAAATCAAGATGGGAATCTTACTTAAAAGAAGAAGCAGCAATCATGCAAAGATTAGAATTAAGCGGAAACCGGATTCATTAGAACTATTTCTTTTGCTCCGAGGGAGTGAACAACATAGCTTCAGAATTCATACAGTATCTCAATCCGGTGGGTTTTGGACCATCATCGAAAACATGACCAATATGTCCGTCACACCGAGCGCACCTAACTTCCGTTCTAACCATACCCAATTCAAAATCCTCTATTTCCTTCACATGTTTTTTGTTGACAGGCTGCCAGAAACTTGGCCAACCTGTTCCTGAATTAAATTTAGTTTCAGAGGAAAAAAGGGGTAATTTACAACCACCACAAATATAAGTTCCTTTTGTTTTAATATTATAAAGTTTACCCGTGAAAGCTCTTTCTGTTCCAGCTTTTCTAAGGATATAATAAGCCTGAGGAGATAAAGATTCCTTCCATTCTTTATCAGACTTACGAATAGGTTTAATAGTGTCTGTTTTTACCTCAGAACTATAAGCTGCGAAACTAACACCAAAGAAAAATAACAAGAAAGCATATTTTAGAAAACGCATATAAACTTATTTTGGAAATTATAAATTTAACCTCTGGGCCTCATTTTAGGACTATTCCATTCTTCTTTTTCAGCAAAAGCAACTACTTTCTTGAGTATAGCCATTATAGTAAGAAAAACGAGGTATCCAAAGGTAACAACTACGTAAATCCACATATAAGAACCAGCATCTACAATGGAAATACCCGAAAATGCCCAGGCCTGTAAACCAGAAACACCTGCTACTATCATGAAACTATACATTGAAAGTCCCCAATAATGAGGAACACTTTTCGCGGTTATGGAATAAATACTATTTAAAACGGCAAAAAAGAGCATAAAGGAAGCGGCATTCAACCAGGGAAAGCGAAGAGTTACATCAATCAAACCCGTTGCTATCACCATTAAGGAACCAATATTGACCACAAAAACTGAAGCAATAATGGTAGCCGCCTGGACTAACGGTTTTTCGATATTAAACTGAAATTTAGTTAGCAATGCCATTTTTTTTCAAGGTAACAAAGAATAGCTAACAAAGTTTATAAAACATTAACCTACTTCAAAACACCAATCAGATCGTATTCAGAAGCATCGGTAATCGTCACTTCCGCAAAATCACCTAATCTCACATAATTTCCCTTTACAGGAATTAAAACCTCATTATCGACCTCCGGAGAATCACCTTCGGTTCTGCCAACAAAATGACCATTTTCAATTTTATCAAATAAAACCTTGAATGATTTTCCAATTTTAGCTTTATTTTTTTCGAAAGAAATGGCACTTTGAATTTCCATAATCCGATTGGCTCTTTCCATTTTCACTTCCTCAGGAACATCATCGACCAGATCGTGAGCGCGGGTAGATTCTTCATGAGAATAAGTAAAAACGCCAACCCTATCAAGAGATGCTTCCACGATAAAATCACAAAGCGCTTCAAATTCAGCTTCTGTTTCACCTGGAAATCCTACTAAGAAAGTACTCCTTAGCGTAATTCCGGGCACCAAAGATCTTGCCTTTTCCAATAAATCTCTGGTTTCCTCCACAGTAATTTGTCTTCTCATTCTTGCCAAAACATCATTTTGAGCATGCTGGAGCGGCATATCTAAATAGTTACATATTTTTGGCTGTGCAGCCATTACCTCGAAAATTTCAAGTGGAAATTTACTTGGATAAGCATAATGGAGCCTAATCCACTCAATTCCTTCAATATTGGCTAATTCTGTCAATAATTCAGGAAGCATTCTTTTTTTGTAAGTATCTAATCCGTAATAAGTTAGCTCCTGAGAAATGAGCATCAACTCTTTTACCCCTCTTCTGGCCAAACTTTTGGCCTCGACAACAATATCTTCAATATTTCTTGATACATGTATTCCCCGCATAAGCGGAATGGCACAAAAAGAACAGGTGCGATTACAGCCCTCTGCAATTTTAAGATAAGCAAAATGACTTGGAGTACTGATCCACCTTTCTCCTACCAGTTCGTGTTTAAAATCGGCGTTTAACTTAGCCAGCAAAGAAGGCATTTCCAAAGTACCAAAAAAGGCATCAACCTCAGGAATTTCAACTTCTAAATCGTCTTTATATCTTTGGGAAAGACAACCCGTAACATATAATTTTTTAATCTCGCCTTCTTTCTTTTTTTCTGCGTAATCCAATATAGTTTGGATGGATTCCTCTTTTGCAAGATCAATAAAACCGCAGGTGTTAATTATGATGATATCAGATTTTTCGTTTGTCTCATGGGAAACATCAAAATCATTACCTATTAATTGGGTAATCAAATTTTCGGAATCTACTTTATTTTTTGAGCAGCCTAAAGTAATTACATTAACTTTATCTTGCCTTAACGATTTTGTTTTCATATTTAAGGGTAACGTTCAGATTAGGGAACAAAGATAATATTTAACCTAAAAGGATACGACATTGAGAACATTTTCGTTTAAAAGAGATAAAACGAACCCAATGATTTTTTTTAAAAAAATATTTTTAATCCTGCTATTATTTATCCCCTTCATGTCTAATGCGCAAATAGGAATTGCTGCAGGTGGCACGCTAAATAGGGCGAAAGGCTGGATTATAACAGACCTTAATAACAATATGAAATATGACTTACCGGGAAATTCTCTTTTTTTAAGTCTGAATTATGAATTTTCTATACAAAACTATAGAATAGCCTTTGTCCCTGAAATTGGCGGTGCTTTATTTGAAAATGAGATTATAGATTTGGGGACTTTTATAAATAAAATTATTCGTTTTCAACTCAATACCCATATTTATTTTCTTGATTTTAAGGGAGATTGCGATTGTCCAACTTTTTCAAAAAAAGGCAATCCATTAAAGAAAGGTTTATTTTTAAATATTTCACCAGGAGTAAGTTACTTTGCAAACACGGTAGAAACCCTTAATACAAATAGTACTGATAATTTAATCAAACCGAATATTGGGGCCGGTTTAGGCTACGATATAGGAGTGAGCAAAAATATTACTTTAACCACCTTCGCCAATACCTATTTTTTTTCGAGATTAAACTGGCCGGGACTAAGCAATTTACTTGCTATTCCTTCCACCGGAAACAAAACAGCTAATGGAGTGACCAACTTATCACAAGTACAGGCAGGAATTACATTGAGATATCATTTCTAAATAGAATATTAATAATACCTGTCAATTGTAAGAAAACATACTTTAAAACATTGCAAATCAATATTTTAATATATATATTAACCTTTTGCCATATCGTAAGTATCGTTAATTTAAGTTCCGGGTAAGGTTCATCAATGTTTATTTTTGGTAAGATAAAAGTGACCACCTATTATTAGTGTCCGTCAAAAAGCTAAATATTTTTACATGGAATCTATCATTTGGAATAAGTATAGTAAAACGATTACACAAGACGTAAGTCAACCAGCGGCACAAGCAATGCTTTATGCTATAGGTATGACTGAGGCAGACATGAAAAAGGGGCAAGTAGGTATAGTGAGCATGGGATGGGAAGGGAATCCCTGCAATATGCATTTAAATGATTTGGCTAAAGTTATTAAGCAAGGTGTCCAGATTGAGCCCAATTTATATGGTTTGATTTTCAACACTATAGGCGTAAGTGATGGCATATCCATGGGAACTTCAGGTATGCGCTATTCACTTCCCAGCAGAGATTTAATTGCCGATTCTATTGAAACGGTTGCAGGTGCCCAATGGTATGACGCCATTGTTGCGGTTACGGGCTGCGATAAAAATATGCCAGGAGCGATGATGGCCATGGCCCGATTAAATCGCCCCTCTATCCTTGTTTACGGTGGTACCATTGCACCAGGTTGCCATGCAAGTAAGAAATTAGACGTGGTTTCAGCCTTTGAAGCACTAGGTCAAAAAATAGCAGGCACCATTACCGACGCAGATTTCAAGCAAATCGTTCAGAAAGCCTGTCCTGGCCCGGGTGCTTGCGGAGGTATGTACACGGCAAATACCATGGCTTCAGCTATTGAAGCTATGGGCATGAGTTTACCAGGTAATTCATCCCTTCCAGCTGATCATCCAGATAAAAAACAAGATAGCTTAAATGTTGGCAAAGCGATTACGGAACTTATAAGATTAGATTTAACACCTTCTAAAATAATGACCGCTAAGGCATTTGAAAACGCCATGCGCCTTATCACTGTACTGGGAGGGTCAACTAATGCCGTCATGCATTTAATAGCTATCTCTAAGGCTATGGGCGTGCCTTTAACCTTAGATGATTTTCAAAAAATAAGTGATACCACCCCATTTTTAGCTGACTTAAAACCAAGTGGTAAATATGTCATGGAAGATTTATTTCAGGTGGGCGGTGTTCCTGGTGTTATGAAATGGATGTTAGCAGAAGGCTTACTTCACGGTGATTGCCTGACAGTTACAGGTAAAACCATGGCCGAAAATTTAGAAAATGCTCGTCCTTTAGATGAGGGGCAAAAAGTAATTCATCCAATTAAAGAAGCCATAAAACCTTCCGGTCATATTCAAATACTCTATGGAAATCTGGCAACACAGGGGTCAGTAGCCAAAATAACCGGTAAAGAAGGAGAATACTTCCAGGGTCCTGCACAGGTATTCGACGGAGAAGAAGCGATAAATCTTGCTATTGCCAATAAAGAAATAAAAGAAGGGTCTGTTATTGTCATTCGCTATTGTGGTCCGAAAGGCGGTCCAGGCATGCCGGAAATGTTAAAGCCTACTTCTGCTCTTATGGGAGAAGGTCTGGGCGATAAAGTAGCTTTAATAACAGATGGCAGATTTTCTGGTGGAACCCATGGCTTTGTAGTAGGACATATTACCCCTGAGGCTCAGATTGGTGGAAATATTGCACTGGTTAAAAATGGTGATATCATTACCATTGATGCCATAAATAATGTGCTTGAAGCCAATATTGATGAAAAGGAATTTGAAAGAAGAAGAGCTACCTGGCAACCCAAACCTTCAAAAGCAACTACAGGTTACCTTAAAAAGTATGCGCAACTGGTTTCTTCTGCGTCAGAAGGATGTGTTACCGACGAAATAAACCTCTAAATCATGGAAAAAGTAGTAAATAAACTAAGTGAAAGCCAACAGAATCGCACCACAGAGGAAAAAGTGAATATCACTGGAGCAGAGGCGGTACTGAAATGTCTGATTGCTGAATCAGTAAACACTATTTTCGGTTATCCCGGAGGCGCCATCATGCCTGTGTATGATGCCCTATATCATTACACAGACCGTATCAATCATATTTTACCCAGACATGAGCAAGGGGCCATCCATGCGGCTGAAGGATATGCCCGTGTTACCAGAAAAACTGGGGTGGCTATGGCAACATCCGGACCTGGCGCGATGAATTTAATGACAGGACTTGCTGACGCGATGCTTGATTCTACTCCCTTGGTTTGTATAACGGGACAAGTAGCCTCAACTTTACTTGGTTCTGATGCATTTCAGGAAACAGATGTAATAAATTGTACCATGCCTGTAACAAAATGGAACCATCAGATCACCCACGCTGCTGAAATTCCATCCGTTTTTGCCAAAGCTTTTTATATAGCCAATTCAGGCAGACCGGGACCTGTGGTTATTGACATAACCAAAGATGCTCAAAATGAATTTTTTGATTTCGAATATTTGCCCTGCACGCACATTAGAAGTTACCATCCATTGCCTAAACTGAATGAAGATGAAATAACATCAGCGGCTCAGATGATTAATAAGGCAAAGAAGCCACTCATTCTTGCAGGTCACGGTATTCAAATAGCTAATGCCCAAAATCAGTTTAAATGGTTTGTGGAGAAATCGGGCATTCCGGTAGCCTGCACGCTACATGGGTTATCATCTCTTCCTGATGACCATCCTCAGCATGTTGGAATGCTTGGCATGCATGGTAATTATGGAGCGAATATAAAACAAAATGAATGTGATGTGCTCATTGCTATTGGCATGCGTTTTGATGATAGGGTAACTGGAAATTTAACAAAATACGCCAAACAAGCCAAAGTTATTCATATTGAAATTGACCCATCAGAAATTAATAAAAACGTAAAAGCAACCATTCCAGTTCTTGGCGATGCCAAGATGGTTCTTGAGGCACTTTTACCCTTGATTGAAGAAAAAACTTATCCCGCGTGGCTTCAGGAATTTGGCGATTGTAAGAAAATTGAATTTGAAAAGGTTATAAACAGGGACTTATCCCCTACTCCTGAGGGAAAAATGAGGATGGGAATGGTTGTGAAGGAAATTTCTGATCAAACGGATGGCATGGCTATTGTAGCTACTGATGTGGGACAACATCAAATGGCGGCTGCAAGATATTACACTTATCGTTCTACCAATCAATGGGTTTCATCAGGTGGAGCAGGAACCATGGGCTATGGACTCCCAGCTGCTTTTGGTGCCCAATACGCTCAACCTGATAAAACCGTCGTTGCTTTTATTGGAGACGGAGGTTTTCAAATGACTATCCAGGAATTGGGCATGATAAATCAATGGAAAATGCCTGTGAAAATTGTTATTTTAGATAACAACTTCCTGGGAATGGTTCGTCAATGGCAACAATTATTCTACGATAAAAGATACTCTTCGGTAGAACTTCAGAATCCTGATTTTCTAAAAATCGCCGAAGGATTTGGTATTACAGGAAAAAAGATTGAAGAGGTTTCCTCTTTAAAAGAGGCGGTAGCTGAAATGCTGGCCTACCCTGGTCCATACCTTTTACATGTAATGGTAGAAAAAGAGGACAATGTTTTTCCAATGGTTCAAAGTGGCGCTGGCGTGGGCGAAATCCTTCTTGAACCAAATATTAAATAGTACTTATGGAAAAAAAAGAATTTACCCTGTCGGTTTTTTCGGAAAATCAAACAGGAATGGTATCCAGAGTTGTTGCCATTTTCACCAGAAGACACATCAATATAGAAAGCTTAAATACCTCAAAATCATCCCTTCCTGGTATTCACCGTTTTACTATTGTTGTTTTCACTACAGAAGAAATGATAAAAAAACTGGTTGCCCAACTAGATAAGCAAATAGATATATTAAAAGCGTTTTACTACGAAAAGCACGAAATAATATATCAAGAAATAGCCCTTTATAAAATACCATCTTCTATTTTTGGTGATTCGTTGAAAGTTGAAAAATTTGTAAGAGAATACAATGTTCGTATTTTAGAGATTGAACCAGAATTCATCGTGTTTGAAAAAACGGGCAGAGCCATAGAAACTGAAGCATTGTTGGAAGAATTCAAAAAATATGGTATATTTGAGTTCGTTCGTTCGGGGAGAGTGGCTATAACACGCCCAATGGAAAGCTTGAAGAATTATATGAAACGAATGGAATTAAGCGATAATTTTTAAAACACCTATAGAAACCCGGTAATTTTCTTTTTATTATCTTAAGAATTTTGCCAAAGTAAGACGGATTTTTTTCCTACCTATTAAAGTAATATTTAATGGGTTTTACTTATTTATTAACCCATATACACATCAGAATAAAAATTACATTACTGAAAGCATTCGTTTTTCTGCTGTTTGTCTTCCTACACCAGAATGGACTGGCAGCTCAAAACCGAACATTAAAAGGAACCATTACAGATGCCGACGACAATAGTCCTATGATTGGCGTGACTGTTTTGGTCGTTGGGACTGGCATAGGAACAGTAACAGACTTAGATGGCACTTATGCTATTCAGGTGGCCACAGGCCAAACATTACGTTATTCTTACACGGGCTATAAACCCAAAGAAATTAAGTCACTAATGAAACTTTACTCGATGTACAGCTCATTGCTGAAGCTACTGCACTGGGTGAAATAGTCGTCACGGCCCTGGGTATAAAGGAAGAAAAGAAAAAACTGGCTTATTCGATTCAAGAAGTTAAGGGAGAGGCGCTGCAAAATACTGGAAGAGATAACTTCATTGTTTCTCTTCAAGGCAGGGTAGCTGGTCTGAACATGACGCCAACCAGTGGACAAGCGGGTGCATCTGTTGCTGTACAGTTACGTGGACCGAGTTCCATAGACGGAAATAACCAGCCATTATTTGTAGTGGATGGGTTACCTATTGATAATCGCACGTTCAATCAGGGTGCTCTTGTATCTGATCAGGCAAACAGAGCCAACGATTATCAAAACAGAGCAGGTGATATTAATCCAGCTGATATTGAATCGGTTACTGTGTTAAAAGGCCCTGAAGCTGCTGCCTTATATGGAATTGATGCTTCTTCTGGTGCCATTATCATTACAACAAAAAAGGGAAGTACTGGAAAAGGAAAAATTAGTTACGATAACCTCTTCAGGAATGAACATCTTTATAGATTTCCAGAGTACAACAGTGACTACGCCAGAGGATTTAACGGATCAGCTGATCCAACCACTTCTTTCTTCTTTGGTCCAAAACTTCCCGCATCTACTCCAAAATATGATAATATCGATGCTTTTTTCAGGGACGGATTCACTCAAACCCATAATTTAGGATTTGAAGGGGGTACCACCGGATTAAGTTATCGCCTTTCTACCGCTTATACCGATCAAAAAGGGGTTGTACCAACCAATGATTTCAATAGAATTTCTGTGCGCTTGAGTACGACAGCCAAAATTTCCGATAAGCTAAGTACCAGTAGTTCATTGAATTTTGTTAACTCAAATACCACAGCACCGCAGAGAGGAGCCAATGGATATTTAATAAGCTTACTTTCCTGGCCATTTTATGACGATGCGAGTGTGTTTTTAAATCCTGACGGAACAAGAAGGCAGTTGATTCAAAGTACGACGGAACAAGATAATCCGTTGTTTAACGTGAATGCAAATAAAAATCAAACCAGAAACAAGAGAACGATAGGAAATTTCAGTGTCCTTTACGACCCATTTAAATGGTTGAATGTGACGGGAAGGTTTGGTATTGACGCTTATTCTACGATTGGTAATACATTACTTCACCCTGAATCTATCTATGGCATTACGGGTAGAGGCGTCATTGAATCATATAATGAAAATTCATTATTAATGAATGGCAATCTTCTTGTAACGGCCAAAAAGACATTTGGTGACTTCAAAGCATCTTTCACCTTTGGGAGTTCTGTAGATGATAGAAATTATGAAGTTACCGCAGTAAGGGGTGAAAAAATGTATATACCTGACTATAATAGTATCAATAATACAGATCCTACCACTCAGCGTAACAAGTTGACCATAACCAGACAAAGATTACTCAGTTTATTGGGAACCTTTGATTTAGGATATAAGGATATTCTATTTTTCAATGTAAGAGGTAGAAATGACTGGTCTTCTACCCTGCCGTCAGTTAATCGCTCCTTCTTTTATCCTTCAACGGGATTAAGTTTTATATTCAGCGAATTACCCTTATTCAATAATTCATCAATTCTTAGTTATGGTAAACTAAGAGCAACTTTATCTCAAACAGGTAAAGATGCTCCTCCTTATAAAATATTACCCGCTCTGTTCCCACAAACAACCACGGGTGGAGGCTTTGCATTTGGTTTCTTTGGTGGAAATCCTGATTTGAAACCTGAACGTACACAGGGTTATGAATTTGGAACAGAACTTAAGTTGTTTAAGAATAGAATAGGTATAGACTTTGCTTATTTTAAAAATTCTCGTTTCGACCAGATTGTATCTCAACGTTTAAGTTACGGAACGGGATTCATTTTTGGACTCGTTAATGGAGGTACCTTTTCAAATCAAGGGTATGAAGTACAACTCTCTCTAACGCCAATTAAAAAAGAGAAGGTACAATGGGATATATTAATGAATTTCACCACTTTCACCACCACTGTTGAAAATCTCCCAGCTGATCAGGCAGAGTTTTATAATTCTGATACCTGGTTATTTGGAAATGCCCGTGCCAGCGCATTTGTCTCTGATTTAGCCAGATTTTACCCAACCATTAATTTAGATTATAACCAGCGGGGTCTTGGTAGTGCCACTGCTATTGGCGGTTACAGTTATCTTAGAAACAAAAATGGTGATATTTTAATTAATCCATCCAATGGATTACCCGTGGTTAACACAAATTTCCTACCTATTGGTGACAGAAACCCTGATTTCACCATTGGCTTAACCAATGAATTCAGGGTAGGAGAATTTAGTCTTTCTTTTCTATTAGATATCAGAAAAGGAGGAGATGTTTACAACGGTACGGCAAGATTTTTACATCAAAGAGGATTAAGCACCACTTTACCTGACAGGAACCAACCTTATATTTTTAATGGCGTATTAAGGGATGGAAGAGAAAATACAGAAAGTCCCACAAAGAATAGTATTCAAGTTACCCCATTAACCCGTAGTGATTTCTTTAGTGCTGCGCCGGAGTCAGAATTTGTAGAGGAAGATATAAATTGGATTCGTTTAAGAGATGTATCCATTAATTACAATATCCCCAGTTCCATTTTAAAAGGAAGTAAACTATTTAAAAGTGCCAAAGTATTTGTCAGTGGTACTGACTTATGGTTACTCACAAACTATAGTGGAGCCGACCCAAATGTTAATGGTAATTCAGCTACAACAAGAGGTGTAGGCGCATTTGGTTTCGATTTTGGTACTATTTCTTTGCCCAGAACTATTTCTGGTGGTATTAGAATAACCCTTTAAAATTTACGACAATGAAAAAAATATTATATCCATTCGCTTTTTTACTCTTCCTGGGTAGTAGCTGCGAATCTTATTTTGACATTAATCAAGATCCAAGTAATCCGCAGGTAGCGGAAGGATTTGCCTTACTTCCACCTATTTTTGCCCAAATGGTTAGAGGTGACGCCTGGGATGCCAGATATATCGGTCAATATGTTCAATATTGGGGTTGGGTTTCAGCTGGAAATTCTTGGGACAGACAAGGTTTTGCTCCAGGATCGGACGCATGCGGTGAAAAATGGCGGTCTTATTACTGGTCTATTGGTACCAATATTGATTTAATTATTTCAGATGGTGTAGCAAACAATAAATGGGATTATGTGGGTGCAGCTAAAGCCGTGCGCGCCTGGAGCTGGCAATCTACGACAGACCTACATGGTGAAATGATTTTAAAACAAGCCTGGGAGCCAAATAGATATGTGTTTGATTACGATTCACAACAAGATGTTTACGCTGAAGTAGTTAGATTAAGTACCGAAGCACTGGCAGATTTAGATAAAACGGGTTATTCCGCCTCATTATCAAGAGGAGATATTGTATATAAAGGAGATGTTAGCAAGTGGAAAAAATTCATTTACGCAAATCTTGCCAGAAACGCTATCCACTTATCAAACAAAGCCGCGTTCAGTGCGGACAAAGTAATAGAATATGTCGATAAAGCATTTCAGAATAATGCTGATAACTTTATGGTTCCTCATGCAGGAACCAATTCTGGAGATGCTAATTTTTATGGTCCATTAAGAAATAACATAGGAAATTTTGTTCAATCAGCCTACATTATTTCCTTGCTTGACGGCACGACTTTTACAGGCGTAAAAGATCCAAGACTTCCCATCATGTTTACGGCAAGTCCTGATGCTGTGTTCAGAGGCGTTGCTCCCGCTTCAGGTGATCCGAATAATATTGCAGGTAGGAAGAATAGAATTCCTAATTTATGGGGTGGCTTAGGGGTTAGACCAGCAACTGGAAGATGGATTTTTAATGATAATGCGCCTCACGCCATTCTTATTTATCCGGAATTGCAATTTATCAAAGCAGAAGCTGCCTTCAAAAAAGGAGATAAAACGTTGGCCTATTCAGCCTTTAGACTTGGGGTTAGTGCAGCTATGGATTTTGTTGGTGTTTCAGCAGCCAATCGCGACGCTTATTTAGCGAGTGCTGCTATACCTAAATCTGGTAACGATTTGACCCTTAGTGATATCATGCTACAAAAATATATCGCTTTGTATGGTCAGGGTGCCCTTGAAACCTGGGTTGACATGAGAAGATATGAATATAGCAACGAAATATATAAAGGTATTTCTTTCCCAACCAGCCTTTACCCGGACAATAGCGGAAAATTTGTTCAAAGAGTTCGCCCAAGATTTAACTCCGAATATGTTTGGAATTTAGCTACCCTAAGAGGACTTGGTGCTGATTTACCCGATTATCACACAAAACAACTTTGGTTTGTTCAACCTTAAAAAAATTATCATGAAGTTAACATATATGTGGAATGCCTTTTTATTCATTAGCGCATTTTCTTTAGTTTCCTGTGGTGAGGAATTTGATTTCCTAAGGAATGCCACACCAGCTACCAATGGTGCAAGGATTAAAATGTTCCATGCAGCGCCTGATGTTCCAGGAGTGGTTGCCTCCATCAACGATAAAGTTGTATCAGGTGTATTAACTACTGTTGGTGATCCTAGATTGGTAACTTACGGTAGCTTATTTCCTATTATTGATTATGCCGTTATCCCTTCAGGAACGGCAAAACTGAAAATTACTGTACCGGCAACGGCTACTACCGGAGAAGTAAATTTGACTACAGATCTCAATTTAGCTGACAACACTTATTACACGGTACATGCTTTTGGCATAGCAGGTAAATATGACTTTTTGGTCTCACAAGATGATCTATCTATTCCTGATCCAGAGAAAACATATATTCGGTTTTTAAGTGCCTTAACTGACAGCCCGGCAACAGGCATTCAATTTTTAGTTAACAACGTTGTAAACACTGAATTTACAGGTAGAAGCACGGGAAAAGAAAATTTCCAGGCATTTGATCAGCCTGGTTCAACTCGTTTTACCATTGTTATTCGCGAAAAAGGAAAAACGGTCGCATTAAGTACGTTGAGTAATCTTAACTTAGTTCGTGGTAAAAAATACACCATTGTAGCCAGAGGAAGTAGCTCAGCCACATTAGCGGCACAAAAACCAATTATTGGGTTAGTATCTAATAATTAAAACAAATTAAAAAGGGAAAGTGCCATTTCTTCATTGATTGGCACTTTTCTTTTTTACTGAATGACCCATTTAATGTGTTGTTTTTTTCCATCTTCTCCTCTTATATCCAACAAATAAATTCCATTAACTAAATCAAAAAGTTTAATATACATTTCATTTTCAAACTGACTTTTTATCCATTCACCCTTTTTATTTCCCAGGAAATCCCACAAAATGATACGCGCCTTCCCTTCATTCAAAAAGGATATTTTACCTATATTTTCAGTAGCAGGATTTGGTGAAATGTAGACTAATATCTCATTTTTAAGGATATTTGAAGAAGAAGTAACCTCTCCCAAATAACAACTTTTAAATCCCCAACTTCCAATGCTTCCCGTCTGATTAACGCCTTCAAATACCAATTGCCACAATCCATCTAATTTCTCCCCTTTCAATAAATTAAATAAATTACCCACATTTAGATTTAAAGAATCGCCACCAATACAAGAATCTGTTAAAATAGCTTCTTTTGAAAAAGTTATTTTATGCCATTGAAGCGATTTTAAACAATTTTTGGGCAAAGGAAGAGATAGACTCAAACCGGAGGGCGTTTTTAGAAATATCTTAACTTTTTCTATGTCTGATAACTTAATATTCATCCACATTTCCAGAAAATCAGTGATAACTCCTTTTTGATTAATAATCAGGTTTGATTGCCTGAAGGGAATTTGATTGAGAACGAGCGTATCTACTTTCTTCCATTCGTCACAAATGGCTGGTTTTATATAAAAGGAAAATACATCTGAAACATTACTTCCACATAAAATAGTATGATATTTTATGCGCCAGAAATACTGTTTTCCAGCTATCAAGGGTTTATTTGGATAAACATAAGAACCTACTGTCACAAGAGAATCAATAATGTATTCGAAAGTCTTACCTTCTGACAGCTCTATTTGGTACCAATCGGCTTTATCATTTGCTTTCCAGGAAAATAGAGGACGTACATCACTAATTTCAGATTTATTCAGCGGATAAACTGCTTCGAAATTCAGCGGCTTTTTTGTCTGATAATGCCATTCTATGGGAAAGCTAAACTTTTTATTTGTCGCAGCCACCTGAAGCGTTGCCTGATTAAAAACAGGTACCGTTTCACCCGCCGGGGCAGACAAACGCCATTCCAGTATCCCCGGTTTAACCATTACCATTTCACGCCAACCAGGGTTCCATTGAGTTACATTTTCTATTTTAAAGGTTAAAGGAAAAATAGAATCCGCTAAGGTTGATAAATCCCAACGAAAAAGAATTTCTCCTTCACAGGTAAAATGAGAAACATCGAAAGGAAGCCCGTTAAAAAAACCCGCTATATTCTGAACAATAATATTGCCGGGACTTAGATTAAAAAATAATTTATTTGTCCCCTTTACCCCTAATTTGTATGTAGCATTTTTAATATTTTCATTTATAAACAAAGAATATTTACCAAGATTTGGGACATTCCTTTTTAAGAAAATCAGAGCATCTGGATTAGCTACATCCACTAAAAAAATATCTACTTTGTCGGCATATAATGGTGGAAGAAAAGTATTTGCCGGCAACCATTCAACATTTAATGGTTCATCTGCTGAGTAAATTACATCCTCTTTTGGTTTTACTAAAGTAAAAGGCCCCATATTAGCCTTTACCCGAAGATTAAAAAGTTGCCAAACCAGATTTGATTCAAATCTTCTTACAAGCCTTAAACTCATATCTCTCTCATAATCAGCTAATATAACGCCAGGCTCATTAACCATTTTAACCAATGAATCCATGCCTGGAAATGATCTGAAGGTATTAGACTTAAGTTCTGTCATTTTGATATTAGGACTATGTCCCGATATACTATTTAATGACATCGGATCACCAATATCAATCGACTCCCAAGAAAACCAGGTAGTAGTATCTGAGGCAATTGGATGGAGTAAGAAGGGCGTATTCCTTGGAAGATAAGTGTTTTCAATATCCAGAGTTGAAACCTTTCTATTTGACCTTGATACTTTTACACCACAAAATTGATAGGCCTTGGACATTAAAAGATTAGAAATTTCTTCTACACTACCACTATGAAATCGCGGCAAAACGTGTAGGCCTAAATTATCTGATTTACATAAACCCGGATAACCAAGGATGCTCATACCCGAGCCAGGTTCCCAGGCGGTAAGTGGATTTCGCTGAGCATTACAAATTACGCTGTTGAAAGTATGATTTCCCCCCAGCTGATGGGCAAGTTCATGGCTAAAATAATCAAAAATAAAAGAGATACCGTCTGGAACTAGCGCAGTAGAAACGCCCCTACCCTTTTCCCCTTTTTGACAAACACTGCCAAATTTACCAATACTTACCGTTTGCAATCCACCTAAAACATGTCCAATATCATAATTAACGTCACCAATGATACGATCTAACAATTGTTGATTTTCACTACTTTCATTACCCTTGGTAAATGGATCAGCGTTAGCAAATTGAAAAATCAGGTCATCTGATCTATCTATAAGAACAAATCGAACCCCCAAATCTCTTTCAAAAACAGCATTTACCAAATTAACCATTTTGAGCATAACGGATAATACCTTGGCTATGTCACCACCATGAAAATCAGTAAACTCCCCGGTTGCACTAAGCGCTAAGCGAAAAACGCTCAATGAATCATTTGATGAAATGGTAAGAGATTTATCAAGCGGTTGAAAATTATTTGAAGTTGAGGTAAAGCATTTTACACTTTCATTAAAGTCGTCATCGACCTCTACATCCCAGACACCTTCTTTTTTACTAATAAATTTGGTAATAGAATCTCCTTTTATAGCATAAATTTCCCATTCATTATTCACTTTTAAAATTCTAAAATCCACCTGGGGAAAAAGTTTATGCGTTGATTTCCAGACTTTAATCATAGGAAATCGCTGCTGTAAAGAAGATGGCATAACCTCGGCGGCTTGTAACTTAAGAAAAGCAGACAATCCATTAGGAAAAGAGACCAACACAGAGTCCTGGGCGGATCCATGCAATATTCCAGCAGCGCAAAAAAATAGGTAAAGGAAAAAATTTTTAAAAATTTTCATTTTATTATTTAGTGAATAACGCAAATATCATGCTTTTATGCATTTTAAATGCATTGAATATATATTTGATACATTAAAAAGTTGAATTATGGTTTAAATTTGCCCACCAAAAAAAATACCAAATGGAAGATTACAGCAAATTAATAGCCTCCACTTTACAAATTCCACTACAAAGTGTTAAAAACACTTTGGCTTTGTTAAATGAAGGATCGACTATTCCATTTATTGCCCGATATAGAAAAGAATCAACCGGTTCATTGGACGAAGTAGAAATTGCAGATATACAAAAGGAATGGAAACGACTTGAAGAACTGGATAAGCGCAAAGAGGCTATTCTAAAATCTATTGAAGAGCAAGGAAAATTAACGGAAGAATTAAGATTAAAAATTAACGCTACCCTGCAATTAAACGATCTTGAAGATTTGTATCTTCCATTCAAAAGGAAGAAAAAAACAAAAGCGGGGGTCGCGAGAGAAAACGGATTAGAGCCGCTTGCATTAAGTATTTATAGTCAGGAAAATGGCATTTTTCCTCAGGAAATAGCCCAAAAGTTCCTAAACGAAAACGTTACCGACATAAATGCTGCCTTACAAGGCGCAAGAGATATTATCGCAGAAATGGTTAGTGAGGATATAAATTCCCGAAATCTGATGCGAAAAATTTATACCGAAACGGCTGTTGTAACAGCAAAAGTGGCTAAAGGAAAAGAGGAAGAAGGAATAAAATACAAAGATTATTATGAATTTTCGGAGCCATTGAGTAAATGTCCATCCCATCGTATTCTTGCTATTCGCAGGGCAGAAGAGGAAGGTATTTTAAGAGTTATGATTGTTCCAACCGATGAGGAAATGGCTATTTTCGAACTTGAAAGAGTTCACATCAAAAAAAATAATCAGTCGGCAAATGAGGTGAAAGTCGCTATTAAAGACAGCTACGAAAGGTTATTGAGTCCATCTATAGAAACTGAATTCAGACAACTATCTAAAGAAAAAGCTGATATTGCCGCCATAGATGTATTCTCTGACAACCTCAGACAATTACTTTTATCCGCTCCTTTGGGACAAAAAGTTGTCTTAGGTATTGATCCAGGATTTAGAACGGGTTGTAAGATAGTAGTTCTGGATGCCAGTGGTGAATTATTGGAAAATACCACCATTTATCCGCATCCACCTCAAAATGACAGCTCCGGAGCAACGAAGACATTATCACATTTAATACAAAAACATAATATAGAAGCTATTGCCATTGGAAATGGAACTGCTGGAAGAGAAAGTGTTGATTTTTGCCGGACCCTTCCACAACCTCACCCTATTTCTATATTTAGTGTAAATGAAGCTGGTGCCTCTATTTATTCTGCCTCCGAAGCCGCAAGAGAAGAATTTCCCGACCAGGACTTAACCGTTAGGGGTGCCATCTCTATCGGTAGAAGGCTCATGGATCCTTTGGCTGAATTAGTTAAAATTGATCCAAAATCTATTGGTGTTGGACAATATCAACACGATGTAAATCAGCCTAAATTAAAAGAAAGCCTGGATAGTGTGGTAGCAAGTTGCGTAAACAGTGTTGGCGTTAATTTGAATACAGCGTCCAAACATTTATTATCCTATATTTCAGGCCTCGGGCCAACTTTAGCACAGAATATCGTAAAATACAGGACAGAGAATGGCCCATTTAAAGCAAGGAAGGAACTAAAAAAAGTACCCAGAATGGGAGAAAAGGCTTTTGAACAATCCGCTGGGTTTTTACGCATCAGACAAGGGGAACATCCTTTAGATAACACGGCTGTTCATCCAGAATCTTACCCTATCGTTAAAAAAATGGCTAAAGATTTAGGCTGTTCAGTGGACGAGTTGATAAAACAATCAACTATCAGAAAACAGATTAAAGTTAATCAATATGTCACTGAAAAGGTGGGTATTCCAACCTTAAATGACATTATAAAAGAGCTCAATAAACCAGGTTTGGATCCACGAGGAGAGGCAAAAGCTTTTTCATTTGCCGATGGTATTCATTCTATCAATGACTTAAAAACAGACATGGTTTTACAAGGGATTGTAAATAACATTACCAATTTTGGCGCTTTCGTTGATATAGGAATTAAAGAAAGTGGCTTGGTTCATGTGAGCCAAATGGCCAATCGCTTTATTAAAAATCCCGCAGAAGTAGTCAAACTTAATCAAGAGGTAACCGTTAGAATCGTCGAAATTGACTATGCCAGAAAACGGGTTCAATTAAGTATGAAAGATGTAAATTAAATTTACAAAAATTCCACGCTGTGTAATTTATTTTCTACAAACGTAGATAAACGCCGGAGGTATGTTTAGCGGAGTGAACTTTCTTTCAACAGATGAGAACTTCTTTTTAAGAAGTTTATAATCTATCAGCGAATATTGAAATTGAATAAAAAAACCAGAGGGTTTAAGAGCATCATAGCACTGTTGTAAAATATCCCTTTTCAAGGCAAACGGAAAGTTGGCAAGAGGTAAACTTGAAATAACTACATCTACCGATTCTTTTTTAACGTAGGTCAACAAATTCAAGGCATCTCCGTTAATAATCTCCACATTTTCTTTTTCCAACAAAGAGAGTTCTTTCAAAAAATGATCATTTAATTCAAAAGCAAGTAAATGGGTATTTTCTAACAGGGAATCTGCCAAAGCTTTTGTAATACAACCTTGACCAGCACCAAGTTCTACGATTAATTCCACCTTATCAAAATGGATAGGCTGCAACATCTTCTTGATTAACTCAGGAGAACTTCTTACAATAGAACCTGTCGAACGCCAATCTTTAATAGCTTCTTTTAAGAAAGAGATATGTTTACTCATTAAAAAATGTCAAGTGTTACTATACACACAAAAAAAGGGTGCGGGATACAAATATAGTACACCACACCCGATAAATATCAACACTCTGAATTTATTATATAAACTCTGTTTTATTTTCCTTTACCACAATGATATCATCAGAGGGTTTATCTGCTCCAAACAGTTTATTTGTCCATTTTCTTGCTTTTTCCATAAGGAAGTAAATGACAGGAACGACAAGTAAAGTAAGCAACATAGAGCTGGTCAAACCACCTATCAGTGCCCATGCAAGACCATTTTTCCATTCTGCCCCTGGACCTTTTGCCAAGGCGATAGGTAACATACCGAACACCATGGCTACTGTGGTCATAATAATAGGACGAAGACGCAAAGAACCCGCTTCAAGAATAGCTCTGATCGTTCTGTTCCCCTCCTCCTTTCGCTGGTTGGCAAAATCAACGAGTAAAATAGCGTTTTTACCTACGAGACCTACCAACATAATGATACCGAGAATAGCAAAAATATCCATGGTACTCATAGAAAGTGCCAGGGCTAAAAAGGCGCCCACCATAGCTACTGGAATAGAGAATAAAACGACAAAGGGACTAACCCAGGAATTGTAAAGAGCCACCATAATAAGGTACACAAAAAGAATGGAAGCACCAAAGGCAAGACCGAGACTTCCAAAACTCTCTGCCTGAGCCTTTAAGTCGCCTTCATAGGCAATAAAAACGCCCACAGGTGGAGGATTATCAGCTATTTTATTTTGTATATCCACACCAATATCACCGGATTGACGTCCTAAAATTTTCGACGATACTACCAATGAAGGAATCCTATCCTTTCGTTCGAGGAGGCTAGGTCCAGTTGAACTGGATACCAAAGCAAACTGAGATAACTTAATTTGCTCGCCTCGTGGATTTACGAACAACAAATTTTTAACATCCTCTTCATTATTTCTATCAAAGGCATCAAATCTAATATTTATGTCATACTCAGAGTTACCATCTCTAAATTTGGTATCGGTATTTCCCGCAAAAGCAGTTTGCATAGTGGCACCTACTACCTGAAGATTTAAACCAAGCTCTGACATTTTCAGTCTATCTACCTCAATTTTAATTTCCGGATTACCTTCTTTATAACTCATATCAGCTTCCATGGCACCGGGCGTATTTCTAACCCAATCGAGTACTTTATCCCCATAATCTTTAACCTTTTTCAGATCAGCTCCGCTGACAATCACCTGAATAGGCGCCTGGTCTGCTCCACCAAAGAAAGAAACCTGACTTGAATTAACTTTTACGCCAACCAGTACCTTTTCCAGTTCCATCTTAATATTTCTGGCGAAGAAGTCGGTAGACTCCTTCCTTTGGGACGCTGGAGTTATTTTTACCTGTATTTCAGCCAGATTGGATAGGGTTGAACTTCCTATAAAATCGGAGCTTCTTCCTACCGTTGTGAAAATATTTATAATTTCATTTTTGCTTACTAAATATTTTTCAGCGGCGAGTGCCACCTGATTTGTTTGCTCTAAAGTAGCTTCTTTAGGTAGCTCAAGTTTTATAATAAACTCACCTCTATCACTATTAGATATAAACGCTGTCCCAATGAATCCACCGGTAATTAATTGGAAGGATGATAGAAAAACAATAGTTGTCAAACCTAAAACAGCCCACCAATTTCGAATGGCCCACTTCAATAATTTCACATAAGCCTCCGTAAGATTTGAAATTCCTTTTTCAAAAGCAATTAAAATAAATCCTCCGATGGTTTTCTTATTAAAATGCTCCAGTCTGGAAAAACGAGAGGCTAACATTGGGGTCAATGTAAATGAAACGAGAAGAGAAACCAGGGTAGAAATAACTACGACCAAGGCAAACTGTTTCATAATATTCCCAATAATACCGCCAGTTAAAGCGATCGGAAAAAACACAACGACATCCACTAAAGTAATCGCTAAAGCGGTAAAACCAATTTCATTCCTACCATCGAAAGCTGCCTGCCTTCTATTTTTTCCCATTTCCAAATGCCTGAAAATATTTTCAAGTACTACGATGGAATCATCTACAAGAATACCGATAACAAGAGACATGGCAAGCAAGGTCATCAGGTTAAAAGTAAAATTAAAAGCGTACATAAAAATAAGGGTGGTTATTAAGGAAGCTGGAATGGCCACCATAACAATCAAAGCATTACGAAAACTATGCAAGAAAAGAAGCATAATAACAGCCACTAAAATAACGGCAAGACCAATATCATCAATAACGGCATTGACCGCTTCTAGAGTAAAATCAGAAGAATTATTTGCAATACCAAAAGTGAGTTCATCCGCTTTATAGAGTTCCTCTAACTCTTCGATTTCCTTAATTACACTCTCACTTACCGCTACAGCGTTAGCATCTGATTGTTTTTGAACAAGAAAGGCCAGACCTGACACACCATTTAAGCGGCTTAAATCAGTAGGTTCTTTTGTAGCATCTTCAATTTCAGCTACTTCATCGAGTCTTACAGGGCTATTAGTTAAAGGATTATTACTAACAATAATACCTCTCAACTGACTTAATGCGTCTAATTTTCCAGCAAGACGAATGGTAATTTGCTCATCCTGATTTTTAATTTTCCCCGTTGGGAAATCAAGATTTGCAGATTGAATAGCGTTTTGAACCTGAAGAAGACTCAATTTACGTTCTTCAAGTTCCTTTCTATTAATATTTATTCTTATTTCCCTTTCCTGACCACCTACAATGGTAATCCTTGCCACACCCTCGATACTACTTAGGAGAGGAACAATTCTATTTTTTGCTAAATCAAACATTTGACCAGCATCTAATTTACTTTTAGCCCCAATATTCATAATAGGAAATTCATCACTGGAAAACTTTCCGAGGACGGGCACTTTAGCATCTCGTGGAAAAGTAGGCTGTATTTCATTTAATTTTCTTTGCGCTTCTTGTAGACTTTCTTGAATATTAGCATCTTGCTCCAACTCGATGATAACCGACGAAATATTTTCTCTCGAAGTAGAGCGAATACTATTAACACCTGCTAAGCCAGAAAGAGCATCTTCAATTTTTTTAGTGACACTTTGTTCGACCTCCATAGGCCCAGCACCCGGATAAACTGTAGTAGCGGTTAGAATAGGAGCTTCAAACTTAGGAATAAGTTCATAGCTCAATTGGGTATAACTAAAAAGGCCTAAAACGGTTAGCACAACAAACAGCACTATAATCAGGGAAGGCCTTTTAATAGCAATTTCAGTTAATGACATGAATTTTCTTTTGAAAAGGTTAAATGATTATTCCTTATTTGTTTTTACAATAACGGGCGCACCGTCCACCAGATTTATTTGACCTGTAAGGACAATTTCATCTGACTTTTGCAAGCCACCAAGTACAGAAAGCAAACCTCCTGTACCAACCCCAATTTGAATATTTCTTAGAACGGCTTTACCATTTTCAATCACATAAACTGAAGGATTTCTGGAACTTCCGACCAAGCAAATACGTGGAATGGCCAAAATTTCAGAAGAAGCAATATCATTAAATGATACCTGCCCGGTCATACCCGGTCTTAATCGCCCTGGATTAGTTATCAAAAGCTCCACCAGGTATCTTCTTGAAGGATCTGATTTTACATCGATGAGCGTAACAACGCCTTTAAGTTTTTGATCTGGCATTGCGTCAGTCACAACATCTGCCATGAATCCCACCTTGATAAGAGAAATCTGCTCGGCCGTGAGGTAAGTCTGGAAATACAATTTATTTGTTTGTACTATATCTCCTAACTTCATTGGCGGAGTGATAAAAGAACCCTTTTCCACCATTTTATTTGAGATGATACCCGTTAAAGGTGCTTTAACCTTACTAAAAGAAAGTTGCTTTTCAAGGCTGACCTGCTGAAATTTTAGATTTTCAAGCCCATTAACTGCATCATCTAATTGTTGCTGAGAAACGCCGCCCACTGGCAGTAAATTAGTCAGACGTTGAACGTCTTTATTGATTTTCTCCTGATTAAATTTAACTTGAGCGATTTGATTTAGCAATAAGTCAGCATCTAAAGTCACCAGGACATTACCTTCCTGCACTTGCTTTCCATTTTCAAAATTCACCTGAGTCACTCTTCCGGCGGCTTCAGAAATAATTGCCACCTCCTTAAACGCTCTGAATGAACCATTTGCATTGAAATCTTTCTTCATCAAGGTAATTTCCGGAAAGGTAGAAGAAACCATTACCGTAGTATTTCTTACCTGAGCTTTCGCTGCAGAGCTATCGATCTTCTTTTTATTATCTGTTAATTTCCATCCAATAACGGCAAATACACCGATGGTAATAGATAGGATGGCCAGAATTCTAAGTCCTTTTTTCATGTTGTTATAATATAAAGTTTGGGTTATTTACTGTAAAAATTTAATCAATTGCCCATTAGCATGAAGCAAATCGAGTTCGGCTATTCTGACCTGAAACAAAGCTGAGAGCACATTATTTTTTGATTCTCTGAGGGATGTTTCTGCATTCAATATTTCCGTTAATGGAGCAAGTCCCTGCTGATATCTTGCCTGACTTTGGGCGTAAATTTCTTCGGCGAGGCTACGGGCTCTTTTAAGCGGGGTTAAATTATTCAGATTAAGTGTCAATGTTTTCTTTGCATTTTCAAATTGAGCTTCATACAGCGAAAGGAGTTGCTTTTTGTCTTCCTCTCCCTTTTTAATATCTATTTGAACCGATTCAACCTGCGTTCTTCTTAATCCACCGTCATAAATGGGCACGCGCAACCTTAATCCCACAGAACTAAAGCTGGCCCATGAGTTAGAGCTTACAAAATCACCAAAAGTTCTTGGCTGCGCCTGTGCTGCAATATTTGCAAATAAATTGGCTGTGGGCCAGTAACTTGCTTTGTACCGATTTAAATTAATGACATTTAGCGCTTGATTTTGCTCGATGAGTGTTAAGCCAATACGCTGATTATAATTGGCTTGTAAAGCTACTACCTCAGGCAAGGTATAACTTGATTCGCTTAGGGTATCTGTAAGAATGATATCGGTTACCAAGGGCATTTGAAGTGAAAGCTTAAACATAACCATCTGCTGTTGAATCTGCAATTCCAGATTATTCAACTGGTTTTCCAGGATAAGTTCTGTAAGTTCAAGTTGTTTAACATCTTGCATTCTCCCTAATCCATTTTCAACCTGCACCTTGGTTAACTTCAGTAATTCCTTAATCTTAAACAAATTAGCCTGAATATTTGCCTTTTGAGATTTTACTGCCTGAATAGCATAATAGCCTTTAGAAACCTGTAAAACCAATTCTTCTTTGGTAGCCTCTGCCCTGGTTCTGTACAATTCAGTCGCCTTTTTTGCAGCGTTCAGACCCACCTTGAATTCAGGACTAAATACCAATTGGGTCACCTCAATAGAGGCATTGGTTCCCCAATGAGTGCCAATGGTCACCGGTCTGATATCGTCAGGTTTACCGTTCAAAAAATCTGGAAAAAAGATAACCTGTAACAATGGGTTGTACACAAATTGAGCATTTCCATTAATTTGTGGGTAACCTGAGGAAAGCAGCTGTTCCACATTAATTAATCCCTTTGCTTCGTCGAGTTTACCCTGAATTACGCTGCTATTGTTATCGACAGCATACTGCATTGCCGCCTTAAGATTCAATGGCATTTGGCCATTCACCTGATAAAACGAACACAGGAAAAACAAACCTAAACTGGGAAATAATACATGTGATTTTAAAAAAATCTTCATTTTATTCATCGTGTTATTTGTTGGTAGATTTTATGAAATGGTAGTAGCCTTAGCGCTCATTAAAGTAATTAAACGTTCTAATCCTAATGGCGTACAAATGCTTCGTAGAAATAATTCATCTCTTATAGTAATGGCTTCAATAAGCTCCAGGGATTCAGGTTCGAAAATTCTTGGTCTTAACATACCTTCCGACTGCAATAAAAATAATTTAGCCACCTTGGATGAGTTAATTTCAGCTCTGTAAAAACCTTGTTCAATACCTGACTGAAAATTAAAAACCAGCATATTATACTGCCATTCAAAATCATGATTAACAAATTTTTTCCATATTTCAGGATGGTTTTTCTGTAAATCGAAAATGACAAAAGGTGAAACCTCTTTTAACGATTCCAACGCCCTTTTCGATAAACTATAAAACGCATCCACGGGATCTGTCGCCTTCTTCCGTATCTGCTGAACTTTATCGGCCTCTTTTTCCATATATCCAAAAATACAGGATTCCACCAGGGCGTCTTTGGTCTGGAAATATTGGTATAATGTTTTTTTACTTATACCCATTTCTTTACACAAATCGTCCATGGTTACGTTTCTGAAACCATATTTCATAAAAAATGCCTCCGCCTGGATGAGAATATTATCTTTTGTAGAATTCATGTCTTAATAAACTATGGAAACTAAAAAGGTTCAATTAGTTTCCAAGTTTTTTAAAATTATTTTTGAAAATTTTGATAACTTTGTCTTTATAAAAACAGGATATGAAGTTATTACAAGATAAAGTTGCCTTAATTACCGGCGGATCGAGAGGCATTGGCGCTTCATTGGTTGCGCGTTTTGTGGAACATGGTGCTCATGTTGCTTTTACTTATAGATCAAGTGCTGCAGAAGCAGAAAAAGTAATTGCTGACAACGCCGTTTCGGGTATTACCATAAAGGCTTATCAATCAGATGCGTCTAATTTTCAAGCTGCCGAAACCTTAGTAAATCAGGTCATAGAAGATTTTGGTAAATTAGATATTTTAGTAAATAACGCAGGAATAACGCAAGATACCTTGTTATTGAGAATGACTGAGGAACAATGGGATAAAGTGATTGAGACAAATTTAAAATCTGTCTTTAATCTTTGCAAGCAGGTTTTAAAACCCATGCTGAAAGCTAAAAATGGTGCTATCATTAATATGGGTTCTATTGTTGGTGTTACTGGAAATGCGGGACAAGCGAATTATGCCGCATCAAAAGCTGGCATTATTGGCTTTACAAAATCTTTAGCCAAAGAGATGGGTACCAGAAATATTCGTTGTAATACCGTTGCACCAGGATTTATTGAAACGGATATGACAGATGAGTTGGACGACAAAACACGAGAAGCATATTTAGCGAATATTCCATTAAAAAGATTCGGAAAATCTTCTGAAGTAGCAGATGTTTGTGTTTTTCTGGCTTCCGATATGGGCGCTTATATCAGCGGACAGACTATCAGCGTGTGCGGTGCATTAACTACCTAGGATTAAAAATGGATACAGGTCTAAAATTTCGGAGTAAACTGTCAAAGCACTTCAGCAGGAAATCTCATTCTGAAGATTTAAATAGTTGGATATTTTAATATAAATTTATCTAATAAGAACCCAATGACCAATTCTTATAGGTGTATTAGATATTAATATATTTGATACGAGGCTAGTTGAATATTTATTTTTAATGAGTCCGTCTATCGAATTGTCTATTTTTTTAATAAAAGAGCCAAAGGTGGAAGCCCCAATGGTCATAAGCCTTTTATTAGACGAAGGCTTATTCGCCAGCCAGCTTTAAAATAAGTAATTCTAACTGTTCGGTAATTCTGAAATTAGTAGATTTTATTTTAGATAGTATAGGTTTTATTGATGGAATTATTCCAGCAAGTTTAGCGTCTACTAAAACTCCTATAGTACCAATTATTGTTAAGCCAAGTTGATGTGCAAATTTTCTTCCTTTGAGATCATCAATGATCAGAAGGCAATTATCTAACTCAATAGCCAAGGCAATAGCACTTGCTTCACCTTTATCTAATGAAGCTTCAATTATTGATTGATAATTCTTATTACAAGGTTCTTTAATTTCAATCCAGGGAGGAAGTAGTCCACCAAATTCTCCTGCTACTTCCGATGTCGTTGTTATATTTCCGAATAATTTATTTAGGATTGAAAGTTCACCAATGATGTCTAATAGAATAAGGCAACTAGTGTCAGAGATGATAGTTCTGCGCATTCTTGATGTCTTTTTCTAGTTCCATTTCAGGATATTCAAAAATCGAAACTCCATAGTTTCCTAAAAGTTCCATGAATGTCCGCTTAGAGTAACCAGCAAGCTCAGCAGCTTGACCTAAAGACAA
This sequence comes from Bacteroidota bacterium, assembly GCA_017858735.1. Classification (GTDB taxonomy): domain Bacteria; phylum Bacteroidota; class Bacteroidia; order Chitinophagales; family Saprospiraceae; genus BJGN01. The sequence continues at coordinate 80,221 of JAFMBH010000003.1, forward strand.
TGATCCCTTTTCATAAAGCTTAGCTGCAAAAAGAGTTTTAGCTTCCCTTTCATCGAGATTATCAGGTATTTCGAGAGTCATTGTTTTCATATTTCAAATGTAAGAAAAATTGCTAAGAGTTTCAAATAAAAGGAGTTTCAGTGAACTTACAACAAAATTCGTAACTGCAAGAAACGGCTGTTGTAGTAGTAATTTCTCTTCTTTTTTTTCAAATTTTACCATAGAAAGTTGATTATATCTATTGGCTTATTGGTAAAAATCTGGGGTCTTTCTAAAACGATGTAAAACGGTGTTTATTAATCCATTTTATTCATTAATTATAGCGTCAGCTTCAACTTCCACGAGGTATTCATCCCCTATTAATTTAGCCACCACCAGGGTATTTGTTGGATTAATCCCTTCAAACCTTTTACCATGTACCCGTGCAATGGCTTCCCAATGCTGTACATCCGAAACAAAAATCCTTGTTCTGACTACATCCCTCATGGTGGCATTCATTGATTTTAGAGCACCTTCTATTTTATCCAACACAAAGTGCATTTGAGAATCAGGACTATTGCCACCTATAACCAATGAACCCTGCGTTGCGGTAGTACCTGAAACAAACACATGATTTCCCTTTTTTACCGCCCGCGAATAACCTGCAAAAGCCTCCCAAATAGTACCACTTGAAGCACTATATCTGCCATTTCCCTCGTCCATCACTTGAAAAGCGGGTGGAAATGAAGCAATATGCTGGCTTAAATCGCCAGAAGCCGTCAGAAAAGGAGGATATCTATATTCATCTCCACAATCGCCGTTTACAGATTTGAATTCATTGATTAAAGCAGCAATTTCCATTTTAGATTCCTCATCTAATCCCATTTTACTTACCTGTTTATTCTCAGCAATATGTTCTAACTCCCCTAACCTTGCTCCAATAATGACTGAATTACAATGAAACTCCTCCTTAATATACAAGGAAGCAAGCTGGGCTATGGATAAATCTAATTTTTTTGAAATGGCATCTAATTGTTTAAGTAAGTCTTGAAATTGATTCCAATCACAAACCTCCTCTTGAAATCTTTTATACTTCATTAAAGACCAGGTAGGTAAATTTTCTACGGAAGGCTCTACTTTTCCCAACCATTTATTTGAAAAAAAACCTCCTGCCACGGTGCCATAACAAAGAACCCTTACCTGATTTTCCAAACAATACGGAATCATTTTATTGACAGCCCTTTGATCAAAAAGAGAATGAGAAATTTGATTGGAGACAATGGGTATGTTGGAATCAATAGCCATTTTCAAATGAACTGTATCCATATTAGTTACCCCTAACGCATTAATATAGCCTTCCTTTCTCAGGTCATCCAGATAAAACAAGGTTTCAATCCAGGAGGGATCTGTGTAATCCCAGGCATGAAATTGAAGTAAATCGAGTTGATCTACTTGTAACCTGTTTAAAGCCAATGTCACAGCATCTTTAACCATATCTTTTGAATTATGGCCAGGTTTAGGTACCCATTTGGTAGCCAAAACAGGTAAAGATTTACCTTCCTCTTTTCTTTTTTTATATAAAAGACCAGCAATAATTTCTGCAGAACCATAATGGTCAGCCATATCGAAAAAATTCAAGCCTGCATCCAAATATGCCTCCATATTTTCAACTACAGAGGCAGGATTGAAGGTTGCATTTTTCCGCTCGATATCGGCAATTTGCCATAATCCAATGATAACCGGTGGAATATTTATGCTCATAAACAAATTATTTTTTCCTTAAAATGTTTTACTCTTTTCAGATTTAAACTATTAACAATCAATTATTAACATATATATTTTATCTGAAAAATCCCAAAAAATTTCCTCATATAATATTCTCAGAAAATTTTAATACTATATTATCTTTAAAATATTCAAAAGAATAAATAAATTTATAAAATAATTACTCTCAGTTGTCACCCCTCGGGAAGTTCCTCAAAATGGGATTTCCCATTTTTATTTTTAAGCCAGAATAGATAAAACCAGACACTTCCCATAGTCATAACGATTAACCAAACCCAGGTCGCTTTAAAATACCAATGACTAAGAGAACTATTTAAATCCTTTATGGTATGAAAGACCATTAAAATGGATAATAAAAAGACACCTAACAACGCCAATAAGGTTCTAATTTTTGGAAATTGATAGCCTAACATATTAGCTGAAAGCGTTTTATTCTTTAGGGGTAAAAATACCACTGAAAGACAAATAAGAATAAAATTCACCAACATGGAAGTGACCATAATATCAATACCTAGAAAAATATCCCCGGCAAAATGACACCCTAAAATACCCAGGGCAGAAATGAAGGAACTAAACATGATGGCACTTTGAGGTGTCTTCGTTGTTTGATTTACCTGGGCAAAAACAGGATTTATAATACCATCTTTTGCCCAGGCGAAAACCAATCTTGAAACAGATAAAATCATTCCAGGCAAATCGTTCAATAAAGCAATGGCAGCACCTGATAGGATAATAGCTGACCAAAATGGATTTAATAAGATGGAAAACAACCCTGGTGCAGTCAGATCTTTTTGTTTTGCTTCCTCCGCAATGTACCACCAGGGAATAGAATGATAAACAGCCGCTGAAAAAACAAAGTAATATAATCCTACCAGGGAAATAGCTAAAATAATAGCCTTTGGTAAATTCTGATATGGATTTTTAGCTTCACCGCCTGCCTGAGCTATGGAATCAAAACCTATAAAACTGGCAAATAATATGGAAGCACCTGTAAAAAGAGTTTGCCAGGAAAATACCAATACTGGTTTTTCTGATAACGGCTGCCCTGTTTTTTCCAATAAAGCTTTTGTAAAATCTGTATTATCATAATAAAATCCAAAAAAGATCACAATACCACCTAAAATGAACATTAGGAACATGAGCGGAATTAAGGTATTTGTATAAAATGCACCTCCCTTAATATTTGTAAAAGTAAAAAAAACCAGAATGGCCATAGCTAAAAATAATCTTACATAAGGTATGGTTAAAAAAGCACCTATTTCTACAAATCCGAGGGCATTGAAAAAATCTCTAAAAAAGGGAATCGTAACAAAAGCAACCACACCAATAACCAAACTAAGACCAAACCATTGGGAGAAACTCGCTGCAAATCCGACGTATGGATGCAGGCTTCTGCTTGCATAAATGTAACTGCCTCCAGCCCTTGGCATGGCCGATGCCAGAGCGGCATAAGAAAGGGCAGCAAAAAGAGCGGGTACTGCGGCCATTAAAAAAGCAACTAATACATAAGGTCCTATGCCAGGAACATTCTTTTGAATCATTATGGGAACCACATAAATAGAGGCACCGACCATAGAGCAAATACCCGTAGCCGTTAAGGTTAAAAGATTTAAATGTCTGTCCAGTCCATTGGATTCCTCTTTTTTCATTTAATTTTACTTTCTTGCAAAATAATATGAATCCTTCTTTTAATAAAATTAAAAGCCTTTTAATTATTTTTTTATATGATTCGACCGCCAGAAACCATTATTATCGGAGAACAGGAATGGATGAGTAGCAATCTGGACGTAAACTCCTTTAGAAATGGATTGCCCATTCACCATGCTGTCAATGAAGAAGAATGGGAATATGCTGCAAAGAACCATTTACCCGCTTATTGCCTTTATGAAAATAACCAGACATTAGATTTGATTTTCGGAAAATTATATAATTACTACGCGGTAATTAATGAAAATGGTCTGGCTCCGGCAAACTTTAAAATTCCGTCTATCAATGATTGGACAGATTTGGCTGCTCATTACGGAGGATTAACAGAAGCTGGAACTCATTTGAAATCAATAGATTGTTGGGAAAGTGGCACTTCTGATGTATCAGTATTACATGAATTATGTCTGTTTAACGGATATCCAGGTGGCCTCAGATATCCCTTGGGATATTTCGATTTAGCTAATTCTAATGGCTTTTGGTGGACAATAAATGACTATGACCTTGCAAACGCAATGGGAATAAACTTATACTACGACGATACCATGCTTTTAAAACGGCATTATTCGAAAGGAAGCGGATTTTCTGTACGTTGCATAAAAATTACTGCTGTATCTTAGGTGGAATCAATTTATAAATTACCGGAGTGAATATTCTGGACAGTAAGGTCGAACTTATTAGCCCTCCAATAATTACAATCGCCAAAGGTGAAATAAGCGGATTAGTTGACAGTGCGATAGGAATAAGGCCACCGATAGCCGTTAAAGAAGTTAATATAATAGGTAAAAATCGAATTTCACCCGCTTCTCTGATGGCTTCGTCTAATGATTTCCCCTCTTCCCTTAACTGATTGGTAAAATCGACCAGTAAAATAGTGTTTTTAATTTCAATACCCGCCAAAGCGATCAAACCTACCACGGCAACAAAAGAAAGCGAATTATCCGTCAACCATAAGGCTGTTAATGCGCCAACCATACCTAAGGGAATAACGCTCAAAACGATGATAGTACTTTTAAAGGTTTTAAACTCCAGCAGTAAAATACCAATAAATAGAAAAACAGTAAGGATTATAATCACCGTAAATCCACTAAATGATTCTTGTCTTGTTTCATATTCACCCCCCATAACATAGGTATAACCTACAGGCATAGTGAATTGATCCATTTTAGCCATTACATTTTTAATAACCTCATCATTTAAGTACCCTTTATTAATAAACGCCGAAAGAGAAACCATCCTTGTCTTATCCAAATGATTTATCGATAAGGGAGAAGACTCGAGTTCCAGATGAGCAAACTGCGTTAACGGAATGGCTTTACCTTTAACATTTTCCACAAAAAGCGTCTTAAAAACGTCTAAATCAATAGGCCCGGCTTCCTTTTTCTTAATAATAATCTGGTAATCTTCACCATCATCATCGGACATAATACCTATTGGAATACCTGACAAAGCCAAACGAAGGGTTTTATCGATAGACACTATAGGAATACCAAGTATGGCAGCTTTTTCTTTATTTATTTTAACTCTCAGGTCTGTTTGAAGATTACTGACAGGATTATTTACATAAATAGTACCGGGGACACTTTTTATCAGATTTTCTATTTTAAAGGCTAAAGCTCTCAAGGAATCCAGATTATCCCCTAATAATCTGACCTCCACTGGAGCAATGACGGGTGGACCTTGCTCAAAATTATTAATCTGTATTTTGGCACCATGAAAAGGCGTCCATTCTTGTCTTAAAGAGTCAATAAGGAATAACTTTCTTTCAACCGGCGTATCATCATTTAGTTGAACAAAAATTTCTGCGAAATTTGGTTTTTTAATGGATCTAATCTCATTGTAATATATTTGTGGATTTCCCATACCCACATTGGTGGCATAATATTGAACATCATCTAACTTGGCCAGTTCCTTTTCAATAAACCCCGAAAGGGTATCTGTATTCTTAATATTAACCTGAGCTGGGGGCGTAATCCTAATGAAAAATTGAGGTTTTTCGGAAGCGGGAAATAAACTAAATCCAATAACGGGTATTATTTGAAGCGAAGCAAAAAAGACCAGTAAAACAAAGACCATGGACATAAAAGGTCTTTTTAAAGAAACTTCAAGAATAGGAGCATAACTTCTACTGATTCCTTTTTTCAGCACTCTCATGAAAAAATTTCCATCGGAATGTTCTAAATTCTTTTTGAGTAAAATATTTGCCAGGAAAGGTATAATAGTTAGTGAAACAACCAATGAGGCCAAAACGGAGGCAATAATACTTATGGGTAATGACCTAATGAACTCCCCCGAAGCCTCAGGAAGAAAGATCAGGGGAAGAAATGCAATAATTAAGGTAGCTGTACATCCGACGACTGCGGTACCAATCTGTGAGGTAGCTTTTAGCACCGCATCTTTCCGACTATACCCATTTAACATCCATCTTTCAATATTTTCTATAACTACAATACTATCATCTACTAACAGTCCGAGAGCAACTACAAGGCCAACAATACTTAGCTGATTTAAACTAAAACCGAGATAATTCAAAATAATAATACCTATCGACAAAGAGAGAGGTATTGAAATCATCACAATAATTGCGGGTCTGATACCTAAAGGAAGTAAGGTAATAGCGACTAATAAAATCGCCCAGATAAAATCGAAGCCTAATCCTGAAAGTCTTTTTTGAACCACCTTTGCCTGGTCAAAATGACTAATCATATCAATATTGTTAGGCAAGGAACTTCTAAATCTTTCTAAAACAGGCTGATAAGCCAGTTGGGTGGCTGCGATATTCTCTCTTGATTTTTGAGCAGCCACCACAAAAATTCCTCTATGTCCGTTTAATCTGGTAATATGATCTCTTTCAGCAAAAGTCATAGTTACTGTAGCTATATCTCTGAGTTGGATATTCCTATTATTTGCTGTGAACACCAAGGTATTTTGGATATCTTCTACTTGCTTAAAATTTCCACTTGATTTAACATTAAAATATCTGTTTCCCACATCTATACTTCCCGAGGGAATATTGGCCAATTCACTTTGGAGATTATTCAACACCACCTGTTGGGAAACGCCAAGGCGCGCCATGCGTTCAAAATCCAAAGATATTTGAATTTGTTCTTCGGGTAAACCAGCAATTTCAATATTTTTTAAGGAGGGTATTTTTTCTAAAGCCTCGGCAAGAACATCGGCCTCTTTTTTTAATTGCTTCCAGGTAGCAGTCTCCGAAATAAGCGCCGTTTGAATAACATTTACATTTGAGGGGCTCACTTTTTCCACGGTAGGAAGAGGCATATCAGCAGGAAGCTTTCCTTTTAGCGCTGATAATTCACGAATAAGCTCTTGATATTTTTCATTTACATCTACTCCATACTTAAATTCAACTCTGATTACGGCATAACCGTCACCGATAATACTTTTTAACCTGCGAATATTTTCGAGACCATATAAGGCCTTTTCCATGGGTTTAATCACTAATTCCTCAATATCTACCGGACTGGTTCCCGGATAAATAACGGTCACTGGAAAAATGGGTGCGTTCAATTCCGGATCTTCTGCTCGGGGCATATTGATAACGGTAAAAGCCCCAATTACAGAGATGAGCAAAAAAACAATGAGTGTAAAAGGGTAATTTTTTACCGCGAATTCAGTGATTTTCATATTATATAACTAATTAGGGCTTTATAATAATAGCGGCACCGTCCTTTAAATAAGGACCACCCTCTATGACTAAGTAGGTATTTTTATCAAAATCAGCCGCAGTCCAGGCGCCAATTTTATCGAAGCCGGCTATTTTTATCAACCTCTTTTTTACCACCTTTTTGTCGGTAGTAATGAAAATAAAGCCATCATTTTGATTGGCATCAAGCAAGGCAGAAAAAGGGATACGATATACTTCAGTACCCTTGGTTGGCGTAATCACAGCCTTCCCAAACATGCCGCTGGCCAATGAAACATTACCCATATTGAGCGGTTTAAGCTCCACGGTCAAGGTGCCAGAAAAGGGATCTACCAAGGCAGACTTCCTGACTATTTTAGCAGGTACAGCAGTTCCATTTTCAAACTGAATGGTGGCAACCTCTCCTATATTTAAAGTTTGCCATTGATAATCTGACACCCCTGCTTTTAACACCCAAGCCGTATTTCCAGCAATATCATTGGCTAAGAAAACAGGAGAACCAGGACCTACTACCTGCCCCACATCGGCTAATTTTTTTAAAATAAAGCCACCGGCAGGAGCTTTAATAGAAGAAAACTGGCCGTTAAAGGTGGCCGTTTTATTCTGCTCTTTCGCCAATGCCAAAGCTGATGTAGCATTCTGGAATTGTTCCAGCGTGGCCACACTATCCCTATATAAATTTTTGACTCTAGTCAAATCTCTTTCTGCCTTTTCCAAACCAATTTTAGTCATCTGGATTTGACTTTGGATGTCCAAAGGGTCTAATGTAGCCAAAACCTGACCTTTTTGAATGACGTCGCCCTCCTTAACAAGAACAGACTGAATGATACCGCCCAGTTTAAAGGAGAGATATCTTTCATTTTCAGTAGTAAAAACACCTGATAACAAGTAGGATTCTCTTATTACTTCCTTTTTCAAGGTTACAATGGTAACCGGAATATTCTTATCTACTATTTTGTTTTCGGCTACGGGACTTTCATTCTTACAACCAGCAAGCTGTATAATTATTCCAATAAAAATGATTTGGAGAGATCGTTGCATCCTTTTTATTTTAATTTTTGTAATTCAGATTGGGCCATTAAATATTGATAATACTTCATATTTTCTTGAAGTAAAGCCGTGGTATATTGGTTTTGAGCATCGTACATTTCAAGCAAAGTAACCGTTCCTCCTTGAAAGCCCTTCTCGCTAAGTCGCAAATAAGTAGCCGATGTATTTACCTGTTTTGCCATAGAGGCAAAAGCTTTTTTTGTGGATATTACTTTGTTGTATGCCATATTAATAGCCATATTCTCTTGATTTTCAATTAGTTCTTTGCTCCATTTTAAAGACTGGATATCCAATTGAATCTGCTCTCCTTTTAACTTATTCATTTTATTCACCCATAATGGCATCGTTAATTGCAAGCCCCCCATGATGTAAACGCTTTTACTGTTAAATTGCCATCTAAATTCCTGAGAGCCTATATCAGAAAACAGACTGATTTGAGGCATAAAAAACTGTCGGTTTCTTTTTTCTACTAAAGATTGAATCGATAGCGCAATATCCATCTTTTTAAGGACCGGATTTCCAGGGGAAACAGTCAACCCTGTCAGATTTTCTGTGAAGTTATCCTCTGGAACAGGCTTTTCAAAAATGAAAGGCAAGTCATTTTCTCTGTTTAATAAAAATTTCAGATAAAGTTGTGCATTGATAATATTGTATTCAGTTTCCTTTAATTTAGTATCCAACATTTCAATTTCATTCTCCGCCCGAAGTATTTGAAATGGCAATGCTTTTCCTTCACGAACTAAAATTTGAATGGTCTCTAAGGATTTTTCGAGTAATTTTTTTGAATTTATTAAAATCTTTTGGCTTTCAATGACCAGTCCAAACTGATAGTATGCAAGTTTAACCGCTAAAATCAATTCCTTTTTATAAATATCTATTTCATTTTCCTGCAAGAGAATCTCCTGCATTCTCACGTCCTTTTGGAGGTGTAAATCTCTATTTAAAACTGGGTAGCTTATCCTAATTCTACCATCGTAAAAATCGTTAGGAAGTAGTTGATTTTCAACATTTTCTATTTGCGGAAACTGAGCGCTCTGGGTCACCTTATTCAGTGTACTATACACAGGATTCAATAAATCACCGATGGGCAAATCAATCGTTCTACCTCCAAGAGCTAAGGTATAGGAAAATGAAAAGTCAGCTGACGGTTTAAACCTTTTCTCCGCCTCTTTTAAGGCCAGTTTACCTTTTGCCAAAGGTATATTTTTCTGTTTTAGCAGCAGATTCTGTTGGATAGCCTCCGCTATATATTGATCGAGCACAGCGTTTTGAGTGTAAACGATCGAAACATTTAACAGAAAAATCAATATAAATACAAGTCGAAATATATAGTTCATTTTATTAATATGTGACATTAGGATTTGACAAGAAGTTTACTGAAAATGTTAAACGTCCGTTCAATAATAGTTTCCGGATTCGACAAACCAATCCTTAATCCCCTTTTCCTTATAGAAAGGGTAACCATACCATGAACGGTGCTCCATATTAAATAAGCAAGGGAATCGACATCCGTTTCTTTTATTAGCCCCTTATAGATACAAGCTGAAATGACGGACTTCAAATAATCAAAAGCAGTTTTCCCTTCTATCCATTGAGTTTCATCGAGAAGATTAAGAAAATCGATCGGAGCTTCCATAATAAACATCAAGTCATACAATTCCGGATTATCTTCGGCAAACTGAATATATATTTTGCCTAGGGCTATGAGTTGTTCCAATGGATTTTCATGCAACTCTGAACGCTTCATTTGCTTTACTAATTCTAGGAAAGATTCTGTGTGAAGGGTATAAAATATTTCATTTTTGTCCTTAAAATATTGGTAAATGGTAGATGGACTATATTCAATTTTCTCTGCAATATTTCTAATGGTAGTAGCTTCAAATCCTTTCAACAGAAATAATGCTCTTGCCGTGGCTAAAATAGATTGCCTGGTATCTAATCGCTCTCGTATTCTTCTTTCCGATACCCCCATTATTAAACAGTGTTTTATTTTAGAACATTGTTTAATAAAAAAGGTTTAATGCTAATATTGAAAAAATGCAACCATTCTATAAATACTCAGTCTTTAGAATTGAAACAAGGGTAAAAAATGGAACAACCCAATACAGAAGACATTCACAGCTTGGTTAAAAAATGTTTACAAGGTAATCACAAGGCACAATATGATCTTTATCATGCCTTTTCAAAAGCCATGTATAATACCTGTCTCCGATTTTTGAGTGACAGCAGGGATGCGGAGGAAGCATTACAAAATGCGTTTATTCTAATTTTCAAAAACATGGAATCCTTTCGAGGAGATGCCACTATTGGAGCCTGGATAAAAAAAATTGTCATTTATCAATGTATAAATAAGTTGAAGGAAAAAACCCTGGCATTCCAGGACTTAAATGCTCATCATTACGAGATACCTTATGAGGAAAGCAATAATGAGCTGCAATTTGAATATAATCAAAGCATGATTCCAATGATTACCGAAGCTGTCGCAGCATTACCAACAGGATATAAAACGGTTTGTAATCTTTATCTTTTTGAAGGTTACGATCACGAAGAAATTGCAAATATTTTGAATATTTCTGTGGCCACTTCAAAATCACAGTATAGCAGAGCAAAACAAAAAATCAGAGAAACCCTAAGAAAATGAATAAAATGGATGATTTAGAAAAATTTGTTCAGGAAAAAAGGGAATTATTCGATGTGAAAATTCCTAATGAAAAAATTTGGGAAAATATTTCCAAACAGGTTAACGCCCATACATTGCGCACAGTATGGTATCGTTCCAACCTATTTAGGAGTATTGCTGCAGGTTTTACCCTACTGGTCATTGGAGGTACTCTTGGCTTTCTCCTGGCAAATAAAAAGGAATCGCCCCTTTGGAATATTGCAAATACAGCGAAACCATTTACCGATTTTGAAATGGTATCCCAAAAGAGCATTAACGAAAAACTATTCCAGTTAAGGGAGTTAAATGCAGAGGAAAGCATTTTTTCAGATTTACAACAAATAGACAGATCCATGGAGGAGTTAAAAAAGGAATTGGATCGCATTCCTAAGGGTCAGGAGAAAATTATTTTAGAACAGCTCAAGCGAGGATATCAAACGAAAATTAACATTCTTGACAAAATCATTCAACGTTTAGAGCCAAAAACACAAAAACAAGATGAAAAAGCAATTTAAAGTTTTCGTTCTATCTATTGCAGCCTTTATATTACCTTTCATAATGGAAGCTAGAGATGTGAAAGAGACGTTTACCAAAAAAATCACGGAGGAATTTAATATCAACGCCAATGGAAAAACTAGCATCACCAATAAATATGGCCATGTTGTATTAAATAATTGGGATAAAGATGCAGTTAAAATAATAGTTCAAATAGAAGTAAAAGCTTCCAATAAAAATGCAGCAAATGATTTATTTGATGGTATAAAAATTGATTTTTCCAACAGTTCATCAAATGTAAGTGCGGCCACTGTTCTTCAATTTAACACCCAATCATATAATAATATGATAAACACTTTAGGAGATCTACTTTCTTCAATGATTGGATGGTCTTCAAGTAATGAATTCAGGATTAATTATGAGGTATGGCTTCCTTATGAAAACAGCGTGGATATAAACCTTAAATATGGAAATTTAACGGCAAAATCCATAGGTGGTAATGCAAATATTGATATAAAGTATGGAAATTTTACATTAAATGACGTCAAAGGCAATACAAACATTCTGCTTGGATATGGGAATGGAACTATGGGAAAAGCAAATAACCTCAATGCAGATATTAAGTATAGCAATTTAAAAGCAGAGGAAGTAAAAAAGGCAGATTTAATTACAAAATATTCTAATGTGAATATATTAAATGCAAGCATTTTGAAAATTAGTTCCGGGTATGATACTTATAAGATTGGGGGGATTGAAAGTATAGAAATTGATGCAAAATATGGTGGATATACCCTATCCTTAGGCCAACAGGTGGAGAAGGTAAGATTATTTGGCAGTTATACTGGCTTTAACCTTAAAATACCAAATGACAATGCCTTTGAATTTTATACCATTGGTAAATATGCTTCATTTAAATTCCCCTCCCCAGCACATTTTAATCTTAAAAGGGTTGAATCATCTACAAAAGAGTATAAGGGTTATTATAGAACAGCTCGGGGATTTTTTCTTCAAGCAGAGTTAAACTACGGAAGTTTAGTCATTGACGCGCCAAACCAATAAAAGAACCATTTTTTGTTTTTTATGTTATTAAAATAAAACAAATACCATGGTTGACAAGATTTTAAATCTCTTAGACGACGCTAAAAACAATATAAAAAACCAGGCAGAGAATATTTCAGCCAGCGCCAAAAACCAATATGAGAAAATGGTTGAAGACTGGATTAAAATCATTCCACAAATTGAGGAATCAGGGTTGCAGCTGTACAGTTTTTCATTTAGCGCTTCTTTAAATCCGTCTATTGATGCAGAATTCAGAGCAAAATGTGTTGACTTCCCTTTAGAAAAATGGGAAGAACTCATTTCGCTGAATGAAAAAAATAAAAGTTTAGCTTTGGTTTACAATACCTTGAAGTCAACTTTTAAAATGTACCATAAAATTAAGCCGGAAATGCCCGAGGATTTTTATCTTCGTCTTCGCATTAAGTTAAGTCCTGAAATACGTGTGTATATCGGAGAGCCCCCTATTGCGTAATAGTCAGTGAAAATAGAAGCCTGGTTTATTGGAAAAACATCCCCCGCCTATCTACAAATAGGATTAGATGATTTTACAGGAAGAATTAAGAAATACGTACCCTTCGAAACGGTTATTATTCCTGATATAAAGGATGCAGGTAGCTATGCTGCCAAGGACAGACTTCTTAAAGAAGGAGAAAAAGTACTTCAAAAATTAATCCCTCAAGATTATTTAATACTGCTCGATGAAGGTGGGAAAGAATTCTCATCTGTACAATTTTCTCAATTTATTGAAAAAGAATTAAATAAGTCTTACAAAAAGCTTATATTTCTGGTGGGTGGATCTTTTGGATTTTCCACGGAATTACAGCAGCGGGCGAATCTTAAAATTTCATTATCCAAAATGACCTTTTCACATCAGATGGTAAGGTTATTTTTTTTAGAACAAATATACCGAGGGTTCACTATATTGAATAACGAACCTTATCACAATGCCTAAATTTTGTAGGAAAATATGGAGAATCTAAGTCTGACCCTTTTACTGGTAATCATCATTGGTTTTATTTCCTGGCAAGGTTTTAATAAAGATCAGGTAAAAGCGAGGTTAATCTTTCACCCTTATGCCATAAAATACAATGGCGAATGGGTGCGATTTATCACCCATGCTTTCATACATGCTGATTGGAATCATCTGCTGATTAATTTATTTGTTTTATATCAGTTTGGCGAAGTAGCCGAAAGGTTTTTTAGTTATCTTTTTGGTGTCGAATATGCTTCCCTGGTATTTGTTTTATTTTTCCTTGGCGCGGTGATTTTTTCCAGCATACCTGATTATTTCAAGCATCAGGATAATCCATCTTATGGATCTTTGGGTGCGAGTGGCGCTACTTCAGCCTTAGTTTTTGTTTATATAGTTCAAGATCCATGGAATTGGTTTCTATTTCCCCCTCTCCCCGCTTTATTTTTAGGCATTGCTTATTTGTATTATTCCTCCTACATGGACAAAAGGGGGGGCGATAATATAGGACATAACGCGCATTTTTGGGGAGCTACCTTTGGCTTAGCTTTTGCCTTTATCTCTGCCAGTATATTGAAACCCGAGTTTATTCAATACTTCATAGGCAAACTTATGGAAGGCCCTAGCTGGCCATCTTTTTTACAGTAATTTAATTTAAACCTTATGTTTTTCATACTATCTAAAATTTTTGCCTTTTGCATTAAACCCATTGTTTGGATTATAGCTTGCTTTTTACTTTCATTCTTCTTAAAAAATGATAAACGAAAGCGGTCTTTTTTCTTTACGGGTTTGATTTTGCTGCTCCTGTTAACCAATGGAGCTATTTTTCAGGGTGTTGTAAATTGGTGGGAACCTGATCCTATTACCACAAAAGATTTAGAAAAAGAATATGATTTTATCATATTACTCGGTGGATATAGTGATTTCCAGACGGCCATGGGAAAATCGGAATTTCAATTAGGATTAAAAGGAGGTAATCGACTTATTACTGCTTTGAATTTGTACAAGAAAGGCATTGGTAAAAAAATTATACTTACTGGTGGTTCTGGCAAATTATTAGGGGATAAATATGGAGAAGCCGAGTACGTTGCTCCCTTTTTAAAAACCTTAGGACTGCCAGACAGCGCCTTCATTATAGAGAATAACTCCAGAAACACCTGGGAAAATGCTATATTTTCAAAGCAAATTGTAGATTCTCTTCAAAAAAACGCTTCTTGCTTATTGGTTACCAGTGCTTTGCACATGCCAAGATCAAAAGCTTGCTATGATAAGGCGGGACTACCCACCACGATTTATCCAACTGATTATTATTCTCAACAATCAGATAATTTATTCAAATTATTTTTTGAACCCTCCTCCTCAAAACTATTTGCCTGGGAAGCGCTCCTTCATGAATGGATTGGAGTCATAACTTATAAAATCAAAGGCTATAATTGATACTATGACAGATTGGAAAACCATTGCTAAGAAAGAAGTATATAACAATGCCTGGATTGAGGTAAGTCACCACGAAGTAATCAATCCATCAGGAAATAAAGGAATATATGGCATGGTTCATTTTCATAATAAAGCTATTGGCATACTGGCGGTAGATGAAGATTTAAATATCGTTTTAGTAGGTCAAGACCGTTACCCTTTAAATGCCTATTGTTGGGAAATTCCAGAAGGAGGTTGTCCCATTGGAGAAGATAATCTGTCCACAGCCAAACGTGAATTAAAGGAAGAAACGGGCCTTGAAGCTAAAGAATGGAAGCCTCTTTGTACCTTTCATTTATCAAACTCTGTTACTGACGAAGTGGGACAGTTGTTTTTAGCAAGGCAACTCACAGCTGGCGAATCAAATCCTGAGGAAACAGAAAATTTAAGTGTCAAAAAAGTGAACCTGGAGGAAGCTTTAAACAAAATTGAAACTGGCGAAATAACAGATGCCATTACTATCATTGGCGTTTACAAACTGGCACTGATGAAAGCAAAAGGAGAACTTTAATCTGCTAAAATAGTAGTTGTAAATTTTTATTATACCGATAATTCCTGATCGTCATAAATTCGTCCATTCACGCATCGAATAATTCTGGCTGGAAAAGTTTCCAGGATTCTATAATCATGGGTAGCAAACAAAACGGCAGTATTATTTTTTTTGGAAATCTCTCTCAATAACATTAGAATATCATCAGAAGTATCAGGATCCAGATTTCCCGTTGGCTCGTCAGCTAAAATAATTTCAGGACTATTTACCAGTGCGCGGGCAATAACTACCCTTTGTTGTTCCCCGCCGGAAAGTCGGTGCGGCATTGATTTTAACATGCCCGACAAACCTACCTGTTCTAACACGGTATTTATCCGATGGGTTCTCTGCACCTTATCGTTCCAGCCTGTCGCTTGAAGAACAAAATCAAGATTTTCTTCCACATTTCTATCTGTAAGAAGATTAAAATCTTGAAAAACGATTCCTAATTTTTTTCTCAGTTGGGGAATCGTTTTTCTGTTTAATTTGGTGAGATCAAATCCTGCCACTTCGCCCAAACCTTTTTTAAGGGACAATGCTGCATATAATACCTTCAATAAACTGGATTTTCCACTGCCTGTTTTACCAATTAAATAAGTAAATTCACCGGCATGTATTCTTAAATTAACTTGTTGCAAAATCAATTTATCTTCCTGAAATATAGAAGCATCTTGCATGCGAACAATTTGTTGAGACATAATATTATTTTTAGGTTAACAAATTTAATATTTATATTGTAGTATTAGGATGAAATTGTCACCATGAAAAATGTCCACTCCAAAATTTTATTTTTTTTAGCTCTATCAATCCCTGGTTTATTAATTTCTCAATCTAATGCTTCTCGATTAGATAGTTTATTTAACCATTTGAGAACAAACGAAGCAGCGTTAAGAATATTTTTTAGTGCTATGCCCAAAGGGGGCGATTTACATCACCATTATTCTGGATCAATTTATGCTGAAAAATACATTGAAACAGCAAAATCGGCCAATGCCTGGATAAACGAGGTGACGTTAGAAATAAATTTTGATTCATCGGGCACTTTGATGGATAAGGAATGGAAAAAATTTCTGACGCTGGAAAAAGAAATTGGCGAATATGCTTTTCAACAAATATTACTGAAACACCTTTCTTCAAAAGATTATTCGCGATCTGACGGCATAACCTCTTATGATGATTTTTTTGAAACATTTAACAGGTTCGGTTCATCAAAAAACCAAATTTCTAATGGTTCAGGCTTATTATGGCTAAAACAAAATGCTATCCATCAAAAAGTTTCATATATTGAAACCATGCTTGAAACCATACCTTGCGGTAAATTACCTGAGGTTTTTAATCATTTAAATGATTCATTACTAATCTATCAAGCTTTAAATGACACCACAAAATTATTTAATTTATTTAATACATTAAAAAATAGCTTATTAAACAAAAGCAATAAACTTTGCTTAGAAAATTATCTAAAGGAACTTGAAAAAGAGCATAAACGATTACAAATAGACGACTCATTATTTACACTTCGCTACCAAACCTACGTATTAAGAACATTACCGCCCATTCAGGTACTTACTCAAATGATAAACTCATTTGAAGCGGCAAAAGAGGATACATTGCTGGTTGGCATAAACATGGTAGCCCCTGAACATCATCCGATGGCCCTTCGGGATTATAGATTACACATGAGAATGTTTCAATATTGTGCTAAAACATGGCCTAATGTGTTGGTAAGTTTGCATGCCGGAGAATTGTCAGAGGGTCTTGTTTCTCCTGAAAATCTGCATTTTCATATACAAGAAGCCGTTGACATTGCTGGCGCTAAGAGAATTGGTCATGGAACGGCTTTGGCCTTTGAGCAAGATGTATTATCACTTATTGAAAGAATGAAGGATAAAAAAACGATTGTAGAAATCAATTACCTCAGTAACCGCTTCATACTAGGTTCCACGCACGAGAACCATCCCCTTTATTTATATCACAAAGCAAAAATACCCATTGTTATCTGCACGGACGATGCGGGAGTATTACGGACTGATCACAATGGAGAGTTTATCCAGATAGCCCTTGATTTTCCAAGTTTAACCTATACTGATTTCAAAGAATTCGCCTTCAATTCGATATATCACAGCTTTATTAAAGGCGTTGAAGTAAGGACAAGACTTTTACAAAAATTACAAAGAGACTTCACCTATTTTGAGCATCATTTTTTGGAGCAACACCGAAATATTTTTGGAGAATAAGTATTTATTTACGTCTGAATTCCCAAGGTGCCACAGGATATGGATCTCTCCAAAGTCCTATGCTCATTGATTTTGCAGAAGCCTGTGCTTTTTTCAATACCGCACTTTTTGAATATTTTTCGTATTGCCAGGCCATGCCATTTTTCACCATTTCCAGATTGACATTCGTACCATTTCGCAGATAAATAAAGCCCAGGGTACGACCGTACCTGTCTGTACCCATTTTTTCCAGCTTAACTTCTTTTCCAAAAATAAGGTTGGAAAGGAAAGTACGGGAAACAGTTCCAAAGGCTTGCTTCCTTTCAGGCGCATCGATTTCAGATAAACGGACCGTTATTTCTGTCTTAGCTGCCGTTAATAAAACAACGGTATCTCCGTCTTTAACACCGATAACTCGCAAAAATTCATTACTTTGTGAAAAGAACCAACTTTGGGTTGAAAAGGCAAAAAATAAGATAAGTAAAACAAATAAGAACTTCGTTTTTGAATTAATTAATCTAAATTTCATCATTTTTGATTTATAATTTATGAATATGCAAATAATAAATAAGTGGACAAAATTAAGGGTATTTTTTATCACCTGTGTATTTTTGTTCTTCGTTTTAAATGTTATTTCTCAGGATAGACTTTATTCAAATTTTTTGGGAAATGAGGCTGCCTTCAATCCTTCCCTTTCAGGCTTTAGAGGAGCTTTTTCTATTTCAGGCCGATTTGTTTCTCAATGGCAATCTCCACAGCTAAATGCTTATAGAACTGGTTTGTTCAAAATGGAAGAAAGTCTCCCCTGTTCCATTTTTGACTATGATTTACATGCAGAATACAATGAAGAGGGTTCAGGTATTTATAAAACCATGCGTTTGGGCGGAAATATTGCGGGAACTGCTCCATTTGAAACCGGAAAAAGTACCGTTCATAACATAAGATTTGGTATAGGTCTCGCCTGGCAGTTTAATGCTGTAAACTTTAATCAATTGGTTTTTTCGGACCAGCTTGACCCCAAATATGGTGCATTTGATGCTTTTGGAAACCTAAACCAAAGCTCATTTATCGCCCCATTAAACAATAGAACTAAATGGTTTTTTACCCCTGCAGTAGGGTTCTGCCATCGTATTTTATTTAATAGTGAAAATAAAAAATCATCCACTGTTTTATGGGGATTAGCCATGCATCATTTAATTGGGCTGAGTAATGATAAAAACTGGGGCCAGGCAGAGTCCATTCTTCAGTTGGAAACCACTCTGCCCTATCGGTTTCATGGATTTGTCCAATTTGAATTTATCCCATATTATCATTTGGGTCAATTTCTTAGTGTAAAACCACACGTGTCGTTCGAAATGCAGAGTAATCTTCACTATTGGAATGTAGGCTCTCATTTTTCGTTAAACCGACATTTTTCTATTGGAACTTTCGTACAACAAATTTATAATTTTGAACAAAATAATGATACCCAGTGGATTTCCCTTCAACTTGGATTTGGTCACAACGTACTTAAAGACAAAAAAATAGAACTGGGATTCACCTATAATATACCCCTCACTGGTCTCAGAAATAATATTGGTCCCTTTCTTGAAGCTAATCTGGCTTTTCACTTCAGCAAAAGTCCCGGTTGTGGTATCCTGGGCAAAGACAATGCCATGGCTTATCCCGGTGTTCAATGTCCCAGCTCATCATTTAGTCGGGAACGACGAAAATTATATGAAAATATATGGTAAATATGAAATTAGTAAGATACTTTAAATATATTTTTATATATATTTTATTATATTTCAATATATTAAGTGTAAATGCGCAAACTAATCTCTGTAATGACAATGATTGTGGAGATGTTTTTGCTACCTATAGTCCGATAGGTTCCAATGTTTTTTGTGAAGGGGCAACGGTCATTCTACAAAATAGAAGTTCCACTAAAGATTTTGAAGTTTTCTATATTGATTGGGGAGATGGTAAAAAAGATACGGTGCGAAATTATGACGATATAAAACACGTTTACACTTATTCTTCACCATTTAAACGTTGCGAATCAAATGCTAAATTCAACCAAATAATCAGTTATATTGGGGAGAAAAAATGTGGCACAAAGAAGAGTTGCAATACTGCAACCACCGTTGTTAGTGTCAAATTAAATCCGGAGGCAAACATTGATATTCAAAGCGAATATTGTCTGGGTAAAACGATAAATTTCAAAGAGAACGGTTGCCATGGAGAAACCTATCTATGGGAATTTGGCGACGGAAAAACGAGCACAGATAGGAATCCTACCCATTCTTACGCAAGTACAGGATTTTACAACGTAAAACTTACCTCTTTTAATGAATGTGGCTCTAATACGACCATAAAACCAATCAGGGTAGTTGATTTTCCCAAGGCAGGATTTACTATAAATCCGGCGAAAGGGCTTTGTGGCCCGGGAGGCATTCAACTGAAAATGAATGATGATTTATGGGGAATAGGAAGTTGGAAAATCGATCCACAAGACACTATGTCCTGGAAATTTTTAGATACAACATACACCTTGTCTTCCAAAGATTTAAAAATAAACGCCAAAAAAACAGGAGATTTCACCATCACTCATACCTCACAAAATGTTTGTGGTATGGACAAAAGTACAATGAAATACAAGGTTTTTAATCCGCCAACCTATCAAATAGACACTCCGAATATTTTTTGTGAAAAAGCAGTGATTACCGAAAAAGATTTAAAATTTACCTCCGGTGGTGACATAAAATCAATTTCATGGACCTTTGAGGGTGCAGATAGAAGCGTAGATTTTTCTGAACGTTTCAGTGCGCTGACATTTACCAGATCAGGTACGGTTACCATGAAAATCGAGTCGGAAGTCTGTAGCACACTGACCCATCAGATACCTATTACCGTCATTAAAAACCCAAGCATAAACCTGAATGAAAATCCAAATCAATTTTGTGAAGGTGGTGACACATTGGTGCTCAAAGCGAGTCCTTTAGGAGGACGTTGGAAAGGACAGGGCATCATAGATCCAATAAAAGGAACCTTTTACCCTAAGGATTTGCCTGAAAATACCTCCATTACGTTGACATACCAAATAGGAAATGGAGACTGCAGTGCTTCTGAATCATTTAAAATAGCCATTATTGCTACGCCTGCCATTTCGTTAGGTGTAGATTCATTTTGCTTAGGCGATGCTCCAAAATTATTACTTGGTAAACCGGTCGGAGGAGTATATTCCGGCATTGGAGTAGATCCCGTAAGTGGGATTTTTTCTCCTGTATTGAGCGGACCAGGCCGATTTAATGTTTCCTATACTTTAGATAAATTGAATGGCTGTCGCATTACAGCAAGCGATATCATTCTGGTAGATAAACCTCCAGTTCTGACCTTAGCAGATAGTCTCTTATTTTGCAACAGCAACAAAGTTTCAAACTTATTGGTAGAAACAGATTTGAAAGTTGATTCAACGAAGGGAAAATTCACTTGGGGAGGAATAGGAGTCAATTCATCGGAAGGTTCCTTAAATACTACCTTGCTTCCTCAAAATGAAATATCTACATTATATGTACAATATGACCGCTACGGATGCTCTGTCAAGGATAGTGTTTTTGTCAAATCCACCAACACGCCCCTTCTTTCTCTATCCAAAGACACTACGCTTTGCATTGATGCCATGTCATTCCAACTTACCTCAAATATTCCAGGAGGCATCTGGACAGGAAAAGGAGTAGATACTCAAAAAGGATTGGTAGATTTATCTATTCCAAATTCAGGGAAACACCTTTACCAATATATTTTCAGACCTGAAACTTCTTGTTTTCAAGAGGGAAACGTTACCATTGATTTACTCAATCCAGGATTAACTATTTCAGCTGGAGATCGTTTGGAAATTTGTCCCGATGCCACCCCATTTTTACTTTCAGGAGGATTTCCCCTGGGAGGCACCTGGACTGGCCCAGGATTATCAGGAGCCGACGATGCTTTAGTCAACACATCTCTTTTATTACCTGGTGAAAATAAATTTATTTACTGCCTGAGTGATCCAAATTTTAAAGCTTGTAAGGCTTGTGCGACTAAAATCATTTATTTAAATGCTGCGCCTATCCCAGATTTTATATTACCCAATAATATTTGCTTAAATACGGCATTTAGCCCGCAAAATAAAAGTGTGGGTGGAAATGAATTTCGTTGGACTACAGAAGAAAATCAAAACAGCGATAAGAAAAATCCAAGCTTCGTTTTCCAAGAACCCGGGCTTAAAAACCTCAAGTTAGAGGTGATAAACGAAAAAAACTGTCGAACCAGTAAGGAATTAAGCTTCAATGTTTCCGCCCCAGCTAATATAAGCATTACTCTTTCTGACGATGAATCATGCGCTCCTTACACCGTTTCAATAAATAAAATATCCTCGGGAGATAATTTATCTATTACATGGATTAATGGAAAAGATACCATCTTAAGTGCCGATCCTCCAACGTGGAAACTTGAAGGTACGAGAAAAGATACGACCTATAAAATTGAGGCCATTGCTAAAAACAGCTGCGCTGAAATTAAAGATGTCAAGGAAATTGTAATACACCCCCTTCCGAAAGCCATTTTTGGCACCTTTCCATTGGAAGGTTGCTCCCCTTTGTCCGTTAAGATGGCCAATGTTAGTGAAGGTGGACCATTACAATATATTTGGGATTATGGCAATGGAAATCTAAGCTTTGATTCATTAGCAGAAGAACAATTATACTATCTTGATGGAACAGATTACAAAGAATACAAAATCACCTTAAGGACAGAAAATGCTTGCGGAAAAGATAGTTTGGAAAAAACAATTTCAGTTTACAAAAGAGATACAGAAGCCTTTTTTGAAATTGAATCATTGAAGGGATGTCCCCCTTTTCAACTTACTGCCAAAAGTTTTTCTTCTTCTGGCGCTGAGCTCAACTGGCAATTGAGCTCCCCTGACGGAAAAATTATTTCAGGAAATCAGCCTATTTTTAATCCAATATTAACAGCCTCAGGTGAATATAATTTACTATTAGGTGCTACTAAATGTGGCACAGACACCTTACAAACGAAGATAAACGTTTGGCCTGCTCCAATAATTACACCTATAAATAAAGACAATTACTGTCTTAATGAGACAATACCCAGCTCTTTTTCGATAAATGATTTGAGCAATGTATCCAATATTTTGTGGCAGCACGGTGATGGAACTACTTCGAATAATATTAATGCGCAGCATACCTATAAGTTAGCAGGCACCTATATAAGCACATTGACAGCTACCTCAGCCATCAATGCTTGTAAAACAACGCAAGACAAAATCATCACTATTCATCCCCTACCCGATGTAACTTACAATTCAGATAAAATGGCTGGATGTCCACCCTTATCGGTTCAATTTAAACATCAAGTAGAAATAGGAACAACTTATTCCTGGCATTTTGAAGATTTACCCCCCATCAATGAAATAAATCCAATCTATATTTTCAATAAAAGTGGTCAGGCGAAAATCATATTGACAGCTACCAATAGATTTGGCTGTAAGGAAGAAGGACAGCCCATAGAAATTTCTGTTTATCCCAAGCCAACGGCCAATTTCACCCTTTCAAAGGATGAAGTATGTGAATTTGCAATGTTAGAGGGACTAAAAAATAAATCACTCGGTTCTATCCAATTTGAGTGGAAATGGCAAGACGACATTTACACAGACGTTGAACCTAATCTCTTTGCTGACAAAAACAAAGGCGATTATGATCTTTACTTAATCGCAAAAAATAATTTTGGATGTAAAGACTCACTAGTTAAAAAGATTAAAGTAAATACACAATCTTTTGCAGGTTTTGATATTTTATCGCCCACTATTTGCTTAGGAAAAACGCCTTTTATTACCAATAAAAGCAATAACGCCAATCAGTTTCAATGGTTCTTAAATACGACATTGGTAAGCGAGCAAGCAAATCCATCAATTAACATTTCTCGTATTGGTGATTTTTCCATTACGTTGGTCACAGCTCAGAATGATAAATGCAAGGATACATTAACATTGATTAAAAACATTACCGTCCTGCCTTCACCTGAAGCCAATTTTGATTGCCGCACTAATTTTATTGAACGCACTATTGGAGAAGTACAGTTTACTAATAAATCTAATTTTTCCAACCGATACTTTTGGAATTTTGGTGATGGCATTACCTCAGATGCTT
Source organism: Bacteroidota bacterium (assembly GCA_017858735.1). Lineage (GTDB taxonomy): Bacteria > Bacteroidota > Bacteroidia > Chitinophagales > Saprospiraceae > BJGN01. The sequence goes on from JAFMBH010000003.1 coordinate 103,998, forward strand.
TGTCTCCCATACACGAATACAGTATAAACAGAAAGATTGAAGTAAAATTGATTGCTTATGCAGACTATTTAAATGGGTTTTATTGTTCAGACACCATCATAAAATCTATTGAACCAGAATGGATTACCACCTTTCATGCACCTAACGCTCTGGTACCCTCAGCAAATAACCCAGAAATTCAGGTATTCAAACCAGTAGGCATAGGCCTTGCCGCTTATGAAATACAGATCTACAGTCCCTGGGGAGAAAGGGTGTGGTATTCCAACAAATTAAACCTGGATGCACCCGAAGAAAGTTGGAACGGAAGTAAAAATAATATAGGACCAATTCTTCCTCAGGGAGCTTATATTTGGCAGGCTGTGGTAACCTTTGTTAATGGCAAAAAGGAAATTTTTACAGGTTCTGTGAGTATTTTAAGATAATTTTTCACTGATGCAGAAAAAAAAATGAAAAATGAGTCTTTTGTAACGGGAAAATCGTATTTTTGAATTTAAAATAAACAGTTTAAATTACTGATTATTAATATATTAAAATGAGAAACCCCCATAAACCTCTTTTATTGGCTATTATTCTGGTATTGGGTATAACAATATTCAGTGCTTGTGAAACCAGAGAAAAATCAATATTACCTAAAACTCCTCAACAAAATGAACTGGATATATCGGTTCCTTCCTTTGCAATGCTTGAAATTGTAGGTTCAGAGACTGAGCCTATACAAGTAAAAAATGAAGTGGAGCTATCAAAATCAGAAGTCATTGAAGAAAATATAATACCCATTCAAAATAAAAATGAATTAGTATTTAAAGGCGGTGAAGCTCCCGTTTCCCCTGTTAAAACGGGCAACGGATTTTCGATTTTAGTATCATCATCCCGTTTGGAAGTAGGCGAACCAATAACGTTTTATGTCAACACTACCGCTCCATTAATCTGGCAATTAGGAGATGGAACCACTAACACAGGCAAAAAAATATCTCACATTTTTCAAAAACCAGGACAATACAAAATAGAAGCCTACAACGCTGATAAAACGCAGCGTAATCGCATTGAAATATTAGTTCTTTGTTCCTCTGAATATGTATTAAATAAAATAAATGTGATTCAAAAAGCAGCCTATTCAAATGATGAAAAATGGTTACTAAAGAGCATTGATGAATTTAAAAAACTGTTTAAATCTAACGCTATGCTCATCGATTTGAACCAGGCTAGTCAGGGAAAAAGCAACAGAAAATTTGCTGATGTCGATTCGTTCATAGATTATTTTTTAATTAGAACAGAACAAAACAAAGAAAAAGGTTTTGTAGACTTATCGGTAATAAACGGCGTAAGACAGTTAGAAACTGCTACAGAAAGTTCATTATTATCAAAGATTACTTTATATGAATAGTACCTTAATAAGACTATTCCTTGCATGGATATTCATAGTTCAGATTGGCTCTTTACCATTAAATGCCCAGGATGGCATTTATAAAAATGGGAATAAATTCACTTTTGAAGCACCAAAAGCAAACAATGTTCCAGTTGGTCATACGATAGAATCCTGGAGTATAAAAAGGCAGGAAATTGAAATATCTTTAAATGAAAAGAAGCTAAACTTCGGGAATTTAGCTTACGGAATGGCTCAGGAATTACATCAGTGTTTTAGAATTATCAGTGATGATGATAAAATTTTACGTCTAAAAGAAGCAGCTAAAAGGCATGCTTTAAGCCTTTTTAAAGATGCTCGGGGAGAAATATCAGGAAGTACGCCCTATTATGGTATGACTTTAGGCGAAAGCGGGCAGATTAACGAAAATTATTTGAATTTAGGTGCATATATGGATATGCTAATAGCGCAACCTAATGAGCAAACAGGAATAAATATTTGCTGGGCATTACCCAGCGAAGAATCTGAAAAAACAGTTGTTTTTAGTTCAGCCGGTTTTTCAAGTCCTATTTACCTTCCAAATGGACAAAAACACCCGGACAACCTTTTGTACGAAGTGTACAGGGGGTCTTTACCTGTTCGGGAACGTATAGGATTTCTGCAAAATGGGTTACCTATCGAAAAGACAATTTGCAAAGAAATGTTTTTTGAGCTACGCTGTTTTTTAGATCCTGAACCAAAATTAAGTCTAAATGCTCCAGATAAATTCTACTGGCAAGTTGCCTTCATAAGAATAAGCAAGGTTTCTGACGAAAAGCTATGTGAAAATTTACCAGAAGTAGCATGTACTTTGCCCGATGTATCGATTTTAACTTCTGATATTGCCCTGATTGATTCTGCTGAAAATAATATAACATTAAAATCTGCTACTCCTCCCAAAGCATATAAACCCCTTTCGCCGTTTACCTATTTAGTACCTGGCTTCGGAATGAGGCATTTTCAATCTATGAAAGAAAATAAACCCAAAATTCCCATTTGGCCTATTGTAACAGGCGTTTGGCTGGGAAGTGGTTTTTTTGCTGCAGTAAGTAAAAAGCAATCATCTATTGATTATGTCATTCATAAAACAACTTTTTCAATCACTGAAAATGAAACAGCATATCTAAATGCAAATAAATGGAACCATCGAAGTTTGATAAGTGCTGCTGCGAGCTTAGGCATCTGGATAATAAATGATGCTGGTCTTTTTTTAAAAGATAAAAAAGCGAGGCGAACCAGTCGTGAGTTATTTATGAATACCGTGCCATCAATAGGTTACCAAAAAAATAGTCTTTATCCATTTGTAAATCAACCCGTGGCAGGTTACAGAATAAAATTCTAATTCATGAAAAAGGTACCTGTAATAATACTGCTGATTGGAATATGGTTTCCGTCTTGTGTTAAGTGGGATTTAGAAAAATTTCCCCTGAATACATTTTCTCAAGATTACCCAGTTTCCCCATCTATTGACACACAATACGTTCACCAGTTCATACAAATTACGGACGGAACCTTTAGAATCATTGGTACAAATACCAAGCAGGAAATAAATCTCTTACAAGTCAGTGCCGACGGAAAATCTGCCAATCTTGCCATCTCGCCAGGAATAGGAAAAGCTATAGATATACAAAATGGTATAGGCCAAAATGCTTTCGGCACCTTAGTACAAAGAAAAGAAGGCATTACCTTTTTACAATATTCTGACGGCCTTTCACCTTCATTACAATCCATAGTTAGTGGAGATTTATCTAAAAAATTTCCACTTATTGAAAGCTCTGAGGGATTTCATTGCACCACAACAAAAGATGGAAACTGGATTATAGCCGGAACCATGAAGCAATCAACACAGGATAGCCGATTATTCATGAGTTCTTTAAAGGCTGGAGGTGCTTCAGATTGGATACATACTTATGAAACTAATCTTCAACCCTATGGAGTTTATTTAATGGACAATGGTACCTATTATTTATTGACAGGCAGACCCAACGGAAATGCCCTTTTACTTAGATTTACAAATAAAGGCACGCTAACCCTATCAAAACCTTTACAAAATATTTATCTTTCGAAAGAGGGAGGAATCTCGGGTAACGGAAAATCTATTTATATAACCGCAGCACAAAAAACCTTGAAAGGATATAAAACCTCAGTAACCTCTTATTCCTTAAACGGTGACAGAGAATGGGAATTCACAAAAGAATCTAATACTGGTATAAGCAAAGGCATAAAAATTCTATGCGAAAAGGAAGGGCAAATCATTCTATTGGAAAGAGAAGGAAATATTTCAAATAATCAAAATTATAATCACCGGTTAATCAGGCTAAATGCAGCGGGAGAGCTTTTATGGGAGAGTTTATTTCTACCTGAAAAGCCAAACGAAAAAATAGTAGATCTAATTATTTCAAATGATTTTGGTTATGCCCTGTTAGGAACAGATCCAACAGGCTATAAAATTATAAAAACCGATGTATTTGGTAAAATAAAACCCTGATTATTAGCGTAAAAGATTAATTTAATATATATTTGTGTTTAATCTTTCTAAATTACTCCCAGTCAATTTAATTAATGTAGCTCATTCTTATGTATGGCTGACGGGAATTCTTTGTTAAATGGCGATGTATTAATTATAACCTTTAGTAACAGTACTAAAAGGATAAAATTGTACTATTATCATCATGATATAGACTTCAAAGAAGTAAAAAATCTTCCCGTTGTAAAAAATATAGCCCAATTACAGCCTATCATTTTTCAGTTTATCGAAGATTTTTTAAGGTCGAGAATTGAAATTGCCTTTGAACAATCAGATGCCATTTTTAATGCAGAAAAATTATCAGGCAATATTCTTTTTATAGTAGAATCAAACATTACTCCATCCTTTAAAACCGAAATCGAAGAATTCTATCATTGGATGTTTCATTCACTTAAGGAAAATGAGTTCCACAAAATTTTTGTGGAAAAATCCTTCAAGAACCTGGAAACAAATAAATTTGAAAAGGTTACAGATACCCTTTTCGCGGACTATCATTTATCTATTAGTATATTAGACGCAGATAATCCACAGTCTTTCAAAACAGATAACCTGTTCAAATCAGGAAAAATTGATTTTAAAAAATCAGTCTTTTCACAACTTGTTCTAAACGAAGTTCTTCAAAAATCTGGCATAGTTACTAAAGTAACTAAAGAAAACGTTTTAAAAGAAGCATTTAAAATTTCCGAAAAATACTTTGCTTCTCAAGACAAAATATGGAGTGGAGAATTAATGGTAGCTAATAAACCCATTACTTTTCAATTAACTCCTCAAAAGTTAGAAACAAATATAGTAGAAAAGGAAAAAACCATTAAAGAAAATAAATCTCAACTTCAATTAGTCATTCCTTATAATGATATCAATCATTTATTTTCTCTATTGAATAACAGAAAATTAAGCGTTGCCCTTTTTAAGGAAGCCTTAGACGAAAGTGTAGGGATAGATTCATCTGAAAAGCTCATATCTTTTTTAAATCTGGGCGAAAAGATAAGTCCCAAAGAAATAGTAAACGCAAAAAACAGTAAAACATCCTATCATAAAGGAATGATTAACACTGATTTTTTAGAGGATAATGATGATGAGATTTCTATTTTGGACAATTTAATAGTAGGAAAACCAAAAAAAGATTCTGTTATCAAAAAAGAAAAACCCAAAAGGAAATGGGTTATGTTTGCCGGGCTTTTTATTCTTATTTTAACCGTAGTTTTTGCTATTCCCGCTATTGTTTCACCTCCTGTTCAATGTAACGGCTCTCCCCTACTTTTAGAAATGGTTAAAGGAAACAGACAAGAAGTTAAAAAAATGGTTCTTGCCTGTGCCGATTATCGCAACCCTGAACAACAAGTTATAACCATTGAAAAACACGATTATACAAGTCCAATTATACTTTCTATTGTAAATGGAGATCTTGATTTACTTAAATTTTTAAATGAGAAGGGTGAAATACCTCTGGACGTTCAGGAAAAAAACACAGAAAATCCATCGCTGAAAGGTTGGTCAGCTCCCTGGACCGCTGTAGCTTTCAATCAACCCAAAGTTTTGGATTATCTTACCGAACAAGGTGTAAACATGGATACTCGCCAGGATAAAAATGGTGAAACACCTCTTATCCTTGCCATTACCATGAATAACAAATACCTGGTAAATAAACTACTCCTTGCTGGGGCAGATCCTGATTTTTCTGACTCAAAGGGAATTACTCCTTTACTTTACACGCTTGCATTAGATTTACCAGATTTGGCAAAAATACTTCTTTCTAATGGTGCTACCATTCCTCCCTTTTTAACAAAAGGCGATTTTAATTCCCGTATTGAATCGGAGGAAATGAGAAGCGTCGTGAAAAAATATAGTTCAAATCTATTTTCCTTTTTAGATGCATTTCAAGCTAATAGCCCCTTCAATAAAAATCTTAGTGGTTCATTCATCAATGAAAACGAAAATCTTGTTTTCAATAGTTCATTGTTCAGAATGTACCCTTTTAATTTATCTCCCTCGGCTAATTATCAATTTTCTTGTTTTCTTACCATACCATTGTCAGAAGAGAGTGGTGAATTCGGCATCATTTTTTCCTCCCAAATGAATAATAAATGGACATTAATCATCAATTCTTCTGGTGAATGGCAGCTTAAAAACAATAAAGAAAACATTAAATCTGGCTTCATTGAATTGAAAAGGAATATAAAGAAAGTAAGATTAAAAATTAAGAAAGATAAAAACCAGTTTGAGTTTAGGTTAAACGATAGTACACTATTAACAACCACCTTACCCAAACCAATGGGAAATTATTTTGGGTTTCAGGTTGAAAACAATTTCCAGGGAAGCCAATGGATTATAGAAAAATATAAATTAAAAGAGTTCTAGGCATTCATTATATCTTAATTACCCGTTGCGTTTTCCCATAGCCTTCAATAAAATACATACCACTTGGAAGAGAACTTACATCGAGCATCATCTCCCCATCAAAATCCGAAAATTCAACGGTCTTCAGTACTTTACCATAAACATCCAGGACACGAATTAGTGGGTATTTAGCTTGCTGCTTATCTATATTTTTATTTCTTAAATAAAGATAATCACTGCATGGATTGGGATAAACTTCTAATAAACTTAATTTTTGTAAAGATTCCTTAACACTGTTCACACCTCCAAAAGACACTTTAACGGTGTCTATTGCAGAACATCCCGAAGCCACATTAAATACCTCCAGGGTATAAATACCTGGGTCTTCCACCGCATAAGTAGATTGGGTTGAACCATCAAACCAACGATAAGAAAATCCTGGTACAGGAGGTTTTCCAATGATTAGTTTCTGTCCTGATAAAATAAAAGTATCTACAGCAGGGTCGAACGGAAATTTATCAGAAACAGAATATTTCCAATCTAACGAATCTAAACAACCAGAATTATCACTATAGCGATAAGAAATGGCAAATTCACCTGACGTTAAAGGTTTAAACCGATACAGCCCAATTTCTTTATTAACCGATTCCACCACAGGTCCGTTTTTATTTATAAATAATCCTCCTGTTGGTTTTACTTTAAATTCGATCCATTTATCACTTTTGCAATAAGAAGGAATAAGGTTTTCGAATAATAGTGTGGGTGATTGTTTTAATTCTTTCAAAAAGATAGAATCCCTGCCTTTACATCCACCACTGTCGGTATAATCATAATAAATCCAACGATTCGAAATACCTGTACCTATGGGTAACTGATATTTACCATTTAATAAATCAATGACGCCTAAACCAGAAAACTTTCCACCTGTGGGATTTGCCTTTAGTTCAATCTTATCTGTGGCAACACATAAATTACTTTTTAAATCCAGTATGGAAACTGGTGGAGAAGAATAAACATTTACCTCTGTCCTGGATTCACCTTTACATTGATTTCCAGAGGTTGTGAGCAAGGTTAAAGGATAAAAACCATCTATTTTGGGAGGGAGATACTTATAATCTATAAAATCACCTCTCACTACAGTATCTAATAAAATATTTCCCGATTGAAATAATTGAATTTTAACGGGATTACCTGAAAGATTTGACCATTTCATACTTACAGATGATTCATTGCCTAAACAAACAGGGGTTGCTGTAAATCGAGAAATACTAGGTTGTTCAATAACATCGAGCACAAGAGAATCAATAGATAATCCACAGGAACTTTCCCCTTCTACTTTTACGGTAAACTTACCCGTGATATTATATTTGACTTTACCTGGATTCAATCCTACAAAAGAAGACGGAATACCACCAGGAAAAGACCATTTTAGTGATTCATAGGAACCTACTGTGGTAAGAGAGGGAATAAACTCAATATTAGAACAAAAGGAGTTTAACTTAGCCAGAGAAAGACTAGGTTTCTGAATAATTTTTAATTCAGAAATGAGTTCCGCCGCACAATTTGCCCCTTTTGAAACAACTACTTTTAACGGATAATTCCCAACGTTGGCGAATGGTCTAAAAGACCAGATCAATGTATTTCCGGTAATAATGGTATCAAAAAGAGGGGAACCCGACAAAGAAATAGAGATTTTCAATGCCTCGTTATCTCTATTGGACAATCTTAATTTTAGGTCACTTTTTTCACCAATACACGCGGTGGAAACAGATAAAGACTCCATAATGGGTTTAGAAAAAACCCTTACGGTAGTTGTATCAAAAACAGTTCCACAGGCATTAGTAGCTTGCAGGGTAATACCAAACACGCCAGGACTGGAAAATCTTATTTTTCCAGGGTTCAAACTAATGAAATTTGTAACAGAACCCCCATTAACTATCCATTTTACCTCTGTAAAAACACCGTTTACTGCATAAACAGGTGTGAACTCTTCATTTTCACAAAGAGGTGAAACAGGAGCCAAAGCTACTGTCATAGCGTCAGTAATGGAAAGAGAAACAGAATCACGCAGGGTGCAATAAGGATTTGAAGCATTAAAATAAACGATTCCTTTTGTTTTATTTAGGAATAGAGAAGGGTCAATCAATCCCGTCGAAGAAATACCAAAACCTGACCAGGTTCCCGCGGGAGAAGCTGTTAATTGAATCGGAGCATCATTGGAGCAAAATGCCACTGCTTTTTTTGATAATTTCAATGTGTCCTTAGGAAATACTTGTATTCTAATAGTATGTTGAAAGGAACCACATTGGCCATTAGTTTGAAGGTCTATCGTCCCATTTTTTTTAAACAACGCTGGTTGGAAGGTACTTCCCTGGGCTGTAAAAGGACTTTCATTATTAACTTTCCAAATAAGAGAATTTATTCTTAGTTTATCATAAGTAAAAAGCAACGATTCGGGAGAAACGAAACCCTCCTGACATAAATTTACCTCTGAATCAGTTTTAAAAAAAGGCGTTGATTTAAGAATAAAGGGCATAGAAATAGAATCGGACCCACAACCATTAGAAGTAAACAGTTTTATATTAATAGCACCCAAGCGTTTAAACCTTATCCATGTTGAATCGCCGGTAGGAAAGGAAAGGACAGACTCCCAGACGGAGGTATCTCCTGTGATTTTCCAAACACCATCAGAGGAGTTTGTTTGTTTATTTTTCAACCTCACCGAAATTGGATAACAAAACTGCTGTGTATCAATAACAATATCAGCTTTTGGTTTTTCCAGAATGGTAACAATCTGTTTTACTGAATCAGCACCACAACTATTTCTTGCGGTTAGTTCTACTTCATATTGACCGGGTAAATCATAATCCAGATTAATATCTCTAATATTGGTGATACGAAAAGTAGAATATCGCCAGGTATAAATAGCAGCATTTGAGAAACAAGTTTTATTTTGAAAATTAATTCTTGCTCCAACACATGCCGTAGTCGCAGAGGGTATAAATGCAGCTTTAGGTTTTAGGGCAATCTTTATTGGAAAAGATTGAACTTTTTGGCTACAAGAAAATCCTTCGTTACATTGTTTGAATGCAGTAATACATACAGTTAAACTTAAAATTGTGTCATTTTGACAGGACGCTTTCAAAGATTCAGGTAAATCATATTTATGAAAGAAATCATTTAATTGGTACACAGTATCTTGCTTACCATCTCCCCATCGAATAACGAGTCCGGTATATGTTTGAATCGCTGTATTATTTTTGAATCGCAAAATAGAACCTTCACAAACCAAGGAATCTATGGGAGAAACGTCATAATTTACTGCCCCACAATCATTCCTTGAACAAGGAACTTCACAGGTAGATTGAGCAGATAGGAAAGACACATTGATAGCACAGCTATATACTAACCAAAAAAAACACAAATGAATGAATTTCATAATATTAAGGTTACTATCGGAATATTAAATAAGGCTGAAATGTACGCAAAAAAGGAATAAAATCAAAAAAAATAAATTGGCCGCTTTCGCCAAAGAGCAAAAGCGGCCAATAAAAATAAATACAGAGCTAATTAGTTATTAGGAAAATAACTTTTGTCATTTTTCCCACCTCCTTGAACTAACTCCAATCTTGCTTTAAATTCTTTACTAAGATCTAATTGATCCTTTTTAGCATATATTTCTTTTAAAGCAATTAATGTGTTGGTATCATTTGGGTTGAGCGCTTCAGCCCTTTGAAAGTAAGGTAAAGATTCATCAAACTGTTTGAAAACCTGAGCTTTAAGATCATTAAACTTTTTAAGACCTTCTTTAGAATAATCTTCACTTAGTGAATTCATTTTTTGAGAAGTTACCGCAGCCTTATTGTAATAAAGAGCACCAATGCTGTAAAGAGCCTCTACATTTTTAGGATCCATTTCAATGGCCTTATTAAAATATTCCAGAGATTTTGTAAAATAACCTTCAGCAACGGTGAGGTCACCATTATCTTTCATTGTTTTCTGGTGCAGATTATCATAAACATTGCCCATAACGGAATAGAGAGAAACGTTAGACGGTTCCATTTTAATAGCTGTTTCCAATCTCTCTATCAATTCATTCATTTTCTGTAACTTAAGATAATGATTGATTTCGACAAAAAGCAATGATAAATCATCAGGAAACTGCTTGCGGGCATTTTCAAGAATCGGATAGGCCTCTTCTGGGGAAGTCTTTTTAGCTTTTAGGTTGTATAAAGATTCATAAATAGCAGGCTTATCGTATTGTTTGTCTGCAAGCATAGTAAAATACTTCTCTGCGTCTGCATCAAAGCCACCATTAAAAGCCGCTAAACCAGAGATATACACCTGATTTAAATAATCAGCTTCGATATCTAGTGTACTAACTTCTCCAGCTTTTTTTAACATATCGTGAATCACAATAACGGTTGAAAAGTCTTTAAAAGCCATTTCATATTTCTGTTCATCGTAATTATAAACCCCAATATTACTTAATGAATTTTGAAGGGCACCAATAAGTTTTAAGGTTTTCTTTTTATCTGCAGGCTTTACCGCCATATCCATTGCCTTCATAAAATGCTCATAAGCAATTAATTCCGGATTATCTACTTTAGGCAAATCATCCAATGAACCAACACCTAACTGTTTAGTGGTAACAATCTGATTAGCGAGTTCAGCCATAATCTCACCACTTTTTAAAAAAGCTTCAGGAGTAAGAGTAGCTTCCTGAAAGGTGACTGCTTTAGAAATTGCGGTAACGGCATCGGTTAATTTTGCTTTGTTCCCAATCATGTCCAATTGGAAAGCTATGAAGGCTTTTTTAGCGCTTGAAAACTCCGATTTGTAATCTTGTGCATTCAAAACTATAGTTCCTACTAAAAGAAAGGATAATAAAAATGACTTTTTCATGGTTCATTAAGGTTTGTTTGGTAAACATGATTTACCTAAATAACGTATTTAGGGTTCAAAATTATTGTTTTTGCAAAAATATTATAATTCCTGAGGAATTTCAGTGTCATTGTCTGAAATATCCGGGTTATCGATACTATTTTCGTTATTTTCCATAGAAATTTCAATATTTTCCTCACCCTCTGGCATCTCTATCTCTGGGGAATAGGGGATAACGGCAACATCAGCAATGGCATCATCTTCATCTAATCGTATTACTCTTACGCCTTGAGTGGCTCTACCGATGACTCTCATTGTTGACACTGCCATACGAATAATAATTCCAGACCGATTAGTAATCATCAAATCCTCATTTTCCTGAACAGCTTTCATAGCAATGAGCGCACCCGTTTTATCAGTAATTTGCATTGTTTTTACTCCCTTGGCACCTCTATTGGTCAATCTGTATTCATCAACCTCCGATCTTTTACCATTTCCCTTCTCAGAAACAACAAGAATGGTATCCTGAACACTTTCTGCAGGATTAATACAAAGCATGCCGACTATGGCATCAGATTCACCGGAAAGCGCCATGCCTTTTACGCCTGTGGCATTCCGTCCCATGGGTCTTACTTTAGATTCATGAAAGCGAACGGCATACCCACGACGACTTGCGAGGAATATTTGATGATCTCCACCTGTTAAAGTAGCTGAAAGCAACATATCACCTTCAGCGATGGTAATGGCATTAATGCCTCCTACTCTTGGGCGGGAATAAGCTTCTACTGCTGTTTTTTTAATAATCCCCAGATGGGTACAGAAAATGATATAATGATTTTTAACAAACTCACTATCATTTAAATTTGGAATATTAATATAAGCTTTGACCTTATCGTCCTGTGCTATATTGAGGATATTCTGAATAGCTCTGCCCGCTGATGATTTACTTGCCTCTGGAATTTCAAAAACACGTAACCAAAAGCATTTTCCAGATTCCGTGAAAAGGAGCAAATAATTATGTGAATTGGCCACGAACATGTTGACAATAAAATCTTCGTCTCTTGTTCGCGAACCTTTCGCACCTCTTCCTCCCCTACTCTGCGTTCTGAATTCCGAGGCTGCGGTACGTTTAATATAGCCCAGGTTAGATATGGTAACGACCACCTCTTCCTCCTTTATAAGGTCTTCCAGATTGATATCACCCTCAGCGGCAACAATTTCTGTTCTTCTGGCATCACCATAGTTATCTTTAATTTCTAAAAGTTCGGTTCTAACTATTTCCCTTTGAATTTCTTCAGAAGCCAGAATAGATTCATAGTAAGCGATTCTATCCATTACTTCTTTGTATTCAGCTCTTACTTTATCTCTCTCAAGACCAGTCAAACGTTGCAGCCTCATTTCGAGAATAGCTTTAGCCTGAATTTCAGACAAACCGAAAGTAGACATCAAGCCCTCTTTAGCTTCATCGACATTTTTGCTTGCTCTAATTAAGGCAATAACCTCATCTAAATGATCTAAAGCGATAAGGATACCCTCAAGAATATGCGCTCTTTCCTTCGCCTTTTTTAAATCATATTTTGTTCTTTTAACAATGACCTCCAGGCGGAATTTTATAAACTCCACAATCATGTCCTTCAAACATAAGATTTCTGGCCTGCCACCAACTAAAGCTACATTGTTGATACCGTAGGAAGTTTGAAGAGGAGAATATTTGTAGAGTTGGGAAAGAACTACTTTAGCCATAGCATCTCTCTTTATCTCCACAACTACCCTCATTCCTTGTCTTGCAGACTCATCTCTGACGTCAGAAATACCTGGAATCTTTTTTTCAATGGTGAGTTCAGCAATTTTTGCTACTAACATTGATTTATTGACCTGATAAGGAATTTCAGTAATAATAATAGATTCCCTTCCAGAAGCAGAGGTTTCAATTTCTGCTCTTCCTCTGAGTACAATTTTACCACGACCTGTTTCAAAACCCTCTCTGACTCCTTTGGTACCGTAAATAATTCCACCTGTAGGGAAATCAGGTGCTTTAATGTATTGCATTAAACCATCCACATCAATATCCGGATTAGCTAAAGTGGCGACGATACCGTCAATAACCTCTGTCAGATTATGAGGCATAAGATTTGTGGCCATTCCTACAGCAATACCTGAAGCACCGTTGATTAACAAATTTGGAACCTTGGTAGGTAAAACGGAGGGTTCTTCCAAAGAATCATCGAAATTTAGCGTAAAATCAACGGTATCTTTATCAATATCGGCTAAAATCTCATCACTGATTTTTTTTAATCTTGCTTCGGTATAACGCATGGCAGCAGGACCGTCACCATCAATATTACCGAAATTACCCTGAGGATCGACCAAGGGATAGCGTAATGACCAGTCCTGGGCCATTCTCACCATTGTATCATAAACGGAAGTATCACCATGAGGATGATATTTTCCTAATACCTCACCTACAATACGTGCAGACTTCTTATGCGCTTTATTATGCGTTAGTCCCAAATCAGACATGGCATAAAGAACTCTTCTTTGAACAGGTTTCATCCCATCTCTTACATCCGGTAAAGCACGGGATACAATAACTGACATTGAATAATCAATGTAAGCTGATTTCATTTCATCCTCTATTTGAATAGGGATTATACGGTCTTCTGGAGTCATTACAGCTGTTAGTTATCCTGAAAAATAAAAGAATCATCTAAATTATTTATCAGGTTTTCAGTATGAACGGATTAATTTTCGTACCACAAATCTAAGAAATTTTCGGACTAATTTTTAACAAAAAAAATCCATTTTGTAGCCCGTATAATCTGTCTATATTTGCGGCATAAAAGAATCAACATGGAAATCAAACCTTATCAGGCTGATGATACTAAAAAGAGTCAAGTATCAAGGATGTTTAACAGAATAGCCCCCTATTATGACTTTTTGAATCATTTTCTTTCTTTAGGTATAGATAAATATTGGAGAAAAAGAGCTATATCCTTATTAGGCACTGAAGAAATTCAAAATATCTTGGATATTGCTACGGGAACGGCAGATGTAGCCTTAGCATTAAATCGATATTACCCAAAAAGTACAATCATTGGTTTGGACATATCTGTTGAAATGTTATCTATTGGCAGAAAAAAAATAAGCGACAAAGGCTTAACACCTAAAATAACTTTATTGGAAGGAGATTCTGAAAATCTACCTTTCGACGAAGGTTCCTTTGACGCTATTACCGTAGCCTTTGGCGTAAGAAATTTTGAAAACCTGGATAAAGGTATAAAGGAGATGCATCGGGTTTTAAAAAAAGGAGGTAAAATAGTTGTGTTAGAATTTAGCCAGCCTTCCTTTTTTTTATTCAAAATAGTATTTAATTTCTATTTCAAATACATTTTACCCCTGATTGGTCGTTTAACATCGAAAGACCCAAGAGCTTACCAATATCTATATGAATCAGTCCAGGCCTTTCCATCGGGGGAAAAATTTCTTGATGTTTTAGGTAAAAATGGCTTTAAACCAATTCGATGCAACCCATTAACTTTCGGAATATGTTCAGCTTATTTAGCAGAAAAATAGTCCTTTTTTATTTTGCTTTGATATGTCCATTTCTGGTTTTAAGTCAACGGGGCAGTGTTCATAATCCTAACTATCAGCAGTTTAACCAAAATGACTATTACTTTGGATTCACCTTTGCTATTAATAATTCCAGATTCAGAACTTATCAATCGAGTGAATTTTTAAAGCACGATAGTATAAGAATTGTTCAGGGATTGGGGGGATCAGGTTTTAACGTAGGGATTGTATCAAATTTAAAGATGGGCAATTATTTTGATTTTCGATTTTTACCAACATTATCTTTTGCTGAAAAAAGACTGAAATATCAATATCCGGGTTACGCAAGTAATAGAAAAGTAGAATCCGTTTTTGTGGAATTACCCTTTCAATTCAGGTATAAATCTGAACCTTATCATGATGTAAGGTTATTTTTATTAGCAGGTTTGAAATATTCATTTGATGTTGCCAGCGATTCCAGAACAAAACAGGCAGAAACCCTGGTGAAAATAGCTCCCAATGATTTTTCCTTTGAGACAGGCGTAGGTTTTCAAATATTTTTACCCTTCTTCATATTTTCCCCTGAATTAAAAATTTCGCAGGGAATGGGAAACACACTGATTTTCAATAAGAATCTTTCAGAATCAACGATACTTGAAAAAATACTTTCCAGGACATTTACCATATCACTACATTTCGAAGGCTAGCCTGTTTTTTTGAATACTCAATCATATCGGGAAAAAGAGAAAGGAAAGATTTTTCTATAGTATCCCCTTCTTTTTGAAGACTAACGTGCCAACTTTCCAACCATTGAGGCTGGGCAACCCGTTTGGTTAATCTCAAAAAACAATACGACAAACCCTCATAATGCCCATAGTGTAAAAGCCAGTTACCTTGAATCATTGCTCTTAATTGAATTTGCGACAAATCTGGTAATTTTTCAATATTCTCTAATAATAGCTTATTAGTATCTGCAGAAAATTCTTCCAGTGAAATGCTGGAAAAGTAATGCCAGTTTTTGACTAAAAAATAATCGAAAAGAATATCAAGGACTACTGAGGCATATTTACCGTGTAAAGGATAAAGAACGGGCAAACAAGTTTGAAAATCAGGATGGTTATCTGTGAAAATATCCATTTTCCTATGATGAATAACGCCATCAGAAACCTTTTCAGCAAGATTTTTATGGATATTACCTTTTAACAAATCAGCGGTAATATTTCCCAGAAGGAAATCTGGATCTTTACCCGACAAAAATGCGTGAGCCAAATAATTCATTAGAAAAATATAAAATAATACAATAAACAGTTAAGTTTTAAAATAAGTTTCTAATAATGAATTTTGGTTTTTTATATTTGCATCCTTAAAATAAAATAACATGGGTTTGAAATGTGGTATTGTAGGTTTACCAAATGTTGGAAAATCAACTTTGTTTAATGCGCTGACATCTGCCGGCGCATTGGCAGCTAATTATCCTTTTGCAACAAAGGAGCCTAATATCGGAATGATTGTAGTTCCTGATGAAAGACTGGATCAACTGGCAGCGTTAATCAATCCACGAAATGTGCTCCCCACCAACGTTGAAATATTAGATATTGCCGGATTAATAAAAGGAGCAAGCAAAGGTGAAGGTCTTGGGAATCAATTTTTGGGTAATATTAGGGAGGTTGATGCCATATTACATGTAGTTCGTTGTTTTGAAGACGATAATGTTGTTCATGTTGACGGAAGTGTAAATCCTGTCAGAGATAAGGAAATCATTGATTTGGAATTAATTCTAAAGGACATTGAAACCGTTGAGAAAAGGTTAGATAAATATAAAAAACAAGCTAAAAGCGGTAATAAAGAAGATGTTAGAGCAGTGGAACATTGTTCCAACTTGCTAAAACACCTTGAAAATAGCCAGCCTGCACGAAATTTTGACACCGACGATGAAGGTAAAGCTATCCTTGTTGAAATGATGCTATTAACAGACAAACCTATATTATACGTTTGCAACGTGGATGAAAATTCCTTCCCAGATGGAAATAAACTTACACGTGAATTTGAAAAGGCCATTGAAGGAGAACCTGCGGAAATTATTCTTATATGTGCTGGCATCGAAGCGGACATAGCTGCCCTGGATTCCGTAGAGGAAAGAAAGGAATTTTTAGAAGCAATGGGACTGGAAGAGCCTGGCGTGAATAGGTTAATCCGTAAAAGTTATCAATTACTAAACCTGGTAACTTACTTCACTGCCGGGGAAAAGGAAGTACGCGCCTGGACTATTACCAAAGGAACAAAAGCTCCCGGGGCTGCCGGTGTAATTCACTCTGATTTTGAAAAGGGCTTCATTAGAGCAGAAGTTATTCATTATCAAGATTTCATACATTACAAGTCTGAAGCTCAAGTTAAAGAAGCTGGAAAAATGTCCGTAGAAGGGAAAGAATATACTGTCCTTGATGGTGATATCATGCATTTTAGATTTAATGTTTAATAAAAACTCCCGAAATTATTAATCATTAAATTTAATTAGGTCTGAGGCTTTCTCGGCCACAACAATAACGGGTGCATTGGTATTTCCTGAAGTAACTTCGGGAATTACCGATGCATCCACCACTCTCAATCCTTCCACTCCATTGACTCTAAGTGAAAATGGAGAAACGACGGCTTCGTCATCCACACCCATTTTACAAGTTCCACAAGGGTGATAAACTGTTTCACAAAAATTCAATATATGTTGTATCCTTTCCTCGTCATCATTAAAGATTCCAGGAAAGTTTAAGGTATTACTCTTCCTGAAAGGCTCAAACGCATTAGACAGTAATATAGCTTCAGCCCATTTAACACCTCTAAGTAAAGTTTTAAGATCTTCTCCCCCCGCATCACTGAGATATTGAGGATCAATAAGGGGAGCATCCAACGGATTTGAAGATTGTAATCCAACAAATCCGCGACTTTTAGGTTTGAGCAAAGTAGGCAAAATAGTAAACCCTTCTTCTTTTGGAAGCGATGGAAAATCGTGGATATCCTTACCTGCCACCGGCGCAAAATGAAATTGAATATCAGGTCTATCTAATTCGGGAAGGGTTCTAAGAAACGAGCAAGCAGCGAGTGGACTAGCTGAAAGGGGACCAGACTTTGAAACGAGATATTTAATAATATTTGGAATAACCCATGGAATTCTTTCTACATTATTGTAGGTGATTCGCTGGTTGCACAAAACATTAAGATTGACAAACAAGTGATCAGACAGATTTTTTCCGACCCCCTTCAAATCTAAACGGCAACTTAAACCTTTATCCTTCAAATAATCTTTATCTCCAATCCCTGATAACATCATTATCTGAGGAGACTGGAATGCGCCGGCACTAAGAATGACTTCTTTTGCCTTGATTACTTCCCTGATATTATTTTTAACATCGGTAAATACTTCTATGCCAACCACTTTATCTTTTTCCCAACTTAAGCCAGCCACGTGTACATTAGATAATAAGCGCAAATTAGGCCTACCCAAAATGGGTTTTATAAAAGACTCATACGTCGAGTGCCTCACACCGTCTTTGATAGTAAATTGAAATTTTCCTGCACCATCTTGAACTTCTCCATTAAAATCAAGATTATGAGGGATACCCATTTCTTCATTAGCCTCAATAAAAGCTTTAGTTAAAGGAGTTTCAAAACGGTTGTACGAAACTGAAAGTGGACCACGAACGCCATGATATTCATTTTCAAAATTCTTGTTTTGCTCTGATTTTTTAAAATAGGGCAAAAGATCTTTGTAAGCCCAACCAACATTACCCCATTTTGACCAATCGTTATAATCTTCTGCATTTCCTCTGATGTAGGCCATGCAATTAACAGCACTTGAACCGCCCATCAACTTTCCTCTTGGTTGATACATTTTTCTGTTATTCACCCTTTTCTGAGGAACAGTATGAAAATTCCAGTTATGGCTTGAAAAATGTAATTTAGAGTAAGCCGCAGGAATTTTAACATTCATTGGTTGCAATGACGCGCCTGCCTCCACTAAGAT